>JBAZLL010000022.1:0-2522 GCA_041650255.1 Candidatus Micrarchaeia archaeon | reverse complement strand
CCGAAGGGCTTGAGCATCTGCTCGGCTGGCGCTCGCCCACTTATGTATATTCCGTAAAAAATTGCAAATCAATCAAGGCACTGCTTAGGCACTTTAAACTCTCTGACGATATCGGGTATCGCTTCTCGCAAAAAAGCTGGAATGAATGGCCGCTCACCGCGCCAAAATATGCAAAATGGCTTTCCGATTTGCAGGGCGACTGCGTGAATTTATTCATGGATTATGAAACATTCGGCGAGCATCATTGGGCCGATACAGGCATACATAATTTTCTAAAGCATCTTTTTAGCGAGATTGAAAATTACAAGCATCTGGAATTCGCGACTCCCGGCGAGATTGCAAACTCAATTGAGCCCCGCGGAGAAATAGATTCAGATAGCGTAATCTCTTGGGCGGACAATGAGCGCGACACTTCCGCATGGCTTGGAAACGAGATGCAACATTCATGCTGGAGCGAGCTTACCTCTTTGGAAAAGCCGATAAAAGAAATAAACGACCCGGAGCTTTTGCGCGCATGGAGGCATCTGCAAAATTCCGATCATCTTTACTATTGTTGCACAAAATCGCTGTCAGACCAGGATGTGCACAACTATTTCTCCCCGTACGAATCTCCTTTTGAGAGCTATATTAACTTCATGAACATTTTGCAGGACCTCAAAGAAGAAGTGAATTCAAGGTCGAGGAAATAGGTTTATATATGTTGTTTGAGTTATAATTTCATGTTTAATCCGTCATTCAGGCATTCACCTTCGTCCCCTGGTCCCAATAGCGGCATATCTGATTTTTTAAGGCAAAAAAAGATTCTTTTCTACCATCGCGATTTCAAAAAGGAATTGGACTTGCATTCGACCACCTTCAGGCAGGCGTGGAAATTTGCGCAATCAATACCTGATGACTGGTATTTTTACCCCAAATTTAAGAGCCTTAATTGGATGACTCCAATAATACTTGTGGATGAAGCCAAACTCGATGGCGGCTATATTCGTGCAGAAGTTTTCACATATTCAAAATCCCATCGCATGACTTATACTCTCAGAGTCGAGGAAAAAACATATTTTATCAAAGAAACTTCGTGCAATAAGCCTCTGGGCAGGTGGGGTCCGTTTGAAATGGCAGGTCTTTTAGATCTTGTCAATATCGCCCCAGACAATGTGAAAATTGTTCTTGCCCTTGCATCTCTGAGTGATGGAAAGAAAAGTATGATCGTCAGCGATTTTCTGCCCATGAAATTTCAGACTGCAACTCTTGAGGACCCACTATATACTGTGTATTCCAATTTTGTGAATGCCGCCGTAGAACTCGGCTATTGGGAATTGGGTGGAGATAATTTTTTCTTTGATAAACGCTCTCAGATTGTTTATGCATATGATCCTTTTTGCAACATGAGCGATGCAAAAAACATCTCAAATCTCCTGCGTGTGGCATCGCTCAACCCCGATTACATCCTCAACACAAATTTTTAGCACATTCATTTAATTCGGGCGCAATTCTTTCCGAATAATATACAACTGCTTTATATTTAGCGCCTTCATCTTCTTTTTGGTGATTCATATGGCAGAAACAAAACACTGCAATTTAGTTCTGATGGCACTTGCAATTTTTTTGGGCTTGGTTGCCATCTCGGGAGCTCTTTATTTTGCTCCGCAAAAAAGTTATGCCGGGTTTACATCTTCGCCGGCGAACGAGCGCAACCTGCTTTATGTAAATTCGCAGGCAAGCGAGGAAGTGACACCCGACAAAGTTGAAATAATTTTGTCTGTTGTAAGTCGCGGGGCAGACCCCACACAGTTGCAAACAGAAAATGACGCAAAAATAAGGGCAATTCAATCAAGCCTTATTTCTGCAGGCGTGCTGGAAAGCAACATAAAAACCGTAGGATACAGCCTTGACAAATGGAGCGAATGGAACAAAACATCCGAGCAGGTTGAGGACCGAGGCTACATTATCACAAATACTTTGCGTGTTGTAAGCTATGACACTTCAATCGCCGGCAAAATAGTAAAAAGCTCGGTGACAAGCGGCGCAAACGATGTGCAGAGCATACAATTTTTGCTCTCGGATAAATTGCGCGATGAAGTATATGCCCGCCTTCTCAAAGAAGCTTGTGCAGGCGCAAAACAAAAGGCACAATCAATGGCATCTGCTTCCGGAGTCGGCGTAAAAGCGCTTGCAAACCTCAATGAAGGTTACTCTTCCGTTGAGCCTGTTTCAAACAGCGCATATTATGCAAAAGATGCAATGGTCGGCTCTGCCTCAGGAGCTGAAATATCCATTTCTGCAGGCAAGGCAAAAGTGAGCGCTTCAGTAAGCGCATCTTATGAAGTCGGCTAACAAGCGTCTTGGGGGAACCTGCGGTTCCCCCGAAACCCTTGGATTCATCCCCCTCCCTTCCAGTTTTTTCTTTTTCTAAAAGAAGGGGATATAAAAACGGGCTTGGCAGGATTTGAAAAGCGTCTTGGGGGAGGGACACCCTCCCCCGAAACCCTTGGATTCATCCCCCTCCCTTCCAGTTTTTTCTTTTT
>JBAZLL010000021.1:0-2569 GCA_041650255.1 Candidatus Micrarchaeia archaeon | reverse complement strand
CTTTGCATTTTTTCGCCAATTCATACGCGCTTTCTCCAACGCCCGGATGAAAAAGCGTGATGCTTGTGCAAAAAAACATTTTCGCCATTTCAAGAGAGGAAATATTCACCTTCTTTTCCCCCACTCCCAGATAAACCGCAAAAGTCCTTTGCTTATCCGGAGTAATTATGCACATAATTCTTCCGGTTTTCCCGCTAACATTCGCCGTCAAATCCCCGATTTTGTTTTTTTTCAAATTTGAGCGAATCTTTTTTGCGGTCTCATCTTTCGCAACGTTTCCCATATATGCGCATTCGCGCCCGCCGCTTTTTGCATAAGATTCGCAAACATTTCTTGCATTGTCCCCCGCCGCCTCGTGAATCGGCGCAAGCTCCTTTTCAATTTGTGCAACCTGTTCATCTGTCAAATGGTTTGTGCACCCTGCCTCAAGATTGTGCTTTTTTAGAAAGGCATAATCCGCCTCATAAAATATATCCATTACCGGCGTTCCCAATGCAAGAAGTTTGGTTCCATCCATTTAATCATCCTTAAATATACCACACACCTCTGATATAAATATGGCAACTATTCTTGAGAATGCAATAACTCTTCTCCCGGGCAGGCCTTATCGTTTTGAGCGCCGCAACATTCTAATAGTTGAGAACAAAATTTCCGCCGTTTCAAAATCAAAAATACATCATAGCTCCGCCCAAAAAATAGACTGCACAAAAAAAATAGTAATTCCGGGGCTAATCAATGCGCACACTCACGCTCCAATGTCAATATTGCGCGGGCACGGCGATGATTTGCCACTGCACGACTGGCTCTCAAAGCACATGTGGCCGAAAGAAAAAAAGCTCGGCGCAAACGACATTTATGCCGGAACAATGCTCTCCATCGCGCAAATGTTCACAAGCGGAATTACCTGCTTTAATGACAATTATTTTCACATAAGTGCAATCGCAAAAGCCGCCAAAGAGACAAACATCCGCGCCACTCTCGGCTATTCAATGATTGACTTGGGCGATTTTGACGGCAAAGGACAATCAGAACTAAAGCAGGCACAAAAAGATGCAAAAGAAATCTCGCAGGACAAAACCGGTCTTTTGACCCCATCAATAAATCCGCACGCGCCAAACACCTGCTCAAAGGAGCTTTTGCAGGAGAGTGCGTCTCTGGCAAAAAAATTAAATCTCAAGCTTCATATTCATGCATGTGAAACAAAATCCGAACTTGCATTCACAAAAAAGAAATTTAATTCAACTCCGATTTCTATTCTTGAAAAAACAGGTTGTCTCACAAAAAATTCAATTCTCGCGCACGCAATTTATTGCAATCCTGCCGATATTCTACTCATAAAAAAATCTGGTGCAAGCATAGCCCACTGCCCAATTGCAAACATGAAGCTTGGTTCCGGGTCATTTACTCCAATCACAAAATATATCGCAAATCATACAAATGTCTGCCTCGGAACCGACGGGCCCGCAAGCAACAACTCTCTTAGCATGTTTGAAACCGCCAAAATGGCTGCTCTCCTGCAAAAAAACCATCTTGAAAATCCCGCTGCCGCAAAAGCGGATGATTATCTTTTTATGGCTCTTGAAGGCGGGGCAAAAGCCCTTGGAATAAATGCGGGCAAAATCGCTCCGGGTGCCCTTGCAGACCTTGCGTTCCTAAATGCGGATTCGCCCGAGTTGATTCCTTTCTCAAATAATGCAGGCTGGCTCCTTTATTCCGCCGGTGCACAAAACATTTCCGACTTAATGGTGAATGGAAAATGGGTAATGAAAAACAAAACCATACTCACTTTTGACGTGCAAAAAGTTATGCAAAATGCGCAAAAAATATCCGATTCTCTAAATTAAGCCGAATCAAAACCAAAATAAAGCCCAAACTCCATATTCTATCCATGAGCAAAGTAAAAATTGCGTCTTTAGCAGACGCCGGAAAAGTTGAGCTTAATTGGGCAGAGCTAAATATGCCCGTTCTTGGGATAATCAGAAAAAGGTTTGAAAAAGAAAAACCTCTTGCGGGGCTTACAATCGGCATCGCATTGCATCTTGAGAAAAAGACTGGTGTTTTGCTAAGAACCCTTGTAGCCGCAGGCGCAAAAGTTTATGGTGCTTCATGCAACCCGAACACAACCGATGATTCCGTTGCGGCGGCACTTGCTGTTATCGACCCGAAAAATTTGCAGGTGTTTGCGTGGTCCAATCAGACAACCGAAGAATACTATTGGTGCATTGATCAGGTGCTTTCCTCAAAACCCGACATCATAATTGACGATGGGAACGACCTTACAATGCGCATTCATGAAAAATATCCCGAGATGTTGAAAAAAATGATCGGCGGCTGTGAAGAGACAACCACCGGCATTGTGAGATTGAACGCAATGCAAAAAGAAGGCAAGCTCAAATTGCCGATAATGGATGTAAACGACGCCCACTCAAAGTATCTGCTTGATAACCAGTTCGGAACTGCGCAAAGCGTAACCGACGCACTCGTGCGCGGTCTGAACATTTTGCTCGCCGGAAAAACCGTAGTCGTATATGGCTATGGCTGGTGCGGGCGCGGAATAGCCGCAAGAATG
>JBAZLL010000020.1:0-2696 GCA_041650255.1 Candidatus Micrarchaeia archaeon | reverse complement strand
CCCGGTTCCGTGTCCAAAAAGACAGGCACGCCGCCGTTTTGATAAATCGGATTTACTGTGGTGGGAAAACCTGCGGCGGTGGTTATTATCTCATCTCCCCTTTTCATTCGCCTTTCTCCAGCGGTTTTTGCGCTAAACGCGCTTAGTGCAATCAGGTTTGCAGATGAGCCCGAATTTGTGAATGCGCAGTATTTTACGCCCCACCATTTTGAAAGCGAAGACTCAAACTGCTCGCTAAATCTTCCGGCGGTAAGCCAAAACTCCAGAGAGGAATCTATAAGGTTTGCAATTTCCTCCTCATCAAATATCCTGCGTGAATACGGTATCCTATCGCCGACTTTCCATTCCTTTGGCACATGCACGCTCTTGCAATATTTTCTTGCAAGCGTGATTATTTCCTTTTTTAGGCTTTCAGAGTCCCTGTCCATATCTATCTTTCCATTCAATATAGTTTTAATCTTTTTAGCAACGGCAGGCATGCCGGAATAAGCACCGAGAGTATCGGAGATAAAATTATCGTGAAAATAGATGCGAAATAAATGCACGCCGAAATTATTTGTATATCTATCTCGGGGTATATTGCAACCGCAAGCGCGCATTTGCTTCTGCACACGCCGCCCTTGCCCTGCGCTATTGAATTTGCCGCCTGACGCAAGGCGCTTAGTGCTGTGTTTCGCAAAAGCTTTTTCTTCAATTTCTCATCTTTTTCCCCAGGCTTTAGATATTCGCGGAATATTTTGTGCGCCATGCTGTACTGCTCCATAAGAATCGTGCTTATGTCAATAAGCCAGCTTGTGCCGCTTGAGCCGTGAATTCTATATTTTGAAGTTGAACCAGAATTGTATATTCCGTCAAAGCGAGCAGAAATCTTGAGCCACATCCCATAATCGCACGGACCCGGGTATTGAACGTCGTATTCTCCGGCCTCATCCTGCGCTTTTCTCAAGACCATTATGGTGCAAACAGGAGTGAAATCCCGCCCGATATACATTTCAAAGAGCCTGTCCTTTTCAATCAGGCGTGTTTCGTCGCCCAGCGCGTTTCTGGCTTTTGTTTTGTGTAAATTTCCTTCTGCGTCAATATTTTCAAATCTGCAAAAACACATTCCCGCGCTTGGATATTTCGCAAAGAGCGCAATCGAGCTTGAAAGAAATTTCTCATCCCACAAATCATCTGCATGCAAAAACGCGATATAATCTCCTGTCGCATTCTCTAGCCCCCTGTTGAGGTTCGGAACATATCCAATGTTTTTGTTATTTTTATAAAGCTTAAATCTCGGGTCCCTTTGGCAGAATTGCTCGGCTATCTGCGCCGATTTGTCGCTGGAGCCATTATCCAATATTATCACTTCAAATTCAAAATGCTCCTGCGCCCTTATGCTCTCAAGGGTTTTTGCAATAAATTTCTCTGCATTATAAAGCGGAACAACAACCGACACCCTTTTGCCAAAAGACTGCCCACCCGAAGAGGTTTTCATATACTTATATCCCAAATCAGTATTAAAAGCACCACGGGCAATATTTTATGGGATACTAATGAGGATACTAGTTACCGGCGGTTCCGGCTTTATCGGGAAAAATCTTGTGCCTTATTTATCTGCGCGGCACACCGTCCTCTCCCCGGATAGAAGCGAGCTTGAGCTTACGGACGCGGACGCCGTGCGGGCGTACATGCGCAAAAATGTGGTTGATGTTGTGGTGCATGCCGCGGTAAAGCCCGGGCACCGAAACAGTATGGACGCAAGCGGGCAACTTTACGACAATATGCAAATGTTTTTTGGCGTGGCCAGAAATTCCGATTGCTTTTCCAGGCTGATTTTTCTGGGCTCCGGGCTTGTCTATTCAAACGAGCATTACCTTCCGAAAATGAAAGAGACTTATTTTGACACTCATATGCCCTCTGACGAGGGCGGGCTCTCAAAATATGTAATTTCAAAATACATTGAAAAAAACAAAAATATGGTGGAGCTCCGTCCGTTCGGGGTTTTCGGACCGCACGAGGACTACTCAATCCGTTTTATTTCAAACATGGTGTGCAAGGCAATGTTTGACCTCCCGCTTACAATAAAGCAAAACAAAAAATTTGATTATGTGCACGTGAACGACCTTTGCAAACTAATCGAGAGGTTTTCAAGCAAGAACCAAAAATACAATTCGTACAATATCACTCCCAACTCCGCCGTGGAGCTTGTGCAAATCGCAAACATGGTGCTAAAAATTTCCGGCAAGGATTTGCCAATCGTGCTTAAAGACAGGCAAATAGGTGTTGAATACAGCGGGGACAATTCCAGGCTCATGCGGGAATTTTCCGATTTTAAATTTGAGTCCCTTGAAAAATCCATAGAAGGGCTCTACAATTGGTATGATAAGAATCGCGACATGGTAAAAAAGGAGCTTTTGCTCCACGACAAATAAATTTGGTGCATCAAAATTTCAAACAAGGTGAGCTCATGAAAAAAGCATTTATTTTGGGGGCGCATGGCGGAATAGGCGCCGCAGTGGTATCCAAATTCAAAAAGGAAGGATTTGAAACAATTACTCCGGAAAAAGGCGAGCTTGATTTGGAAAGCCCCGATTCAATAAACAAATATTTCACCTCAAAAATTCCCGATGTGTCCGTGCTTGTGCACTGTGCAGGTATAAACAATCCAAAGCCCGCAGGGGAAATAACTTCCGAAGACGCACTAACAACATTCA
>JBAZLL010000019.1:0-4258 GCA_041650255.1 Candidatus Micrarchaeia archaeon | reverse complement strand
GCCGGAATTGAGCGAAGATGATGGGGAACGACAGTATATTCCACAAGCATTCGGCGAACCGCGCCGGGGATATAGCCGAGTGTGTGCTTGAAAGCGGATTCTGCCAACGAGTTTATTGAAAAAACATCTATTGCCAGTGATTTAACTCCGCAGGAGGCAAGCACGCAATTTTCCATAAAGTTTTTCGCGACGTTGCCTGTTTTTTGCTCATGCAATGCGGAATAGGAATAGGTTCGGATTATGAGGGCGCGCTTGTTCATGAGCAAGGGAGCTATTTGCCCGCCGCGCATATCGTATGCAAAACGGGGAGTAAGCACGCGATCAATCCAGCCCTTTAGTATTGCGGGAGGGGTTGACCACCAGACAGGATAGATAAAAATCCACAAATCGCTTGCGCGCAATATTTCCTGCTGGCGCGTAATTTCAAGCGGAATTTGCTTTCCGTAAGTGGCAACTTCCTGCGCACTCATTACCGGATTGAAATTCATTTCATACAAATTTATGAGCGAATGTTCGGTTCGATCGTCTTCAAGCGTTTTTTTAACGGTTGCAAGCATCTGCTCCCCATGAAATGAACCTTGAGGATAGGAGTAGATGATGCAGGCTTTCTTTTGATGCATGTGTGGATTTGAGCCGATGGGTTTAAATATTTGCCCAAAATTGTTGATACAACAAAGAAGTTGGGGTGAGGCTATATGCCCATGAAGAAAAAATCAATGAAATCGGAAGGGTGCTGCTGCCCAGAGGATGCAGGCTCGTACCACAGAGGAAAGTCACTGATTAACATCGCACTTGGACTATTGCTAATATCTTTTGGATTTGGCTATATTACATTGCAGATGTTGGGACTTGTTGCAGGCACAATCTACTGCCTTAAGGGCGTAGTGCAGATGGTTGCAAGAAACTGCTAGATTTTTTTATTTTTTAATTAAATTTTCTTTTTAGCAATAGCCTAATTTTGTTTTTCTTTTTTTTTTAGCCAAAGGCTTGACTAATTGCTTCTTCTTAAGGGCCCTGCCTGATTTTTCAAGGAAAAAGCGGGGCAAGGGTTAAATGCTTCAATTCCCAATTTTATTTATGGACTCCAAAGAAAGGCAGAAAATTAATGCGGCAACATATGCGATTGCGCTTGTTGAGAGTGGAATGACTCTTGGACTTGGAACCGGAAGCACATCCGAATATTTTGTGAAGCTTTTGTGCGAGCGGGCAAAAAAAGAACAAATGAAATTAAAATGCGTGTGCACATCCGAGCGCACAAAAAAGCTTGCGCACGCGGGCGGGCTAAAAGTTGTTGAATTTGACGATGTGCAAACAATTGATTTGGCGGTTGATGGCGCGGATGAAATTGATGGGGAAAAAATGCTCATAAAAGGATATGGCGCCGCGCTTACGCGTGAAAAAATTGTTGAATATAATTCGGACAAGCTTGTGATAATTGCGGACGAATCAAAAGTTTCTCTTTCTCTTGACAAGCCGGTGCCAGTTGAATATTTGCCTTTTGCACATGAGTCGGTTGTTCGCGCACTCAAAGGGCTTGGGGCAAAAACAATCAAGGCGCGCTCAAAAGACAGCCAGAAGCTTGTGACTGATAATGGGATGTGGATTGTAGATGCCGATTTTGGAATCATTGCAAATCCATCCGAGCTTGAGCATGAGATAAATATGATACCAGGAGTGCTTGAGAACGGAATTTTTACAAAAGAAGTTTTCAAAGTGATAATTGGAACTGATGAAGGGGCAAGAGAAATTTAGCAAAATAAATCAGACAATTATTTTTTTGCGCTTTTCAAAATAGGGCACAACTGTTTTTTCCAACTCGCGGGAGTTGGCAATTTTTATTGCGTCCATTACGCTTTCATGCAATGAAAGGTTTTGACTCGCCAAAAGCCCTTCACTGCTCAATTGAGAATAGGAGATGGATACCTGGCGGATAAATGGCAAAACTGCCCTTGAACATGCATCGGACGCATTAAGAGGAGACAGAAGAGTTCCCTCTCCTTTTTCAAAAAGCGAAACGATGTCGTCTTTGATTAATGAATAATGGGATTCGTTTAGCGCGATTGCGGATGAAATTTGCCTTAATGCGATATTTGCGGCGCCGGAAATGTTTTTGCAAAAGAGATTGCGAAACATTTGCGACCAGCAAATTACATATTCGCGCGTAAACATGTCGGATGAATATAGATTTGACGCATAAGGTCCGCCTATTTTGGAATGAATTGAGAGCTCAAGGCTGTGCTCAAGCATTTGCGCCGCAATAGGATAGCGAAGATAATAGGTTGCAAGATTGCCACGCAATGAGTTTATGAAAGCCGCATCGGGGGCGGATGCCTGCAATGTGTAAGAGTTTAGAAATGTCGCCCATGCATTTGCAATTGCACCCTGCGCAAGATTGCTATCGGATGCGGCTGAAGGCTCAATGCCGTTTCTAATTTGTTTTTCAAGGCTTTCAAAACCCATTTATATCAGAAAGGAAATGAGGGTTAGAAATATAAAAGGAACTAAGAAAGAGATTGGGAAAAATAAAAGAAAAAAACAGACGCCCGAAAAAACCAGGGTAGAAAATAAAGGAAAAAACAAAACAAAAAAACCCGGACGAGATACCGAGGCGGCCTCGGGGCCGCCCCACCAGAGCCGAATTTTTTTACATCTGTTTACTTTAGCTTTTTCACAAGGTTTGAATACATATCATCCACGATAGCATCAATCCCGTATTTGTGCTTCCAGCCCCAGTCTTTTCTTGCCGCGGAATCGTCAATTGATTTTGGCCATGAGTCCGCAATCTTCTGCCTCTCATCCGGCACATATTTCATGCCGAATTTTGCAACCTTTTTGTGCAATGCAGTCTCAAGCTCTTTTGCAGAAAATGAGATTGCCGCCAAATTGTAGCTTGTGCGAACAGTGAGCTTTTTGCCGTCTGCCGCCATGAGCTCAATTATTGAGCGGATTGCATCGGGCATATACATCATTGGCAATACCGTGCCCTCGGACACGAAGCAGGTGTATTCACCCTTTTGTATAACGTCATAAAATATTGCGACTGCATAATCGGTTGTTCCGCCGCCGGGCGGGGTTTTCCATGAAAGAATTCCGGGAAATCTGACCGAGCGAACATCCACACCGTATTTGTGATTGTAATAACTGCACAAAAGCTCGCCCGCGACTTTTGTAACGCCATACATTGTGTTTGGCTCAAGAACTGTTCTTTGCGGGGTTTTGTCGCGCGGGGTTGTCGGACCGAATGCGGCGATTGAAGACGGCCAGAAGACCTTGAGCTTTTTCTCTTTTGCAAAATCAAGCACGGCTTTGAGGCTTTCCATATTCACTTTCCATGCCAACTCGGGATTTTTTTCTCCGGTTGCGGAAAGGATTCCCACAAGATGATAAATTTCAGTTATTTTGTGCTGGTCAATTATTTTGCCGAGCTTGATTTTGTCTGTTGCATCCATTACAACAAATGGGCCGTCTGAAATTTCCGGCAGTGCATCGCGCAAATCAAGCCCGATAACATTTTCCTTGCCGTATTTTTTCCTAAGCTCCACGACGAGCTCGGAGCCGATTTGACCGTTTGCTCCGGTTACAAGTATTTTCGCCATTTTCATACCACCACTAAAAATTGGGGACATAAGATATTTAATTAACATGAATTTGGATTTGAAAATTCGTCAAAAAACGGATTATATGACACAACTTTTTACAATTTTTTCAATTTTTGCAAGATTGACTGATAGAATCTCTTTTTGCCTTGCCTCCATTGTGATGCGCATATAGCTTTCTGTCCCTGAGGGGCGCACAAGCACCCAGCCCCAATCGCAGTCACTTCTGATTCCGTCCGCAAACGAGGGAGAATCAAATGGCCATTGTTTTTTTATTTGCTCAAGCGCAAATTTCTTTTTTTCGTTTGCGCACTTGATTTTTAGCCGCTCAATTGGATATGTGCGAATTTTTGACGCGAGGGTTGAAAGCTTTCCTTCTTTGCAAAATAATTGGGTGAAAAACAATCCTGCCGCCAATCCGTCCGGAGAGCCCGCGCCGTTTTCAAATATATATTCGCCGCACGGCTCGCCGCCAAAGCAGGCATTTTGTTTTTTCATTTCTCTTGCGACATGCAGGCTTCCGACTGGAGTGATAAGCAATTTTGCGCAGGCAGAGTCGGCGGCATCTTTTAGAGAAAGCGAAGACTCTACGGTTGAGACAACTGTTTTGTTCTTGCATTTTTGCAAAATGGAGGAGGTTGCCAGCACAAGCTGTGCGTCCA
>JBAZLL010000018.1:0-6259 GCA_041650255.1 Candidatus Micrarchaeia archaeon | reverse complement strand
TCGGATGCATTTTTGTTTTTGTTCGCACCAGCTGTATCCGGCAGAACCAATACATCCGTGTTCATCTTTGTCATTGCCAACTAAAGGTGCGGTACAGTTTTCTTCCCAAACTCGGATGCATTTTTGTTTTTGTTCGCACCAGCTGTATCCGGCAGAACCAATACATCCGTGTTCATCTTTGTCATTGCCAACTAAAGGTGCGGTACAGTTTTCTTCCCAAACTCGGATGCATTTTTGTGTTGCATTGCACCAAGTGTATCCGGCTGAACCAATGCAACCGTGCGAATCACGATCGCCGCCAATTAATTGAGGGCACGAATCAAATTCACAGTTATTGTTTGCGTTTCTTCCAACAGAAGAGCCGTCGGGGCATAGCTTGGCTTCGGTAGTACAAGCCTTGGGCTGGGTTTGAGATACACAGCCTGCCAACAAAATAAGAGCCGCCAAAAAAATAGATGCGTAGAGTATTGTGTTTTTTTCCATGCAAAAATGAAATCTAAATAAATTATAAAGTAGGAGGGTGTGCGCAAATCATTGTTGGTTTTTTGCGCAGACCGACTTATTTAGTCCTTTAGCGCGGTTCCGCATTTTGTGCAGAATTTTGTCCCGACCGGATAATCCACTGCGCATTTTTTGCAAGTGAGGGTGAGTTTTGCTCCGCATTCCGGACAGAATTTTAGACCGCTTTCGGTAATTGGCTTTTTGCATTTTGGGCATTTGCTTTTGTCGCCACTGCTACTTCCGTCTTTATTCAAAACCTTCGAAGCCCCTTTTGCAACGCCGGTTGAAATTTCCTGTCCTGCTTTCCATTCCAAATCGCTCTTTACTTTATTTGCAAGTCCGTCTAAAATTCCCATCTTATCACCTTCAAATTTTTTTCAAACATTAAAATTTATTCAAACATCAAAGTTTTTTCAAACATCAGGAAAGACTGGTAAGCAGACTGCGAATTTTTCCCTCGTTTGCAATCTGCTTCTCAAGAATTTTCCGCCTCATTTTGAATGCTTCTATTGTTCCCCGGTTCAGCTCGTTGTCTTCCCCGCTTTTTTTCGCACCGTCAAGCATTGCTTTTGCGACTTTTATAAGTTCGGGATCGTCAATGTCTTTTGCATCCTGAAGCATTTGCTCCGCTTCTTTGTATGCTTTATCTCCTTCGTCTTGAATGGTTTTCATATTCACTTCTTTCATGGATGCGAGTTCCTTTTTCGCATCCAAAACCTGAAGATATGCATTGAGGCAGTAATTCATGCACTTTGTTATTTGAACAACGTGAGAATCCGGATGCGCGTTCAAATCGGTTTCGGTCAATTTGCCATTTGAAAAAGTGACTTTTACATTGTTGCCTAATATTTCGCCCATGGATTCCAACGGGTCACTTGCCTGATTCAAATTTTTAATCGCATTGCTTACAACCGCCATTTTTGTTTCCTGAGCGCCGGGCCCGATTATTTTATTCGGACAGCCGAATATCGTGAGAGTGCCGTTTCTCAACTCCAAAAATGCTTCAAAGGATTGCTCGCTTCTCCAGCTTGCTTTGGAGCGGGCCTGTCCTTGGCTTATGGTTTTTTTTATTTGTTCCATTATTGGACCGGTTGCCTTTGCCAAAGATTTTGTCATCGCATCTCCAGCCAAAGAGAGCATTAATGGTTCGGCAAATTCTATTCCACGATAGCCGCCGGCAAATTCCAACCGTCGGTTTACATCGCCACCGTTTATTTTTATGTGAAAAATTCCTTCTATAAGCTCCACTTTTGAAATTTTGTGCTCTATTAGTGTGAAATATTCCCCACCCTCGTATTTGCCTTTTGATTTTTTTATGTCAATGAAAAAGCGGGCTTTGCTGTTCGGACCGATGTCTATTTTGAATTCATCGGATGCCTTGCCTTCCTCCGCACGAACGCCAGTCGTGATGCCCCAGACGTAAGAGCGGTTTTGTGTTTGCACAGTGTCGCCGTCTTGTATGTGAATGTGAGGCCCCTTGTCGCGGTCTAAAAATGCGTCGAGAGCGGGGGCTCTGCTTCCACTATGAATTATGTATGCGTCTCCGAACACGCGATAGCCGCAAACCGCCCATTCATCTTCTATTTGCAATTTTGGTCCGAGTTCAAATCCGCCGCCGCCCATTCTGTTCTCAAGCCATCGCCCGTCTTTGCCTTGCGATTGACCTCTTAGCATATGAATTACGCGTGCAGGTGCGGCTTTCCATTTTCTGATTTTTTCCTCGTCTTGCTCTTTTACCAGGCGATTGTAGTCGGGAGTTGCCAATGAATCTATTTCCTTTTGCCTTTGAGTTAGTTTTTCCCCGAATGAACTCACTTTTTTCATTTGCGCTTTTAGCTCTGCGAATTCGGAATCGCTCAATCCGCCTGAAGGGCTTGAATCGGATTTTGAAGAGGAGTCGGATTTATTTTTTGAAGAAGGAGCAGGGTTATTTTTTTTATCTGCGGAATTTTTTGAATAGGTTTTGCTTGGTTTTTTTGCCATATGCAATCACGCTTTTTTTGGATTGATATTTGCATTTTTGTTTTTTCTTTTTGCCATTTGCAATCACGCTTTTTTTGGATTGATATTTGCATTTTTGTTTTTTCTTTTTGCCATTTGCAATCACGCTTTTTTGTATTCTGATTTGAGAGGTGGATAAGGCGGCAGGCTCTCAATTTCATCAAACATTTTTTTCATGTCCGCCATCGCGGAGTTGTTGAGCCTTTTGGAGGCGATTGCCCCCTCGTGCGCCATTTTGGAAAAGTCAATTCCGCTTGTCTTCATTTTTGCGGATTGTTTTTTGAATTCGCCCATTGCACCCTGCATTTGCTCAGTCATTTTTGAGAATTTCTCTTCATCAACGTCTTTCATCATCTCTTTCATTTGCGCCATTTGCTCTGCCGGAATGCCGAGCTCTTTCATTTGTGCGGGACTCATTTTTTTGAGTTTGATAAACATTGAGGATGCATTGGCGGCATATCCCATTTGCTCTTCTATATCGGGGACGTTTTTTGCCGCCTGCTCTTGCAAGAGCAGTTGCCTGTCGCTGTCTTTTACTTTTCCAAGAAACGAGTGTATAAACGGATTCAACAATGTAAATATATGAGAGCGAAGGGTTGCGCTTCTTCCTTCAAATTTTGTGAGAGGGATAGAATAGATTGCGCCGCCGGAGACGATTACTTCCTTTTGAAAGTTTTTTCCCGCACCAGTTATTTTTTTTGCGGCTTCAAATCTTGCGCCGCTTTGCTTGCACACGACAAAAAGCCCCGCTTTGTCATCAAATGTCATGTGATGAATATGCGTCTCGCTTGAAGAAATGACATCTATTAACATATAGCCGGTTTCGTTCCCGTTGAGAAGATGGTTCGGGGTTTTTCCGTGCTCAAATAATGTGTTTGGAGTTTCAAGCTCCTCGGTCGTATTCACTCCGAAAAGCCCCTGCATAAGCTCTATTTTTCCTCGGATTTTTTTGTGTGAATGCGAACTTTGCTGTTTGACAAAACCATGAGCATTGCCGAGTTCATATATTTCTCGGATTTGTCGTTGTAGCCGGTGCTGTTTATGGAAATGAGACATCTTGAACCGGTTGAAATTGTGTCGCCGTCTTCTATTTGAGGGCGGTTTGCGCTAAGCTCTTTCATTTCAAGCTCCGAGTCGGGTTTGAGAGGAATTTTTTTCCCCTTTCGTTCTATAAAAACAGAATTTCCGACCACGGTGTTGATGTCGATATGTCCTTTGACTATTTCGTTCATAAAATCAACTCATGCCCCTTTGACAAGCGAACCCATAATTAGCGAGTCTGCTTTCACTCCGCTAAGGGAAATGCCGACCATTTGTCCGGCGTTGGCTTGCGAGACGGATTTGTTGTTGAGCTCTATTTTTGTAATTTTTGCCTGCTTGCCGGATATTTGGACAACCTGACCGACTTTGAGCGAACCGGTTTCAACTTTTGCCGCAACGACGGGACCGGAAGGAAGGGAAAAAACGCTTAAAATTGTGAATGAAAAAGAATTTTTTGCGTCAGCCATTAAATCACCCGAAATCCCTTTAGTGCGTCTAATGAGGCATAAGATATAAATATTCGTACAACTTCAAATGTTTGTATTATAAAACTTTACTTGATTAATATTAGCATACACTCTAAAAAACTGGTGGAAAAAATGTCTGAAACCGACCCTGAATTTGAAAGAATAAAAGCAATGAAAATGATGCAGATGCGAATGGGAATTGCCCCGCAAAAAAACATTGTGAAAGTGCAGGTCTATTCCACGCAATCATGCCCATATTGTCATATGGCAAAAGACTATCTCAAAGCAAACGGAGTGAGCTTTGAGGATATTGACGTGGGAAATAACCAAGTCGCCGCAAGATATATGATAGAGAGCACGGGACAGACCGGAGTGCCGCAGATAAATATAGGCGGGCAGTGGGTAATGGGCTTTGATAGACGCAAAATAGATTTGCTCCTCTCCCTCTAATCTTTTTAATATAGCAAACGATTCTAATTTATGAAAAAGGGCTACAAGTTCGTTGAGCACACTGCGGATATTATGGTGCAGGCGAAAGGAAAAGATTTTCAGGAAGCGTTGGGACAGGCATGCTCGGCGATGCTTGAGGCGATAGGGGGAAACAGCGCGAAGCCAAAAGAGCAATTTGAAATAGAGGAAAAGGCCCAAAGTAAAAAGGAGCTTATTGTTTATTTTCTCTCAAGCGTTCTTGCAGAGGCAGAAATTCGCGAGATTTTGCCCTGCAAAATAAAGATTGAGAAATTTGATGAGAAGACAAATTGCATAAAAGCAACTGTTTTTGGGGAGAAAAAAAGACCAAAAGATAATATTAAGGCAGTCACTTTTCACGAGCTGAAATTGGAAGAAAAAAAGGATGAATGTAATATACAAGTTTTATTTGACGTATAATAAAATTCTCTTTTAAAAAATCAGATTTCGTCCAGTTCGGGATGCGCAAACGGCAGGCGGACATAATATACACCTTCCTGATCGCGCACCACAAGCGGACCTTCTTTTAATCCGAGTAAATCCACTTCAAATATTCCGCGCCTAACTTGACGGATGTTTTCAATTGCCTGCTCAACACTCTCTCCTTCCGCGCGGATTTTTGATATTTTGGCGCCTTTTGAAAGCCATACCTCGCAATAGTCATGCCCGGGCTCATCATCCAAAGGCTCGTCGGACAATATTGCAGATGCGACGCCGGAGGGTGTGAATTCGCCCTCGTTTTTCAAAGAGGCGTTCTCGTTTTCTTCAAGCGGCAACTCGCTTGCGGCTTCCTCGCTTTTTTCCTCGTTTGAAAATTCGGATTCGGTCGGTTTTTCAGGTGCAAAAATTTGCTCTTCTTCTCCGGGGCGAATGAGGGGTTTTAGATGGGTTGAGTCTGCCTCATCCCGTTTGAACACGAAAACTTTTGAGCCACAGGTACAGCCTTCCTCTATTTCTTCGACTGATTTCGCGCTACGCCCGCATTTAAGGCAAATGTGCATGCGACATTATGGATAATGAAAGATTAAATTAGAGGTGGTTATAGACCGGAGTTCTTACAACCACGATATAATGATTCTACAAGGCATATCGGATTGCCATGCACAAAACGAACCGACGAATGCATTTCACATGCACTTTTTCGCATGCACACCCAGTATTTTTTTCCATCCGGAGCTAGAGCATATATAACTTTTCCGTCTTGCCTGCATCGCTCTGCGAGAATACGCGTTTTCTTTATGCGATGGTCTATTTGGCTGAAAGTATGAGTTCTGAGCATATTAACACCAAATAGAAAGAGAAGACTTGAAAATAAAAGGGAATGTAACGGGACTAAAGAAAAAGAATTTAAAGCAGATGTATCGCAAGCTCGTCGTACAAAAGTTCCATGTTTTCGCCGGTTGCGGCGGATACTTCAACGATTGGGTAGCTTGGGAAAACTTCGCGAACCCGTTTTGTGTTTGCACCGGGCAAATCAATTTTGTTTGCAACTATCAAAAACGGAATGTTTCGCGCTTCAAGATTGCCGAGCAATGTGATGTTTATTTGGTTGTAGGGGTCTTCTGTGGAATCCACTACCACGAGTGCGGCATCAACATCTTCAAGCCATTTCACCGCTTCCACGATTCCCCGAGTTGCCTCTTTGGCTCGCTCCTGCGCTTCTTTCTTTCCGAGCCCATATTCCATAAAGTCGCGGTAATCAACTTTTACAGCGATGCCGGGCATATCCAAAATGTTCATTACAAGCGAATAGCCGCCTGTTTTTAGTTCAACGCGCTCCT
>JBAZLL010000017.1:0-9324 GCA_041650255.1 Candidatus Micrarchaeia archaeon | reverse complement strand
GCGCTTGAAACATTGCCCGAAGTTGCAATAGTCGGCGCGGTGGGCGATATGCAATATCCAATGCGCGGCGCAAACAAAATCCTGCTTGACAAATTTGTAAAAAACGGCTGGGTAGATGCAAGCATAGATTTGCGGTTTTACGGAAGGATGTCCCGCCCGCTTCCACAGCTTTTGGCGTATGCCGACGACCCATTCTTGCCCTCATTGGGAGGAAGCGAAGAGCGTTGCACCCAGTTTTTGGAAAATCTCGGGCTCGGAACAAAAGGAACCGCCTGGCGAACTTATGCACAGCTTGATGGTGGTGAAAAAAAGAAATTAATCGGTGCGCTTGCAACCCATATGGCGGAAAGTGTCGGCGGAAAATATGACGCGCAAAATCTTGTTGGGGAAACATATCTTTTCCCAAGATTCAAGCACATTGAAGAACTCTACGATGCCGGAGAATTTTCAACATTGCTCAATGCCTGCGGCAGACACGACCAGCCTCAAATCGGAATGGATGTTTGCCTCCAGCGCCCGGGCGCAATAGAAAAGGGCAGGGCTCTTTTATCTGCCCACAAACGCGCATTGCGTGAAGGTGTGGAATACGCATACAAAAACACAAAAGACTGGGGTCCGTTTCTTTTGCTTGACGGGCGCGGAGCAATAGATGATGGAATTATCGGCGTAGTTGCGGGAATGGTTTTTCCCGGAGGCAGAAAAAAGCCGATTATCGCATTAGCACTTGACCTTAAAGGGGACATAAAAATCTCCGCAAGAGGCACAAAAAAGCTTGTCGCGTCCGGGCTCAATCTCGGGCTCGCCCTAAAAAAAGCCTGCACCCAAGTTGGCGGGCAAGGCGGCGGGCATCAAATTGCCGCCGGAGCGACAGTTCCTGTGCAAAAAATAGACGAGTTTCTCAAAATATTTTCAAAAATAATAGACGAACAGGTCCAAAATATATAGTCAAATTCGGGCGTGGCAAACCCCTTATATACATTCTCCTCCCATGCTACTTAGGGGAATTTGATGACTGCCTTTCATAAAAAATCCGCTGTTTTTGATAACACTCAAAAAAAACTTGACGAGTTATCACGCGCAAATGCAAACACATCAATCCGCACCTCTACTGCCAGCTCAAACAGTCAGGTGTCCACTCCCAGTGTTCATGCAAACATTTCTGACGATTCATCTGACATAGATGAAATAGATAAATTAGTTTCTCTCACATTCGATGAAAATCCAAAAATAAGAAAAAAAGTGGTGGAAGATTTATCCAAACACTCGCAAGACCCGCGCGCACTTCTCGCACTTTTTGAGCTTTCATCAGACAAAGACGCCCAAATAAGCATAATTGCAAAATCTGCGCTTGGCAGCTACAAACAAACCGATGCAGAAGCATTTACCAGTCTTGAAAAATTCTTTGCGGACACAAGGCGCGAGGCACCCGAATCCCAAGAAGAGTTGCAAACCGCGCAAAACCGGCTCATGCCCTCTCTTGAAAAACTTTTTTCAAAAAATGTTGTCCGCGACAAGCTCATGCCCTCTCTTGAAAAATTATTTTCACATTCCTCCTCATCATCTCACCAGGCTTCGCAGAAAAATGCTTCGGATGGGGAGCTCTCAAGCATTGAATTTGTGCATTCCAGAAAAGCACTGCTTGAACAGGCGGAAAAATCCGTCGGCATTCCGGTAAGTATGCAGGCTCCCGAAGAGCTCAGAGAAAAGCGTTATGTATCATCCCAAACTCAAACATCTTTTGCATCAAAAGACAAGCACCCAACGCAGGCGCAACTTGATGATGCAGCAGATTTTCCGCTTCCGGAGCATCTTGAAAACATTGTCCATTCTCCGGTCGCATCGATTCCGATAATGGGCGATGAGATTGTATCTGATTTAAGGCAGGCAGAGGACAATCTGCCAATCTCGCGCCTGGATTATTACAAATGGGCTTACACTTTTGCAATAAAACCCGGAATAAAAGCCTCCGACATAAAAAAGGAAAAACTTCGGCTGATAAAAGAGATACAGCAAAATATTGATGTCGCATTCCGCCTTGCAGTTGCACGAGCGCGCGAAGAAGGTATAGATTCACTATCCGGTCTCAAGCCCGGAATGAAAAAGCTCACTACTTTGCCGTTGGAAGTGGTTGACCACCAGCTTGTTTGCATACCAAAGGGAAAAACAAAAACAATTGAACTAAGCAGGCTTCTTCTCTCGGACGGAAAACAATCACTGCCTTTATATGTCGCCCCAAGCCGGGCAGAGGGTATAAGAACCGGCGATTTGGTAAGCCTGCGCGGAGCATTTGTAGATTATTTGATAAAAGACGCCGCCGCACCGGAAGATGCGAAAAAGGGCGAGCTTGTATTTAGGCTTTCAAAGCACGGGCAACTGATAGTAACAAAATAAGCCCAATCAAACTATTCAATAATAATTAATTAATGATTCAATCTATTTCTTGCCCTGCTCTTTTCTCTTATTCAAATCGGCAATTATCCTGTTTGCCTCAAGCATTGAATCATCAATTCTTCTAAAGTTTTTTATAAATTTAAAGAACTGTTCCGAAGGTCCAATCCAAAGTGCGCCCGAAGATCTTCTCATGCCGAATCCAAGTGTTTGCAACACCATCTCATCCGCCGCGTCCCATTTTATCAAAAACGGGCTGTCATTCGCAACTCCTCCGACAGAATCAAAAATTCCGGCAAGAAAAGCGGCGGCATAATCATTATGATGGCAATACGAATCCACTTCACCTGCAATTATTTTTTTCAAAAAAGCCTGATAAGCACTATGGTAAAAAACAGCAATGCTTCCCTTAATGCTAATTTTGTCCGGTGCCGCAATTCCTGTCTGGGTAATGTGCGCAAGGAAAGCCGCCTGCAAGTGCTGGCTGCCTCTCACTCCTACTCCTCGCGCCAGCCCTCTGTATTTTGTAAGGCCTGCCAGATAAGAAAATTCAGGGGTCAGTTTTATTTTCATCTATTTCCCACCGTTCCAATATTCATCCTTCATTTTGAAAATTCTTATCTGCGGGCTTGAATAAACCAAATCAAAGCCGTCTATCTCGTCAAAAAAGAATGCGGAATATACATTTGAGTCATAGAACTTTGTGGTTCTGTCTTCCCATCCGCTGACAAGATTGCCGTTTGCATCTGTCCAAGTTTGTGCCTTTGTATAATAAGCGGTCAGAACAATATTTCGCCCATCACTGTACCCTTTCCATTCTGCCCGTTGTAGCACAAGATTTCCTGATGCATCTGTTTGGTTAAGTTTGTATGCGCGTATAACCGTGCCTCCATCCGCGTATTCTTGTGTCATGCAATATCTCGGCTCCACGTTTTGTGTTCCGGATATTATCCCATAACCGATTACTCCGCCCAATCCCTGCTCTTTTGAAATGGTACAGGGCGTTTGTTCAGTCTGGTTCATCGGAACTATCGCCTGCTCCCAAACATGCTCTGCCTCGCATTCGGATTGTCCCGGCCATTTCTCAACGGTCGTCTTATTCTGCCATGCACATCCAAGATAATTCAGTGCGCTGTATTTTCCTCCAAGCGAAATCTGTTGCTTGTCTGTTCCGTCTCCGATTATTTCAATGTCAACAAGCGCATATCTTGAGCCGTATTCCTTCATTGTGTCGCGAAGGAATTTTGCGTCCTGGTGCAAATACGCGGTCGCAGTTTTTCCAATCATCTCTGTGGATGCGTGCTCATTTCTAAGTACTGCCATTCTTTCTCCAAAATAATTTATCCAATGCCCGTAGTCCCACCACGAAATAAGCCTGTCTTGTTCGGGCATGTTTTTGCTAATCCAATTCATCGAATCCTGCCAATAATATGCGACAAACGAACATCTGTATCCCATTGCAATTGACACATCAATCGGAGGCGATTTGTCCAAATATGGCCAGAGCGAGCGCGTGCATGCAACCGAATTGAAATAATAAACCGGTTCGCTGATGTTTTTGCCATTCCAGTTTTCCACTACTTTGCATAATGGGTTTGTAGCATCCTGCAAGCAATACGCTTTCATCTTCGGCACAACTACAGACGGATTATCATAAATTCTCGGCGTAAATGAATTCAAAAATATCGGCATGGCACTGTAACCGTATTGCGGGCTTATAGCCTCAAACAGGCTGTTTCCGCTCGTCGTCCCCGGAATTTGCAATGCCATTGCGTATGCACCCGCAAATTCAAAGAACACCAATACAAATACTGCCAGCACCGCAAGCCATTGAGCGATGCCCGCCGCTTTCTTTCTCTTTGCTTCTCTTTCCTCGTGCTTTGCATCCTTTGCATAATAATTTCTAATTAAATATTTGCCCAGTCTCTCAAGGCTTCCCCAAAGTGCAGCCGCAAGAAACAATACTGCGACTGCCATGTACATTACAAGTTTTTGTTTTCCGAATCCGACAAGTAGCACTGGCACTATAAACGGAAGGAGCAAAAGAGCGTCGGTTGACCACATCCTTCTTTTCATTGCGCTGTATGCCCAGCTAACAATGAGTGCAAGCACTCCGAAAAATGTCAGGAAGGTTAGCATACTGTTTCCTTTATCCACTTTTTGGAATGTGTCCACTCCAGACATCGAATTCATCATACTGATAAAAATTCCATAAACTGCATTTACAAATGCGGTTGGGATAACGTTCAATACATTTGCGGCTCCCATCCCAAACGAGTATATTCCAATAAGCAAATCCGAATTGGTGCTTTGCACACCTTCAAACGGCGCAGCCAAAACTCCGAGTTGGTTTGTATAAAACTCGCTTCCAGGTGCCTGTTCTGCAATCGTTCTGTATAATGGCTCGGAATATGCACCAAAGAGGATATACGTATCCACAACACTTTTTATTGATGGGATAGTCTGTGCGGCTATTGCAAAAATAATAAATCCGAAAATTGCCAGCACACATACGATCCCCACTCTGGTGTAAAGTCCAAATTTTTTCTCTTCTTCTACAGTTTCATCCTTATTCGCAATTTCAAATAGAGCTTTTGCCGCGCCGAATGTTTTTTCCTTCGGAACAGTCAGCTCTTTTTTCCTCGTGTATGCATTCGCAGCAAGCCTCATTGCACACGGAGCCGCTGCCGCCAAAAATACTACTAGCATAGTTGTGGCGATACTGCCTATTATTTGTGAAAAAGGCATTCCAGCTTTCATGTCGTATGCAAGCAACAAAAGCTGGCACAAAATAATTATCCCTGCTATAATAATTGACGCCTCCTGCCTTTCTCTTGCCTCTTTGCTTGGCGCAATAAACTGTGCAAGCCCGATCGCAAGTATGGCTGCGCTCAAAAAGAAGAGCACAAGCAAACTCAGGTTCGAGCCAAGAAAAGTTGCAACGCATGCAAGCGATACAAAAATATACGATTCAATTTCTTTCGGTCTTGAAAGCGCGTATGCAACCGCACAAAACAAAAAGAGCAGCGCCATTATGTTGTAAGGTTCAATCTGGAAATCTCCGCCTTGAAATTTAACGAGCATAATAGGCATGAACGCAATCAGTCCTGCCGCAAGCAAGCCGGTTCTGCGCCCATAAAGGTTTTTGAATAAAATATATGCGAAAAATGCCGTCATCGCACCGATTATCGGTGCAAATAAACTTCCGACCCCTATCAATGTGTATGGGTCATAAGCGGTTGTTCCATTGTATAACGAAAACCAAGATGCGAGTGTGTATTTCCATATGGGTTGTCCTATGTGCGAGGATACATTCAACGGGTACCACGCGGTGCCGTCATTGAAATTATTCGCTCCCTGATAAACTACCTGTCTTACTCCATCAAGATAAAAATAAGGGTCCAAGTCCATTATCGGGATTCCCGACACCGAAAATCCTACCATAAAAGATGCGAACATAATTGCAAGAAGAACGAGCAGAAGCGCATTTTTCTGGGTGAAAATTTCTCCAAACTCAAATCTGAACTTAAACGCCTTGTCTTTTATCACTAGTGTTGTGCCCGCCAGAAAAACTATCGCCCAATTTACGTATATAAGCACCGGATTATACATTATCCCCACTATGTTCTCAGCCAGAAATAACGCCGGAACAAGGACCAATCCAAGAGCGTACCCTATTATTTTTTTCTCTAAAATCCCTATTTCCTCATCTTTTCTAAACAGCCAAAGCCCCCACGGGAGCCCAGACAGACCAAATATTATAGCAATCACAAGAGCGTAAGTTTTGTCAAAAGTAAGCACAGTTTCACCAAAAATATTCTGTTTGGACATATTTATAGGCTTAACTTAGGCTCTGTATTCTTCTCTGCTCTATTGTTTGTAGGTTGCATTCGCAACTGGAACTAAGACCTTGTTCAACTAACGCAGAAAGTATCTTCAGGATATTGAAAGATTTAAAATTCCGACACGCCGGAACCTATGTAAGTAGCGTTGTACTCGCCAGATTACAATCAAATTTTATCTGCGAGCTTGTCAAGTAATGGGCAATTATCTGCAAAGCTCTCACTATTACTATTTGCATATGCAATTAGTGGAGCTGCTCCTTGCGGAAGCAGACATCTGTTTTCCTCTTTTCTATTTCTGTCATTGGATAATTCCCACTGCCTCCAAGACCAAGTGCAAAATAATTATCTTCAGTTAATACAAGTCCAGCAACCTTGTATCCTTTAGCTTGTTATAGCTATTGCTCCCATTAAAGGAGTGAACAACTTCGTGCCAGCTGGGAAAGAACTGATATTGTTTATGCCTGTCTTTTTTGGATTTTATGAAATAAACGAGTAAGACATTTGACCACATAAATATTTGTAATACTGCGCATATACGTGTTAGTTCTATCCCATATAATTTCCTCTCGAAGGAAACCAAACTCTTTATAATAAAACTTTCTTTTCGGTTCGAGAGTTTTGTCATTCGTGCCTTTAAATTAATGAAAAATCCACTATCCTTAGATTTATTTATGCTCACCTCCAATATCTATCTGTCTAGTGAGGTATGCAAATGAAAGTTTCGGACTATCTTGTGGATTATTTCTCAAAAAATAAACTGTCTCACGGCTTCTTCATGATAGGTGGGGCTCTTGGGCACATTGCAGATGCCTGCGCAAGAAAAGGCTTCAAGCTTTACACGATGCACCATGAGCAATCTGCAGCATTTGCTTGCGAGGGACAGGCAATCGCATCAAATGGATTCGGTCTTGCAATGGCAACAAGCGGTCCGGGTGCGACAAATCTAATAACCGGAATCGGTAGTGCATATTATGCATCTCTCCCATGTATTTTTGTAACCGGGCAAGTAAATACGTTCGAATCAAACCTCACAGAAAAAAGGCGTCAAGTCGGGTTTCAGGAAACCGACATCGTCTCAATAGTGAAACCCATAACCAAATATGCAACAAAAATAACTGATGCGAAAACCGCCGTTTATGAAATTGAGAAAGCCTTTTTTATAGCCAATGCTCCAAGAAAAGGTCCAGTGCTTCTCGATTTTCCATTCGATATTCAACGGACAGAAATTTCTCCAGAGCATGAAAATCATTTTATCGGTTCTTCAGAACACGAATCAATGCTCTCGTATGAATCTGCTTCAAAAGATCAAATAATAAACGCAATCGCATTAATCTCCAATTCCAAACGACCAATCGTTCTAGTCGGGCACGGAGTTCGTATTTCAAATGCAAAAGAATCACTCAACGAGTTCTTGAAAAAGACCAAAATCCCATTTGTAGCTTCCCTGATGGGAACAGATTCTGTTCCATCAGAAAGCAAACTATACTATGGATTCATAGGAACATATGCAAATAGAAGTTCAAATTTTGCTTTGGCAAATTCAGATCTGATTCTGGTTTTGGGCGCAAGGCTAGATTCCAGACAAGTGGGGGTGCAAGCCTCTAAATTCGCTCCAAATGCAAAAATAATCCACGTGGATATAGATAAGACCGAACTCGGAGCATCAATATCCGAACACCTCTCAATTTGTTCAGATGTAAACGAATTTCTAGTTATGCTCAACAAGGAGCGCATACGAACCTCCATATCTGCGGATTGGATTAATTATCTGGATTATCTAAAACAAAAATATTCGTCCTGCCCACAACAACTAAATCCACATGAAATAAGTCCAAACGTCGCTCTCTCCACTATATCTGCTTTAGCTTCAAATTTTGCAATTGCAAGTGTAGATGTAGGTTCTCATCAGATGTGGTTTGCACAATCTTGGGCTGTAAAAGAAGGTCAGCTAATACTCACCAATGGCGGCATGGGGCCTATGGGTTGTGCCATTCCAACCGCAATCGGAGCATGGCTCTCCCACCCGAAAAAACCGGAGGTATGGGCAATTTGCGGGGACGGTTCAGCTCAAGTGAATATTCAAGATCTGCAATCTCTTGTCAGGGAAAATATTCCAATGAAAATAGTGATTCTAAACAACTCATCTCTTGGAATGCTAACTCAATTCCAGTCCGAAAATTTTGAGGGACGTCTGATTGGAAGTGTGCAGGGTTACAGCGCTCCTGATTTTGTTAAAATTGCTGTTGCATATGGTTTGTCTGCTAAGCAGGTATCCTCAAATCCAGAGCTTTCAGATTCGGCGAAATGGCTTTTATCTCAAAAAGGTCCGGCATTGCTTGATATTCAAATTCCCTCGCGCTATAAAGTATACCCAAAATCATCATACGCTCTTCCAGTCCACGAAATGAAGCCTTTGCTCTCGGAGCAAGAACTGACCGATGCTCTAAAATACTCAAAACTCTAGTTTCCTTTCTTCTTCACAAAAGAAATTATCTCATCAGCCATATACTCAAGTTGTTCCTCACTCATTCCGGGATACACTCCGATCCAGAATGTATTATTCATAATTTCATCCGAGCCACCAAGTTCTCCAACTATTCTCTTCTCAAGTTCCAAATATGCGGGTTGTTTTACAATATTTCCTGCAAACACCATGCGTGTCGAAACTCCCTTAGATTCCAAATGCTCAACAATCTGGGTGCGCGAAAATCCTGCATTTTCTCTCACCGTCAAAACAAACCCAAACCACGAAGGCTCTGCCTTTGCAAGTTTTGTAGGCAATACGAAATATTCTTCAATCTCTTTCATTCTCAATAGCAAATACTCATGATTCTTTCTACGAGCCTCAATGAATCTCGGAGCTTTCTCAAGCTGTTTCACTCCAATCGCCGCCTGCATATCTGTAATTTTCAGATTGTATCCCACATGTGAATAGATGTACTTGTGGTCATATCCATACGGTAATTCTCCCAGTTTCCATCTGAATCTCATCTTGCAAGTATCTGCATGTCCGGAAGCACACCAGCAGTCTCTTCCCCAGTCTCTCATAGACATTGCAACTTTTTTCAACAAGGGATTAGAAGTCAAAACT
>JBAZLL010000016.1:0-11389 GCA_041650255.1 Candidatus Micrarchaeia archaeon | reverse complement strand
CCCGCCGCCCAAATCTGCAAAAATTATTTCTTTTTTTTCTTTGAGGGATTGTAATACATTATCATCAAGCTTTCTAATTGTCATTACTTCGAATCGAATATTTTTATCTTCCAAGAATTTGCAGACTATTGCGCCCGCAGAAAGTCCGTCGCAATCGTAATGGTTTACAACTGTCGGGTGGGACATTTTTTCCACTGCTTGGCGCGCCTGTTTTGCACGCGATAAAAATGCATCCATATCCGCAGCGGGTTTGCTTTCATTCATTGCATCACGTTCTAAAGTATATTTATAAATTACGTTTCTTATAATATAATCTCTGCGTTTAGTTTAGAATATGGGCTTGTAGCGCAGCGGTAGCGCGCCTGCTTTGCAAGCAGGAGGTCGAGGGTTCGATTCCCTCCAAGTCCAATTTTGCGCATTTCTCTTTTATCAAAGAAAATAGGCAGGAAAATATTATCTTCTTTTTAATGGAAATTTTGCAAAAATTGCCAAGCCTAAAAGAAGCACTGCCAACGCGGGAAGCAAAACCAGCAAACTGGAAATGGAAGGCTGGGTTTGAAGAATGAACGAAGACGGGCGAATTTTCTCGGAAGAAATTATTTCGTATGAATTGTTTTTATCAGAGGAAATTTTTGCCGGCGCGGTGCGGTTATCACTTAAAACAGCTGATGCAGAGGTGAAATTCTTATTATATATTGCAGACGCAGCGCGGGTTTGCAAAGAGTACGAGCTATTTGTTTGCAGATTAAAATCGTCGGTGAAAAAGACATCAAAATTTGAATACCCGACAGGGAATGAACAATTCAGCCATGCAAAATATTGCCATGAATGATTTTTGTCCAGTGCATCAAGCGCGCTTGGGCGTATGAACAGATTTGTATAATTTGCAAACGCCCCGGAGCAATGGCTTGAGATGTTTGCGGAGGCGGGATTTGTTTCATTTTTGCAAATCCACCAAAAAGAAAATTGGTCCGGGCACAAATAATAATTTGCAAAAGAAAGGACAGCTATTGAGGTGTTTTGGGAAAAGAATTGCATTTTTTGAGCGGCGGTGTTTGAGAAAAAGACTTCTTTTGCCTGCGGCAAATAAGTGAGCTGTTCCAAATCCGCGGGCTGAATTAGAATTGCCTTGGGGGTTGAATGCTCAACTTCAAAAAAAGTGCCGCCTTGCACAGGATATGAAAATTCTTTTGCATAAGTATCGCTGTATTGGCGGCAAACGCTAAATTTTCCAAGGGAAACTGAACGGTAATAGACATGGGTTATGAAATAGCGCACATGCACCGCACCATCAAATGAAAGAGTCAGATTTGGCAAAATGGCGGAATTATTTTCACCCTGCATTGTTGAGAGGGAAATGTTTTGCTCAAATGGAAAGGGAATTGGATTTTGAGAGCTCGAATCGATATTTTGAGAATATGAATATTGCGCAAGAGACCAATCCAGTTTGCCGGAAATTTTTGCAGGAATATTTTTTGAAAAATAATATCTGCCGGCCGCACACCCGGCTGACGGGTCCGGCACATCGAATTTTTGAGGGCTGGATTCGCCCCAAACCCAAAAGACTTGCGGGGGGGAGCTTGAAGAGATGTGATTAAACACCGAAGGCGAAGCGCCGGCTATTTTGAAATAGGCATATTGAAACGGATTGGAAAGAGAGGGAGAAATGGCAAGAGTGTTGTTTGGCGTTATTTGGGATTTTGAATCGTTTTGAACAAGCAGTAAATTGTGAGAATAGATTAGAGAGTGATCCGGGAAAGAAAGAGAGATTGTACCGTTTGCACAGAAATTAAATTGGATAAAAAGGAGCAAAAGAAACAAAAAAAATGCAAAAAAGCGGTTCATCATAATCAGTGAGTTAAACAGTCGTGAATTATTGCCATTCTTACAGGCACGCCGTTTTTTGCCTGCTCAAAATAATGGGCGTTTGCAGATGAGTCAAGCTCTGCGGGAAGTTCCGCCATCCGCGGCAAAGGGTGCATGATTATCATTTCTTTTTTCGCAAACTTTAGAGAGTCCGTGTTTAGCTTGTAGCTTCCCTCGTGCTTTTTTGCCTCGGCGGGGCTTGAGAAGCGCTCTTCCTGCAATCGAGTCATGTAAAGGACATCTGCGTTTTCTAATTGCATTTTTTGAGTGCAGGAAATTTTTGCACCTGCTTTTTTTGCGCGCTCAATTATGGATGCGTCCATTTCAAGCCCTTTTGGAGATACCAAAGTTATGTTTGCGCCAAACATTGCCAGGCCAAATACCAGGGAATGAACGGTGCGCCCGAATTTTAAATCGCCGACTAGGGAAACATTGAGCCCCTCAAGTTTGCCTTTCGCTTTTTTGATTGTGTATAAATCAATTAGCGCCTGTGTCGGATGCTCATTCGCGCCGTCTCCGGCGTTTATGAGTGGGGCTTTTGAAATATCTGCCGCCATTTTGGCGGAGCCTTCGTTTGGATGGCGCATGATTATTACATCCGAATAGCCGTCAATTATTTTTATTGTGTCTTGAAGGCTCTCGCCTTTTTTTGCGGAGGAAAATTCTTTTTTGTAATCAAGAACGCCCATCCCCAATCTTTGGGCGGCTGCGGAAAAAGAAAGATTGGTTCGTGTAGAGGGCTCAAAAAACATTAAGGAGGCTATTTTTCCCTCGTGTAAATTGTGCTGAGCGTAAAGATTTTCGTCCATCTTTTTTGAGAGGTCCAAAATTTTGATTACATCTGCTTTAGTTTGAGATTCAAAAGAAATTAGGTCGTGCATTTTATCCCCTAAGGAATAGACTGGCACAAAGATAAAAACCCAAGCCCCGAACAATTTTTTGTTTGCGGGAAAAATGACTGTGAAACAAAAATACCTTGCCGCCAAAAACAAAAATAAAAACCGCCTCGAAAAAAAGCTGTCTTTGTGTTTTTAATTGTTTATTCCCTAATTATAACGGGCCCGTAGCTCAGCCCGGTTAGAGCGGCAGTCTTATATGTGACGGCTGGAATTTCCCAGACTGCTCTAAGAAAGCTGTAGGTCGAGGGTTCAAAGGCCTTTTCAAAATCTGTTTGAATTAGCCGAACTCATCCCTCCGGGCCCAATTTTGTTTTTAATTGTAGAGGAGTAGCTGTCTTAATGGCAAAATATAATCAGAATGCACCCAAACTAAACGATATTGTACAGGTGCGAATTGACACTCTTTTATCTTGCGCGCACAAGGCTTACGCACAAAGACCGGCAGACAGCAAAAGATATGTTGAGCTTGCCTGCACGCTGGCAAAAAGACATCGGATTGCAATCGGCTCTAAAAGAAAAAAACTGTTTTGCACAAAATGTTTTCTTCCCATGATTTTGCAAAAAACCATGCGAATTGAAAATGAAGGGGAATGGGAAGTGCAAACTTGCATATTATGCGGGAAGAAAAAAAGATTTCACTGCTCTAAAGCCCGCACAACACCGGATTGAAATTGTTTGCGCGGGGGTAAGGGCATGTATTAAAGCAAAGTTTATATCCAACGCCTGCACCCCATTAATATGTCAAACCCTTCTCCTGAAGTAAATGCGTCCGTGCAGAAAGCCTTTCTTGAAGTTGCAGTACCCCCAAACATGAGCGAGGAGGAACGCCTGACTCGCTGGAGCATCATTGAACTAAGCCCTACGGCAGTGGTGATTTTCAATACAAAAGACCAGATAATTTATGTTAATGCAAAATTCTGCCAGGTAATGGGCTATGAAAAAAACGAATTGCTTGGTCGCAGTCACACCATACTTGAAGCACAAAGCCAATCGGATGAAACACTGGCAGAAATGCGACGCCAGCTCTCATCAGGCAAGCCGTGGGTGGGTGAATTTCAGAATTTGCGAAAGGACGGCACCAAAATATGGATTCACGCGATTGTGACTCCTTTTGTGGATGCACAAAAACATCCGATAGCATATGTGAAAATGTGCGAAGATTTCACGGAACGCAAGCGGGCTTATGAATTGTTGCACGAGGAAAAGCGCAAAGTGGAAGAGCTCTCCGCCGCCAAAGATGAATTTTTGCGCAGTTTCACGCATGAACTCAACACGCCGCTGAGTATTATTCTCACTAATCTTGTATTCTTGCGCGGGCGCATACATGAAGACGCAGATGCACTGCAATCCCTTGACCTTATTGAGCGCAGCTCCCAGCGCCTGCGAACCGACATTGACCATATTTTGCAGTTGGCTAAATTAGAAAACCAGATTCTTGACAAAAAAATAGTGCCGGTCGCCGCATTGTTGGAGGATATTTGCAAAGAGCACGCGCCTCTTGCAAAAGCGGCGGGATTACAATTGCGCGAAGACCTCAAAGGTCTGGGTCAGGCAAGCGTACTTGGTGACGGAGTACTGTTGCGCACCGCATTGGCAAATTTTGTATCCAACGCAATAAAATTCACACTCAAAGGAGAGGTGTCTGTGCAGGCTGACGCTGATGCCTCGTTTGTGCGAATTGGTATTACAGACACAGGCATCGGCATCTCGCCCACCAATTTAAGCCGACTCTTTAGCACATTCCCGCGCATAGATGTAAACTTGCCCGGAAATAGGGTGGGTCTGATACTTGCCAAGGGAATAATTGAGAAACACAACGGACGGGTTGAAGTAAAAAGTGAAGAGGGAAAAGGCAGCCTTTTCACAATAATACTTCCAAGGGGAGATAAGCCATGAAGCGCATTCTTGTGGTGGAGAACGAAACGGATGTGGCGCAAACCCTCAAACTCATGCTTGAGAATGAAGGCTATAATGTCAGTATCGTTTTGGATTCGCGCAACTGCTTTGAACCCATGGCAAAGACGGATTTGGTATTATTGGATTTGATAATGCCCAAACTTTCGGGAAGAGACGTGCTGGATGAAATGGACAGACGCAAAATCAGGCTCCCAGTTATTGTTCTGAGTGCGGTTGGTCTGCCCAAACTAGTTGGCGAGGAGTTAAGCCGCAAATATCTGGGCTTGCAATTTGTACCCAAAACCAGCATGCATGTTGAATTGAAGCCCGCTATTTTGCGGGCTATCGGACCGCCTTGAAACTAGATTCTGACGGTGTCAGGTGTAGGGGGCGTTTTCGCTAAGCCTTTTAAACCCCAAAATACAACATAAATATCAAACGAGCTTTTTTGCAAACCGCAAATGCGGGCCCAAAAGTTTCTTGCCGTCCATGTGTCGGCGTAATGGCTTTTTGGGAAAAAGCAGCAGAGAGATATATTTACGCATGCACTGCCAAGACGCAGGGCTGCAAAATGTTTAGGAGGTCAGTAAATGGTTACAGCATACGACGTAGACGCACTAAAACTTGTGAAAATGACGGCACAGGAACTTGAGAAAATGAATATTCCTGCACCGAAATGGGTGGGAACGGTAAAATCCGGTCCGCACAGGCAAAGACTACCGCAGGACGAAAAGTTCTGGTATATAAGGTGCGCCTCAATATTGAGAAAAGCCTACATTGGCTCGGTTGTTGGCGTTTCAAGCCTTAGAACCCATTATGGTGGCAGAAAGGCACGAGGAGTTCGACCTGAAAAGCACAGACGTGCAGGCGGAAATTTAATCAGAAAAGGAATGCAGGCACTTGAGAAAGCCGGACTTATGCAAAAGGCAAAAGTCGGACGAGAACTAAGCGCAAAGGGGCGAAAGCTTCTTGACGGCGTTGCAAAAGAGATTTCCAACCAGAAGGTAGAATAAAATGGAAGATGCCAAAGCCGCGCAAGACAAAAATATGAGTGCGCAGGAACAGGCAAGAATGCAGGAGCAAATCAAGCAGGCTGCGGCGCAGCTTCTTGAGCCGAATGCATACTCGAGATTGATGTTGATTGCACAAAGCAATCCGCAATTGTTTACAAAAGCATTGCAATCAATCGCGTATTTGGCGCAGGCAGGAAGGTTGCAGGGCCGCATGAATGATGAGCAACTCAAAAAGTTGCTTTTGAGGCTTCTGCCGCAGGAGAAGGAAACAAAAATAACGTTCGCAAGAAAAGGAGAATAGGAGGGGTTTGTGTGTATCATCCTGGAAGAGTCATTGAAGTTCTGAAAGCAGGGGACAAGGAAGTGGACTCCGCAGATGAGAGCACACAGGCAACCCTTGATATGTGGGATGAGAATATTCTCACATTTACTGTCTCCAAAAAACTTGAGGCAAAAATAAAAACAGGTCAGATAGTGCTTGTGGACTACCGCCCGGATGAAAAATTCAAGACGCCGGTCCCGATACATGAAATAGTGAAAATAATCTCAGGCAAAAAAGCACTGAAAGTATGGAATACATACAGAGATATGTTTGAGCGCAAAAAGCGCAAAGCAGAAAACATCGGGCAACAACCAGCCCAGAGTTATATTGGATAAACAAGGTGTGTTTAAATGAGCAAAAAAACTTCAAAAAAGAAAAGCATGCTTGGCAAGGAGATGAAGAGGAATCGAAGGATTCCCCTCTTTGTGATTGCAAAGACAAAAAGAAAAGTCACTGCAAACAACAGGCGCAGAGCGTGGAGAAACAGCAAACTCGGAATTAAGGAGAAGTGATTATGATGGCAGACGCAAAAGACAAACTTGAAAGAGTATACACAGTCAACCTCTCAAAGGCTTACACATATCTTCGAACAAGAAGGGCAAACAGGACAGTAAAACTGTTAAGAGAATATCTTGCACGCCACTTCAAAGTCGCGATTGAGAATGTCAAGCTCTCGGCGGCAACAAACTCGCTTTTGTGGAGAGATTCCATACAAAAGCCGCCGCGCAGAATAAAAGTGAAGGGAGTTCGCGAGAACGGCATTTTGCAGGTTTCGCTTGCAGATGAAGTTGAAATTGCACAGAAAGTGAAGACAAGGCAGGATGCGAAGAAGGCTGACAAGGAAAAGAGGCAGAAAGCAAGACCGGCCCCGGTGAAAAAAGCCGAGGAGAAAAAAACTCCGGCTGAAAAGAAGCCTGAAGCAAAAGCCGAACAGAAAAAGCAGATGAAAGAGGAGAGCAAAACTGCAGTGCACAGACCGGCTGAAAAGAAAACTATGAGCGGCACTATTGCACAAGCGCAAAAGAAGGGGGACATGTAGGCACGGGCAATATTGCCCTTGCTCCCAAAGCACTTGGAAGATAACAGGTTTGAAAGATGGCAGTTTACAAAACCAATTTTGACGGAAACCCGTTCATCGGGCTTTATGCAAGAGCATCGGATGAGCTGACGCTCATTCCCAAAAGCTCGCCAGATAAATTCGCAACCCGAGCACAAGAGGTGCTTGGAGGAAGAATATTTCGCGCATCTGTCGCATCTTCACCGTATCTTGGAGTTTATTTTGCAATAAACTCAAACGGGATTGTATCTTCTCCATTCATGCACAAGGAAGAACTTGCAGAAATCAAAAAACTCGGACTTAATGTTCTTGTGATAAACGAAGGCGGGTTTTCGGCCGTTGGAAATAATATTTGCTGTAATGACAATGGGGCAATAGTGAATGAAGAAATGCCGCCAGAGATAGTCAAGCAAATTGCAGACGTACTTGGAGTGGAAGCAGTACGAATGCCGCTCGCAGGATACAAAACTGTGGGCATGATGGCGGCCGCCACAAATAAGGGATGGATTGCACATAACAGAATAAATGAAAAAGAGGCTGCGGCACTGGAGAGCATATTCAAAGTAAAGGGAATGAACGCCACATTAAACGCGGGAACAGCGATGGTCGGACTCGCAGTTGTGGCAAATTCCAAAGCGGCGCTTGTGGGAGAAACCACCACTGGCTTTGAAACAGGACGGGCCGAACAGGCACTTGAGCTTACAGATTAGAGGTGTTCATATGAAATTTGTAGTTGAGGGAAAAATGAAAATAAAGGGCGAAGACAAACAATTTGTAAAAGAGATTGACGCCATAAGCAAGAAGAGGGCGGAAGAACTTGTGACTCAAAAACTTGGCGCAGACCATAAATTAAAAAGGTCGCAGATTACTATCCTTAAAGTTGCGGAGTGGAAAGAATGAGTGCTGAAGAAGATTTGAACAAGATGGCGATTCGCGCCCAATTGTTGCAAAGAGAAGGGCAGGCATTGCAGGGGCAAATAGAGGCAATGGAAACTTCGATAAATGATTTGAACGCAACAATTGACAGCATCAAAAATCTGAAAATGGCAAAGGAAAAAGGTCTGCTTCCTATCGGCTCCGGCACATATATTACATGCAAAGAGGTTAATGCAGACGAAGTTCTTGTTTCAATAGGTTCAGGATTGATTATGAAAAAGGACAGTAAAGATGCGATAGAAATACTTGAAAAAAGGCAAAAAGAAGTTGCAGATGTGTTTGAAAAAACACAGAAAAAATTAATGGTCATCAACCAAGAATTGCAGGATATGAATGCACAAGCCTCGGTCTTGGCGGCAAGGATGGAAAATGTTCAACCTACTCAAGAATAAGATTTCTAATTTTGTTGGAAAACTTGTGGGCAGAGAAGAGGAGAAAAAGCCCCAAGAAGAGCAAAAGATTCAGCCGAAAGAAGAGGAAGCGATCGCGCAAAAGATTACGCAGGAGGAGATAGCCCCTGCAAAAGAGAAGCATTCTGAAAAGGCTCGCGAAGATAAGAAAATAGAGGCGCCTGCGCAGGAGAAAGGATATGCGGCTGAAAAAATAATACCTGCACGGGAAAAAAAGATTGAAGAAACTGTTTTTGAAAAAAAAATTGAAAAGGCACATGAGAAAAAAACGAGTGCAGAAACGTCCGAGCAAAAGAAAAAAATTCACATTCACGCACAGGAGCAAGTTGAAGCAAAAAAGACTGTTTTTGTTAATGAGGAAAAACAGGAGATTGCAACTGACGCTTATGATAAGAAAATTTCTGAACGAAAACCGATAGCACACGCACCAAAGCCTGCAAAAAAACACGAGATTGAAATTGGAGAAGAGCTTGACACGCAACAGGCTAAAGAGCTTGAAAGGCTTGAGAAAAGGGCATTAAGCCAGAAAGAGCCGCAAATGAAGGCAAAGGTCGGCATAACAAAAACCATTACGGGATTCTTCAGTCCGACAATAACGATTGAGAGAACAGATGTTGCGGACCTTTTAGAGGACCTTGAGATTTCACTTCTTGAATCAGATGTTGCTTACGAGGTATCGCTTGAAGTCGTATCGCGCCTTGAGAAAAAGCTTATTGGTATGAAGGTGCAAAAAAGCAAGATGCACGAAGAAATTGCGGGTACAATAAAACAGGTGCTCATAGACATTATGACATCTGCAAAAGCGATTGATTTTGATTCAAAAGTTAGTATGGCAAAAAAACCGGCGAAAATACTTTTTGTCGGACCGAACGGGGCGGGAAAGACCACTACAATTGCAAAGATTGCAAACCGGCTAAAGAGCGCGAATTTGAGTGTGGTGCTGGCGGCGTCAGATACATTCAGAGCGGCGGCGATTGAACAACTTGGAGAGCACGCAAACAGGCTGGACGTGCCCATTATTAAGAGCGAATACGGCTCTGACCCAACCTCGGTTGCATTTGACGCAATCAAATATGCAAATGCACATGACATTGATGTCGTGCTGATTGACTCTGCGGGCAGACAGGATACAAACACAAATTTGATTGATGAAATGAAGAAAATGAACCGCGTGATAAAGCCAGATTTGAAAATTTATATTGGAGAAAGCATTGGTGGCAACGCAATTATTGAACAGATAAAAGGGTTCCATGATGCGATTGGAATTGACGGCGCGATACTGACAAAATTGGATTGTGATGCAAAGGGCGGAACGGCAATTTCACTCTCTTATGCTACCGGAGTACCCATCTTATTTATCGGTATCGGACAAAAATATTCCGACATAAAAATATTTGATGCGTATGAGCTTGCAAACCAGATGCTGGCATAAAATACTTATTTTTGATTTAATTTGAAATCAGTCATCTTTTTTAATTTGCACAAAATGCACTAATTGAAATGGCAAAAGATAGCAGAGAAATTGAAAAAGAGATAGAATTTTCTTGGGGCGAGCCCATGGCGTCCCCGCCAATGGAAGGATTGGAGAAATTCACGATTATACCGTTGAAAAATCCCATACAAACCCAGTCTGGAACAGACATTCGCACGGCGAGCCTGCTTTTTGAAAAAATGGCGCGGATGCTTGAACAAAAACAAGCACAAGCAAAACTGGCAGTGCAAAGCAATACGGTTAGGGCATCGATTGAACCGCGGATGGTTGCGCAAACAGACCAGTATGGGGCAGTAACTATGCAGATGCAAATGGTATCCGTAACAGAGAATATTGAAGAAACCGCGCAGATGCTGGTGGATGAAATATGGAGAATTTGCGGGCAGGACGCGGGGATGGGACTTAGAATACTTGACCGCTTTTGGACAAGAATTGGGCAAAATTATGCTCAAGAGGAAATTATGAGCACGCTTTTGATATGTGCTGAAGAGGAATTTTCTTTTGAAAGAAAAAAACCAAAAGTCATAGAAAACAGACCCACATATTTTGGATTTTCAAGACTTGAATTTTTGACCAGAATAGAACGAAACAACAAGCAAAAGGAGCGCGAAGTAAAAATCAGGCTTGTATCCGTGAGAGAAATGCTCAAATATTATTTTTTTATGCACCCGCAGGAGTATAAGTCCTCCATATTGGCAGTGTTGGGTTCGAGCTATGAAAATATGCCGCGGGGAATGTTGGAACAACTTATTGAGGCGGAAATTGAAAGAATAGGAGTATGGGAATTCGCGGTTTTGGTTTGGGAAAAAATACAGGAAAAAATTAGAATGAGAAAATTCGGCTCGCAAAAACTGACTCCCGCGGAAAGAGGAGTGCTTGCGTTAAACGGCGGACAGGAATGGCTTGTGTGCCCCAGATGGAATAGAGAATGGAGCAAAGATGCGGCGTCGGAAATTGCAAAAATTATTTATGAGAGTATGAGGGCAAAATAAACATAATCAGCTTGCTTGCACCAACTTGTTCATGAGCAAAAAAAGTTATTTTTGATTAAGGCAAAAACGCGCAGTCAAGCTCAAAGAGTGCGACCGGCTGTTCTATTGAGAAATTTTCAAGCACTTGGGGATGCACCTCGCCGATTATTCCCGCTTCTTTTGAATCAATTATGATTGCGGCACACCTGCCAGTAATGAAACCAGAAATTGGTTTTTCTTTTAGCTCAAAACGAACCGCAAGAGAAGAAAGCAGGCTCAAAAGATGGGAATGAATTTGGCTGAAGTTTGATTTTGGATTTGCATTTGCAAACGCAAGATGAGTAAATTGGGAAAATTCGCCGGATTGTTTTTTTATAATCGGCCCAAGCTCGTAAAGGCATTGAGGCATCGGCTGTGATTTTGAGTTTGCAAATATTTCAAGCAAGTTTGGATAAAGCGCGGGGCGCAAAGTCGTGAAATCCTCCGTAAGCGGATTTTTCACGCTTAGAGATTCTTGTGGAATTTGC
>JBAZLL010000015.1:0-12314 GCA_041650255.1 Candidatus Micrarchaeia archaeon | reverse complement strand
GCACATTCGGATTCAAAAGTGTGAACGTGTACGAGCGAAGGGTTGCACTTCTTCCTTCAAATTTTGTGAGAGGGATGCAATAGATTGCACCGCCGGAAACGATTACTTCCTTTTGAAAGTTTTTTCCCGCGCCAGTTATTTTTTTTGCGGCTTCAAATTTTGCGCCGCTTTGTTTGCAGACAACAAAAAGACCTGCCTTGTCATCAAATGTCATGTGATGAATATGCGTCTCGCTTGAAGACAGGACGTCTATTAGCATATAGCCGGTTTCGTTGCCGTTGAGAAGATGGTTTGGGGTTTTCCCATGCTCGAATAATGTGTTTGGAGTTTCAAGCTCCTCGGTAGTGTTCACGCCAAAAAGCCCTTGCATAAGCTCTATTTTCACTATCACGTTTGAACGAATATTATTCCTGCCGATTTTTTCCTCGTAATTTTTTGTACGGATGCGAACTTTGCTGTTTGGCAGAATCATGAGCATTGACGAATTCATATATTTCTCGGATTTGTCGTTGTAACCGGTGCTGTTTATGGAAATGAGACACCTTGAACCGGTTGAAATTATGTCGCCATCGTCTATTTGAGGGCGGTTCGCGCTGAGTTCTTTCATTTCAAGCTCTGAATCGGGTTTGAGAAGAATTTTTTTTCCTTTGTGTTCTATGAAAACAGAATTGCCGACCACAGTGTTGATGTCAATATGCCCTTTGACTATTTCATTCATAAAAATCAACTCATGCCCCTTTGACAAGCGAACCTGCAATTAGCGAGTCTGCCTTCACTCCGCCAATAGAAATGCCGACCATTTGCCCGGCGTTGGCTTGCAAAACGGATTTGTTGTTGAGCTCTATTTTTGTAATTTTTGCCTGCTTGCCGGATATTTGGGCAGTCTGACCGACTTTGATTGGACCGGTTTCAACTTTTGCCGCAATAACAGGACCGGAAGGGAGGGAGAAAACGCTTAATATTGTGAATGAAAAAGAATTTTTTGCGTCGGTCATCAAATCACCCAAAATCCCCCCGATGCGTCTAATGAGGCATAAGATATAAATATTCGCACAAATTCAAATGTTTGTATTATAAAACTTTACTTGGTTAATATTAATATACACACTAAAAAAACTGGTGAGAAAAATGTCTGAAACCGACCCTGAAATTGAGAGAATAAAGGCAATGAAGATGTTGCAGATGCGAATGGGAATTACTCCTGAAAAAAACAGCGTGAGAGTGCAGGTTTATTCCACGCAAACGTGCCCCTATTGTCATATGGCAAAAGACTATCTCAAGGCAAATGGAGTGAGCTTTGAGGATATTGACGTGGGAAATAACCAGGTTGCCGCAAGATATATGGCAGAAAGCACAGGACAAACAGGCGTGCCGCAGATAAATATCGGCGGGCAGTGGGTAATGGGCTTTGACAGGCGCAAAATAGACTTACTCCTCTCCCTCTAATCTTTTTAATATAGCAAGGCAATCCTAATTCATGAAAAAGGGCTACAAATTCGTTGAGCACACCGCAGATATTATGGTGCAGGCGAGAGGAAAGGATTTTTTGGAAGCATTGGAACAAACATGCGCGGCGATGCTTGAGGCGATAGGAGGAAATGGCGCAAAGCCGAAAGAGCAATTTGAAATAGAGGAAAAGGCCCAAAGCAAAAAAGAGCTCATTGTTTATTTTCTCTCAAGCGTTCTTGCGGAGGCGGAAATTCGCGAGATTTTGCCATGCAAAATAAAGATTGAAAAATTTGAAGAGAAAACAAATAAAATAAAAGCGACAATTTTTGGGGAGAAAAAAAGACCAAAAGACAATATTAAAGCGGTCACTTTTCACGAGTTGAAATTGGAAGAGAAAAAAGATGAATGCAACATTCAGGTTTTATTTGACGTGTGAGAGTTCTCTTTTAAAAAATTAGATTTTGCCCAGTTCCGGATGTGCAAATGGCAGGCGGACATAATACACTCCTTCTTGGTCGCGCACCACAAGCGGACCTTCTTTTAATCCGAGCAAATCCACTTCAAATATTCCGCGCCTAACTTGACGGATATTTTCAATTGCCTGCTCAACGCTCTCGCCTTCCGCGCGGATTTTTGATATTTTGGCGCCTTTTGAAAGCCATACTTCACAATAATCGTGCCCGGGCTCATCGTCTAAAGGCTCGTCGGACAGGATTGCGGATGCAACTCCGGATGGTGCAAAAGAGTCATCATTTTCGCAAGAAGCACTTTCGTTTTTTTCGGGAGGCAATTCGTCTGCAACTTCCCCGATTTTCTCCTCGTTTGAAAAGTCGGATTCACTCGGTTCGGGTGCAAAATTTCGCTCTTGCGCGTTTGGACAGGTAAGAGGTTTTAGATGGGTTGGACCTACCTCGTCCCTCTTGAATACAAAAACTTTTGAGCCACAGGTGCAGCCTTCCTCTATTTCTTCAACAGATTTCGCGCTACGTCCGCATTTAAGGCAAATGTGCATACGACATTATTGATAATGAAAGATTAAATTAGGGGTGGTTGAGAAAAAAGAAAACTAACTGCTATCAAAAATAAGAAATTTTAAGCCATTGTTTAGAGAAGATGTATTGCAAGCTCATCGTACAAAAGTTCCATGTTTTCGCCGGTTGCGGCGGACACTTCGACGATTGGGTAGCTTGGGAAAACTTCACGGACGCGTTTTGTGTTTGCGCCGGGCAAATCAATTTTGTTTGCGACTATTAGGAATGGAATATTTCTTGCTTCAAGATTGCCAAGCAATGTGATGTTTATTTGATTGTATGGGTCCTCGGTGGAATCCACTACAACGAGGGCGGCATCAACATCTTCAAGCCATTTTACCGCTTCCACGATTCCTCGGGTTGCCTCTTTGGCGCGCTCTTGCGCCTCTTTCTTTCCAAGCCCGTATTCCATGAAGTCGCGGTAATCAACTTTTACGGCGATGCCGGGCATATCCAAAATATTCATTACAAGCGAATAGCCACCTGTTTTTAGCTCAACTCGCTCCTTGCTCATTACTGCGCGAGTCTCGTGCGGCACGGGAGATACCTGTCCGACTGGCTCGCCCACCAAATCAACGGCCATTCGGTTCGCCAACGTTGTTTTGCCAACGTTTGTGCTACCATAAAAGCCAAGCTTGACGTTTTTTTGCCTGAAGAGGAGTTTTCTAAAGAAGTTAAGAATTTTTTTTAGCATACAAGTCGAATATTAGATGCGATTGCAATTTTATAAATACGACGCAAAGCACAAGGGAACATTAAATTAAAAAACACAGCGCTTGCGCTCGTCGCAAAGGCGAATGGACGTGAATTTGGGCATAGATTAAAAATGTACATTCGGCAAATCAAAATTTATGAACACGAAGATACTAAGCTTAGCTCTTTTGATGCTTTTTGCAATGTCCGCAGTGTATGCGCAAGTCTGCCCGCAGGCAGAAAGAACTATTTTTGTTCCGGCGGTTGTGTCGGGGCAGGAAGGCGGGCTTTTGAGAGTGATGGTGAAAATGGCTCCGGGCAACGGGTCGGTATTCACATCCATCGCTCCGCTTGTGGGAGTATCCACTCAGATTTCTGAACAGACTGCGATTGGAGTTGCATTTGAATCCGCAGGTTATAAACAAAAAGAGTGCGACGTGCACATAAATTTTTTGGATATGGGTCCGACACAGTCCGTTGACGGACCTTCCGCCGGGCTTGCGATGGCGATTGCAACAAAGTCGGCAATTGAAAATACCACCCTGCGCCAGGATATTGTAATTACGGGAGCAATTGATAATTATGCACAAGCAGGCGCGGTTGGGGGGATAATAGATAAGGCACAGGCAAGCGCAAGAAACGGCAAGAAAATTTTAATCACACCAAAACAGCAGATATACGAAAATATTTTGCTTTCAAAACTTGGACAGGAAAATGATTTTAGCGCGCTTGAAGTGCAAACCCTTGATGAAGCATACAAAATAGCGACCTCAAAGGAAGGCGAGAAATTTGCGCCGAATTTCAAGCTTGAACAAACACAAATCCCGTCCAATCTTGTGCAAAGAAATCTGAATGATGATGATAGAAGGCTGGCAAAAGTTTCACAAGAAATAAATGAGGAGCTTCTTGCAAGGATAAATTCAAATGGGCGGTGGGAAATACCCGAATATAAAGAGCATTTTAGAACACAAGCCGAGCTTAACGGGCAGATATCGCAAAAAGGCTATGCTTATACTGCGGCAAACAACGCATTTTTATCACAAATTGATGCCGCATTCTTATCCACTCCTGCGCAGAATTTGGATTTGGAATTAGAGATAGAAAAAACGAAAGAATGCATTGCAAGCCTTGAAGTGGTGGACGCAACCGACAAAAACTTTGAATGGGTATCCGGCTCGCGCGCAAGAAAAGAATGGGCAAACAAAAAAATCGGGGATATTCAAAATGCTTCGGAAGGATATGGCTCGCAAGAGGAAAAATATTTGCAGTTGAGAGAAATTTATTATGCACGCTCGTGGTGCCAGGCATCAAAGTATATGGCGGCGCAGGCGGTAGAGATTGGCGGCAAACCGATAAACGAATCCGATTTTGAAAGCATTGCAAAAGCAAGCGTGAAACAGGCAGGGCAAATGATTGAAAAATCGCTTGTGCCAAGTCAGGATGCGCAGTGGCATTTGCAAATTTCGCAGGAATCGTTAAAGTCCAAGAATTATCCGGCAGCAATATATGATGCGGCGTACGCACAGGGAGTGCAGGTGGCGGCGAATCATGAGGCGGAACAGGATGAAGAGTATTTGCTAAATATTACAAATGAATTGCTTGAGCAAAATTTTGCCACGCTTTGGGGCAGGGCATACCAGTCGCAGGGGATGTATGGGGTCGCGCAGGCGCGGGAAAAGAATTCGAGTATTACAAGCTCGTATTCGGTGCTTGTGCTTTCCGCATCAATGGAAGATTCCATGCTTGAGGCAAAAAAAATAATTTCAAATCCGCCGATTAGCGTGCAGGTAAAAGACAAAAAGGTAAAGAAAGAAGGCTCATTTGAGCAGATTACAATTGAACTTTTTGTGGCAGTGTGCCTGATTTCCTTGTGCGTTGAGGCAGTAAGACAGGCTGGAAGAAAAAATTAACTGTTTATAAGGGTTTATCGCCATAAATCATTAAGGAAGGGCTTATAAATATAAAAACCGTAAATTAACTTATAGTATAACATTATACTTGACTGGATAGAATAGGTGAGAGGGGATTGGATGAATGTGAAAGGGCAGATTCCTAGGGAAAAAGAAATTTTTGGCAAAAAAAACGGCACTTCGCAAGAAATAACACTTGCAAAAACCCTTGCGTTGACAGAGAATAATGCGAGCATTCGGGCGATAATGGATGCGGTTGCGGCAAAATATGAATTAAATTCTCCTTATGAAATTTTTGAACAAGACAGAACTGCCAAAGTAAAGCTTTTAGCAGAGTATATCAGAGATGCAAGAAAAGCAGGGTATAACGACGTTGAAATATATTTTGAACTTAATAGGGCGGAGTATCCAAGCAAAATAAAAAATTACAAAAGCATGAATGTGGATCAGGCATGCGCACAGGAAATTCTCGGCTCTGATGAAGTGGATTGGACAACCCTTTTGGGCGGAGACAAGGACATTATTGAGGGAAAAAAGAGCCTGGGTGGAACTTTTGGAAAGATAGCCACGCCAAAAGAATACAGGGAAATTCAGTGCGCAAATAATCCGGCAATTTCATGCAACGAAAACAGCGGGCTTGAAGTTTCAAATGAAATTGCAGATGCATTGTATCTTCTTGAGCATGCGCAACATGCGAATTTGCCTCAGGCGCCATATATTATGTTTGGCGAATGCGCAAAGGGTGAAAACGGAGATTTCCAAGCCGCAAAAAACAGGGCGACCAGTCACAGGGCAAGTTTCAAGAAACATTTAGCAGGAATTGTTGGAAATATTGACAGGGATAACCATCTCAAAATCAGCAATACTGCACATGGGGGAACTACAAAGTACAGAATGTTGTGCGTGGTTTTTTGCGAAAAGACAGGCAGACTCATGGTGGTCAGCGAGAGTAACAATTTGGATGGGAGCGCCAAAAAGCCGGTGAGATTTGCCGACTGGGCAAAAACTACGGATGAAAATGGCAGTCTGATAAAACTTAACAACTTGCTTTCCACAAATGATGCCGAGCTTCACGAGATAATCGGAATTGCAAGCAAACCCGGCGGGCTTTTGGAAAAAATAAGAGAGCCGCAAAATGATGAGAATTATCATCCGTGGAAAGACCTTGAGGAATATACGAAAAAAGAAATGCGCAAAAAAAATGCGGACGGTAGCGAAGACGGATGGTATAAGAGAGCGTGCAAAATTTGGAGATATGCGATAATGATTGATAGAATTGAGAATACATTGTGGTATGAGAAAAATTGGAAGGACATAAAACTTATTAGGGAAATAAAAGACAATGCAAGAGAATGTGTGTGCGATGATTCGCGCCAGAAAGGCGATGTGAAGGTTTTGGCAGGCTTTCTCACAAAGAAGGAATTCGTAAATCTTGTTAAAGAGCTCGTAGAAAAGAGAGATGAAAAGGCAACATCCAAAATTGCGAAAATTGATGAAGAGCTTGCGCAAGCAATCCTAGAATATATTATATTCAGACCCCATTATGGTTGCGGATTTATGACCGGTTCGCACTATGTGCACAACATGTTTGAAATGCTCGGGAATGTGTTAAAGGACGCATATAAAGATGAGGCTGACTCAACATATTCCGAATACAAGCGGAGTATGCAATTTTTTGGGAATTTGATGAGGCAGGTAAGCAGTGGAAGCGGACCTGTGACCCAGCTCAATGTGCTCAAGGATTATATTCCAAAAGAGTATGTGAATGAGTTGGATGCATATCTCAAAGACAGGGCTAACGGAGTGATAAATCACCATCCGAATGAAAAGAGAGAATTGGTACAATTCTTGTTTGAAGTGTTTGTAGATAATAGAGAAAAGATGAGAGCAGTGATAAGAAGGGGCACACAGGAAACAATTGGGGTGCTTGCCCAAAACTCAAATACAGAACTTATTTACATGCCCGCCGCGAAAAATGTTTATTCAAAACTTCATGAACATTACGGAGATAAATATGCCACGCTCTTTAGCAAATCGCAGATAAACAATCTTATCATTGAGGAAGCAGTAAGAATTATGCTTTCAAAATATGAACAGTGGATTATCGAAGAAGGATTTGATGGCAAGATAAAACTCCTTGCGCATATGGAAAATTTCTATACAGGTCAGCTGACAATAATCCCTCCGGAAAAAACAACGCTTGGGGAATTCAAGAATATGACAAGAAAGGACTTTTACCTGACGAACGAGGATATGTTTTCAAAGCAGGAAATGTATGACTTGGGTCTTGAAGATAAAATGATGTGGGAGATACCCGCTTAAGACTTGCTTTTTATTCTTAGCATAAAAAAGATGTTAGGTGTTTTTGATGAATGCGGATGAAGCGATGCAGAAATTAAGGGAAGGAAACGAGAGATTTGTAAAGAACATGAGAAAGGACGTGGATTTTGAAAGAAGGAGAAGGGAGCTTCTTGCAGGGCAACAGCCATGGGCCACAGTTCTTGGATGCGCGGATTCAAGGATAGTTGCAAACTTCATATTTGACACCGATTTGGGCGAGATATTTACTGTAAAAAACGCTGGAAACCTTGCAGATGACGATATAACGCTTGGTTCCCTTGAGTATGGATGTGAACATCTGCACACCCCATTACTAGTTGTACTTGGGCACCAAGGTTGCGGAGCAGTTGCCGCGACATGCAAGACAAAGGGAAAAAGCGAAGAAGGGCACATAAAAAATATTGTGAATAGTATTGCTCCGAGTGCACAGAAGAATAATTTCGATGTGGATAAGTGCATTAAATGCAATGTTCTTGAAACCGTGAAAGCTATCCCTAAAAAGAGCAAAATGATTGCAAAACTACAGGAAGAAGGGAAGCTCAAAATTGTAGGCGCTTATTATTCGATGGAGACAGGTAGAGTAGAATTCTTGCACTGAGAATGTATTAAAAGCGGCTAAACCCTTAGTGTGTATAAGGTAGAAAAATGGACATAAAAAAAGGAGAAGATGTTGACCGCACAAAAGCACTTTATGTGCTCAAAAAACAGGTGCACCATCTAAGAAGCTTGAAGGGCTCGGGGACAGAGCTTATCTCAGTATACATACCATCCGGCGCTCCGATTCATCTTACCTCAAACAAATTGAAAGAAGAGGCAGGTCAGGCATCAAACATCAAATCAAAAAGCACGAGAAAAAATGTCACTGATGCATTAGAGAGAATTGTTCATCATCTAAAGAGTTATGGAAATTGCGCTCCGGAAAGCGGGCTTGCGATTTTCTGCGGCAATGTTTCTGAAAATCCGGCGAAAACGGATATTGAGTTATTTAGCATTTTCCCACCGGAGCCAGTCAAAGTGCAAATTTATAGGTGCGATTCACGGTTTTTCCTTGAGCCGCTTGAGGGAATGTTCGAGATAAAGGAAAGCTACGGACTGATTGTGATGGACGGGCGCGAATGCACAATCGCGACGCTCAAAGGGACAAATGTGAATATATTGCAAAGATTGAATTCGATGGCACATGCGAAAATTCGCAAAGGAGGCCAATCGGCACGCAGATTTGAGCGGCTTATTGAGGAGTCTATTGAATATTATTACAAAAGAATCGGCGAGGCAATGGACCGCTATTTTGTAAGCGGAAATATAAACGGCGTGATTGTCGGCGGACCCGGACCGGCAAAGCAGGATTTTGTAAAAATGAAGCCGTTTAATTACCAGATTAAATTGCTCGGAGTCGTGGACACGGGTTATACTGATGAATACGGATTAAAGGAAATGATGTCCAAATCGGGAGACATTATTGCCGGACAACAGGCGATTGTGGAAAAAGAGCTTATTGACAGATTCATAAAAGAAGTTGTTTCCGGCGGGCTGGCGGCTTATGGCGAGGCGAATGTGCGAAAATCTCTTGAAACGAAACAGGCGTCAAAATTACTTATTTCGGAAGGACTTGAATGGACAAGATATAAATGCAGAGTGGAAGGAGAGCCGCAGGAAAGATTCATCAATAAGAGAAAGGATGATGCCGCGCCATCACAAACTTCTGATGGGAAGAAAATCACCATTTTATCAGAGCATGACTTGCGAGATGATTTGATTGAGTTGGCAGATGCATCGGGCACAGAAGTGAAGATGATTTCTAACGAGACTTCTGAAGGCGCGCAATTTTTGCAAAGTTTTTACGGCGTTGGGGCATTTTTGAGATATAAATAGTTTTGAAATATAAGTAGAATTCTAAAAATAAATAAAAATAAATAAAAAACTTATTGAGTCTGCACATTCACAGAGCATTGTGAGGGGTCCGAAGTGGAGTTCATATACACTTCCACGTATGTTGCGTGAAATTGCTTTTTCTGCTCAGGCCCATAAAGCACATGAAAATACGCCCTGCCGCGCATATTGTAGAGTACCTCGTCATAACCGATATACTTTGGAGGCGCAATTGATGTGTTGTTGGACTCTACCGACACGTTTTTCACAGATGAATTTTGCTCCGATGCAATTGCCGCAAAATTGGGCAAATCTTCCGAGCTGTTTGACGCATTGAACCCCGGTCTTGAACCGTTGAGCGAGGGCATGCTTTGAGGCGAAGTTTGGTTAGAATCATTTTCTGCGCTTGCAGAGAGCGAAGTGTTTGTTGAATTATTTTTGATTGCACTATTATTTTTGGCGGCTTCTATTTCTGCCGCTGAAAGGCATCCTTTTTCATCACATGCATATATCAGCAAATTCTTTTGCGTCTTTGCAAAGAACCCGCCGGAGATTAGATTCACGCCGCACTGCATTATTTGTGCGGAGGTCGCATTGTCCGGAGAACCGCGAATGTCCATCACTATTCCGCTTGAGTTGGAGTAATAGAGATAGTCGCTGAATGCCTGCACTTCATCTGGCGAATTTTGCCCGAACAAAAGGAAAAATGCCATTACGAGCACGATAATCAGCGCACCGCCAATGAGCGCATATTTTTGCCTCGAAGTAAGCGAAGCCTTTTTTACATTAGAGTCTTTTTCCATGAAAACAATAGGGCTTTAATGTTTAAAAAAATAGGTGAAAGAAAAATTTTTAAGAAAAAGAGAAATGGAAAAAAATTAATGGAGCACATCTCCGATTTCACAGCGTTCAAAATATGCACTGTCTCCGGAAATTTGCGCCTTCTTTTGATATACAACATAGAACTTGGGATCAGAAGTGGTGGAGTTGTATTGCATATATATCACCGGATTCGGTCCGACCCGTTGCAAGCATTCATCAAAAGTCATCGTCTTTCCATCCATCTTGCAAGAGGTTCCGGAGAACTCAAAGGTTGACGAGGTCTTATTCGCCCACTCCGATTTTACCTGCCCGGTGATGTTTTTTGCACAGCCTTGCATTGAGCTAATCACTTGCGTGCTTGCACCTTGTTTGTCTATTGCAACATAAACTGCGTTTGAGTTGGTTATTACATTTGTAAAGTCCTCAAGGTTTCCTGATTTTGCAGATTGGTCAATTAGCACAAACATGCCAACCGAACCTACTCCGAGAATGAAAAGAAATACAAACAAGAGGGCAATCCATGCTCCGAGCACAGAGCGCTTCTTGAAAGAATCTTTGAATTTTAGTAGCACACCTACGAACACGACGAGTGCAACCGAGATTGCCGCCAAGTCTATCAAGAACAAAACAATTGGAGGAATTACGGGGGCAACTTGTTCGCGTTGCGAGCTCGGCATTACATATACGGCGTCAGTCAGGCTGAATACTGCATTGATCGCTGTTTGCCCGAATGCTTCTCCTGTTCCAGAGATAGAATCCCCGATTTGATTTTGCGAGGATACAAACATTCTGCTGTCCTGCGCAAGAGTTGCAAAATCATTTGCAAGCGTTGTGTACTGCTTGCTAGTCATTGGCGGCACGAATTTTGCATTGAGGGTATTTTGCCTTTTTGCCAATGTATTGTATGCCTCAACGGATGCGGGATCATCGCGCCTTACATTCCATCTTGCGTTTATTATTGAATCGGATGCGTTGTTCTTTGCCTCAAGCGCAGAATAGAAAGCCTTTGGAGTTTCATTCACAAGGACTGTCAATTTTGGAGCATTGTCCTGCAAAGTATTCATATCTGTTTCCACGCTTTCAAAATCGCGGGATTCCATGCGCGAATCCATTGATTGCCAGCTCATTGAAAATTTGTCATATACGGCAAAAAATGAATTGTCGGATACAAATGAGGATATTGAGGTTGCATTATTGTATAGGGTTGAATATTTGCCCTTGAATGTGCTCCATTTCGGCTCCCAGACTGCCAATAGCGCAGTTCCCGTTTTGTATTTTGTTCTGTCGGCAGTTTCTGTTGCTATTGCGCCAGAGCTTTTTTTCAAGTCAGCCAACGGACCGAGGCGGGAATTTATTTCATCGAGCGATTTCTCCGCCGCATCTAACGATGTAAAGTCAAAATGCGGAGAGGGGCACAAGCCTACGCAATCCGCACATGAATCACCGGTTTCGGGGTAGCGGAGCTTGCTTTTTGATTCGCCTTTGGCGGCTTCCCTCACTTTTGTAATATACGTTTTCATCTCGACGATGCGAGAGCCCGCATTGTCTGCAGAAATTGCGTCAAAGAGAGAAATTAATTTTGGAACGTTTTCGCGTAGCACGATTATCTGATTTGCATAATCAAGAAACATTGGAGCGAGCTGGTCAGCATAACAGCCACCGCCTCCGCCTCCGGATGCGAAGTTCGTGCAAAGCACGTTTGCAGTTGAATAACATTTATCATAGGTGGTGCAAGGTAAATCAGTCATATAAGTTACTTGCAGACATGTCTTTTCCACTTCGCCGTATTGAGTTTTGAAATTTCGGCTTGCGTTAAATGCAGTGATGTTTGCTTTTATTGCATCCCATTCAGTTTGTGATGGCAAAAATTCTTTTGAATAATGTTCTTTTAGCAGGGACTCTATTACGGATTTGTCTTGCACCGCAACGCCGTCCTTTAGAATCATTGCGTTCTTTCCTCCGATGCTGTAGAGGACATATCCGCCCGTGCCAGTGTTTAGAGCCTGTTCAGTCACGGAGGAGAGAGTCTCGTTCTCGTACAAATAGCCCGATATGTCGGCGGCGCTCTGCACGGTTGCGCAGAGGAACAACAATCCAAGGATTAAATATATTGGTCGCATGTAAGAGAGAAGGCGATAATTATTTATATAGCTATCTTCATCGCTCCTCCCACAAAAAAACAACCGTGAAAAGAAATATC
>JBAZLL010000014.1:0-12679 GCA_041650255.1 Candidatus Micrarchaeia archaeon | reverse complement strand
CACACGCACAGGCAAATCAGAATTATGGATGGAAAAATTGAAAGTGATAAAGTTTTCAAGGGAGAAAAAAGGAGGGAATGAAAATGAAGACCATTAATTTGTTTGCAGCGGTTTTTCTGTTTGCAATAATATTTACACAGGTGGGATTTGCGGCAAGCTCCGCGTTGTTGCAGGTTGAAAGCTACAATACAACGCCTTCAACGGTTTATGCGGGCACGGTCGGCTATTTGCAGATTTATCTGGTGAATGATGGCACGGCAACCGCCAGTAGTGTAACTACATATTACAGTCTTGACGGAGCGAGCAATTCAAACTATGTTGGAAGCATAGGCGCAGGCTCAAGCGCGCAAACGGCGGTGCCGTTTAAAATAGCGCCCGAATCCGCAGGCGGAATACAGCTTGTGAATGTGGATATTTACTATTTGACAGAAGGAGCAAGTGCAGCTAATTCCAATTCAAACAAAATATCCATACAGATACCGATAACAGTAGCACAGCAAAATCCGCTCGTGATAAATACTTTGTCGGTAAGCGACCAGGGAATTTCTGCCGGAGAAAAAACAAGCGTTGAAATTGAGCTCAAAAATAATGGCGGACTCATAAATAATTTGCAAATCACGACTGCCGGCAACTCCAGTTTCTCCCTTGATGGAACCACGCAAATAATTGTTGGAACCATTCCTGCAAATGAAAGCAGAAAAGTGAATGTTAGCGTTGTTTCCTCATCATCATTATCAGCAGGAGTGTATAACATACCGCTCGTGTTTACCTATTATAATCGACTTAATGCGCCGACCGAGGTAAATTTGCCGGTCGGACCGATTAGTATTGTAGGGACAAGCACACAATATCGGCTTGAGATTGAAAGCTTAAAACCGGTGGAAATCGGCTCGCAGGCAAATTTGCGCCTCGTGCTGAAAAATACCGGAACGCAAACAATATCCGCGACAGTGGATGTGAATGCGACGGATGAATTCACACCGATTGGAATGCAGAGAGTATATTTTGATGATGTGAAGCCCGGCGAGAGTATGCCAAAAGAAATAATTTTGGGAGTATCATCAAGCGCCAGCCCCGGATATTATTCAATTCCATTTGAACTTACTCCAAGCGTTGGAAGCGCGAGCACGCAGTACGCGGGAATAAGCGTGCAGGCAACTACGGGGATTAGTGTGAGCATGGACACGGGCAGCATCACCAAAAGCGTGCTCATAGCCAACACTGGAAATTACCAAGTGCACAGCGTAAATGTGATTGCAAGAGTAAATGGTACAAACACTGAATTGGCGCAAAGTTTTATCGGCACGCTAAATATTGACGACTTTTCCACCATGACATTATCAACTACTACGTTGGGCAATTCAAGAAATAACGCGATAGAAATTGAAGTGACTTACAAGGATGTCATGAATCAGGAGCATGTTGTGAAGCAAGTATTGGACACAAGTTCGGGGCAAGGATATGCGCTGAACACCACTATGGGTTCAACAAGTGCAAATACAGGAGCTGTACCCGGCAGCAGACCATCTGGCAGCGGAGGTTTGTTTGGAATTCTTGGAGGCGGACCGAGTTCGCGTAATGCAAGCGGCACATCAACAAGCACTCAATCGGGTGGATTGCCGATTTTGCAAATTGTAGGCGCAGTTGTTTTGTTGGTGATTGTGTACTTTTTGTACGGGCGCTGGAAGAAAAAGAATACCGTGAAAAAAGAGGCTTCCAAATGAAGAATATTGAGATATTGGAGTTGGCAGTAAACTCCATAAGATACAGAAGCCTGAGAAGCTGGCTTGCGATACTGGGGGTCGTGATAGGTGTAGCCTCGGTAATTTCGCTAATTTCCATAAGCACTGGAATGAACGAGCAGATGCAAAGCCAGCTAAGCGGACTTGGGGCGAATCTGATAACGGTAAGCTCCGGAGGCGGGCGCGCAATGGGAATGGGTCTTGGGGGCGGAGGTCCGCCGGGAGAAGGCTTTGGAGGAAAAAGCACTACCACCACCAAGCCACTCACTTTCAAGGAGGCGAATGCACTGCGGCAAATAAGCGGAGTGAAAGCGGTGGATGCAAGACTTAGCGAAAATAAGGTTGTTACATATATGAACAAGAACGCAAGCCTTTCGGTTATTGGAACGGAGCCGACCGCATTTTTGGAAAGTGCCAATGCGCAAATATTGTACGGGCGAAGCCTGCGGGCAAATGACGTTCGGGCGGTAGTGATAGGATATAGCGTGATGAATAATACTTTTTCGGATACGAACATACTAAATAAACAGATAAAAATAAACAACCAGACATTTCAGGTGGTGGGAATACTTAACACCACGGGCAACACGTTCTCAAGCTCGGACAGAGTCGTGTATATTCCGATTAATACCGCCAAAACCCTTTTTGGACAGAATGCAAATGCGAGCTCGATAATTGTTGTTACGGATTCGGATGCAGATCAGGACGAGGTCGCGGGAAATATCACGCAGACATTATTGACATTGCACAGACTAAAAACAAGCAAGCAGGATTTTCAGGTGACAACTGCCGCCAGCATTCAATCAAGTGTGTCCAGCATGACGGACACGCTCGGGCTTTTCTTGGGAGTGATTGCCTCAATTTCACTTTTTGTCGGGGGCATAGGAGTTGCGAATGCGATGTTCACAAGCGTTCTTGAGCAGACAAAATATATCGGGATATTAAAGTCGCTTGGGACGACCAGTGTTGAAGTGATGAAGCTGTTTTTGTTTGAGGCGGGGCTCGTTGGACTTGTCGGCGGATTAATGGGAGTTGCGATAAGTTTTATTGTGTCGTTTGCTCTTGCATCATTTGGAGTTCCGACAAAAATTACCTTTGAGCTTGTTGTGATGGGCATGGGATTTTCTGTAATTGTTGGTGCGCTTTCGGGAGTGTTTCCGGCACGCAATGCGGCATCGGTTGCACCAGTGGAAGCTTTGAGATACGAGTAAGGTGAGAGTATGGATATGAAAACTATTGCGATATTGGCATCAGTGGCTTTGCTTGTGATTGTCGCATGGGCAATGCAGGGATATAATGCAAACAATGAGATGGATGATAAATCCCAAATTAATTTGAATGCAGAAGAGATGAATAAAACTGGCATACGAGGACAGCCGCCACAGATGCGCAATATGAGCGCCGCAGAAAAAGAGGCGTGCAATTTGAAAGCGTCGGGTGAAAATTGCTCTATTTCAAGCCCGCGAGGACAGATGAATGGAACGTGTAAAATGGTTTCGGATGCACTTGGATGCGTTTTGGAATTTAGGGGGAATGAAAGTATGCCTAGCCCCAGAAATGATTGATAGCCGATTGCTGTGCTTTTTCTTTTTGATATATTTATAATCAGTAAGGAACAATATAGTATTTTCCAAAAGACTAGTTGATGCGTTTGTCGTTCAACCACCCAAGCCCTTTTTCTTTTTCTAAAAGAAAAAGGTCTAGGGCTTACCCCAAAAAGAAAAGCAATTTGATTTATATTTATATGAGAACAGAATGAGAATACGCGTTTGTCGTTCAACCTGGTTAGGACTCTAGCCTTCCAAGCTAGTAATCCGGGTTCAAATCCCGGCGAACGCACTCCCATATCCCCTTTTCTTCCGCAAAATCGCCTAAGGCGATTTTGGGGCCCCAAATTCCCAAAGGGAATTTGCGGTTGCAAAAGAAAAGGGTCTGAGGGTTTCCCTACAAAGTCCTGCGGACTTTGGGGTTCCAAATTGCCATTGGCAATTTGTAGGACACCCCCAAAAGAAAATCGACTGCTTTTTATGTATCCAACGGCGAACGCATTTTATATTTTATATATCTAAAAGAAAAACTATTTTTCAAAAAAAGAATTTCTAAAATCTCTCTCTTAAGGTGTAAGAGGTGTGAAGCAACAATTCCGCCTTGTGCGAAAGAGGATGCCCGAGATATTTTGCATATATTTCTTTTACAACCGGATTCTCATGAGATTTTCTCAAGGGCAGGCTTGCGTCCGCGCGATAAATTGCTTCGGTTCTTTTTCTAAGTGTATCGGGGTCTTTGTAAATTGGTTGACCGCCGCCGCCAATGCAACCACCGGGACATGCCATCATCTCAATAAAGTGGTATTGGTCTTTTTTGCGAAGGAGGGAATGAATGTTTTGTCCTCCGTGCGCGCACGCAAATTTGAGTTCTTTTCCATTAATGACAATACTTCCTTCTTTTACTCCGGACATGCCACGGATTTGGTCAAACTCAAGCTTTGAAACAGGACTGCCGGTCGCAAGCTCATAAGCAGTGCGCAATGCGGCTTCCATTACTCCGCCGGTTGCACCAAAAATTGCACCTGCACCGGTGGAAACCCCCAACGGAGCGTCAAATCCTTCATCCGGCAAAGAAGCAAAATCAATATTTTTTCTTTTTATGAGCCGCCCAAGCTCGCGGGTGGTGAGAACATAATCAACTGCCGAATGCATTTCCGGTCGGACCGATTCAAATTTTTTGGCGGTGCAGGGCATTATTGACACGACAACTATATCTTTTGGATTGAGTTTTGCTTTTTCCGCGTAATATGTTTTTGCAAGCATTCCGAGCATTTCATGAGGAGATTTGCAGGTGGACATATTGGGCAGAAGTTTTGGATAGAAATGCTCCATCATTAAAATCCAACCGGGACAGCATGTAGTAATCAATGGAAATGTTCCGCCGTTTTTTATTCTGTGCAAAAGCTCGGCGGACTCTTCCATTATCGTTATGTCCGCACCCAAATTCACATCAAACACGGCATCAAAACCGCATCGGCGCAGGGCGGCACACATCTTGCCAGTTACCAAAGTTCCGGCAGGCATGCCAAAAATTTCGCCGAGTGCGGCGCGAATTGAGGGAGCAGCCTGCACAACTACGTGCTTTTTCTTATTGGAAAGTGCGGCTTCCACTCCTTCAAGATGGGAGCATTCGGAAATCGCACCGACGGGACAGTTTAGAATGCATTGCCCGCATCGGATACAAGCAACAGATGAAAGAGGCTTTTCTGAATATGGAGTTACATGCTCGTTGTGCCCCCGGCTTGCGAAATCTATTGCATATATGCCCTGAATTTCGGAGCAGACGCGAACGCATTTTCCACAGTTGATGCATTTGTTGTTGTCGCGCACGACCGCGGAACCTAAATCCGGGACGTAGTTTGTGATTGGTTCAAAGCGCGAGTATCCCAAGCCGACCGATTTGTATATTTCACATACTTCAAAATCATCATCTTTTTTGCAGGAGGGCCTTGGAATCATGAGCTCCATGTTGAGCTTTCTCGCTTTGAATATTTCCGGAGTGTTCGTGGTTATTTTGGCGCCTTCTTTTGGATATGTGGAGCAGGCAGTAACGAATTTTCCGTCCATTTGCACAAGGCATACTCTGCATCTTGCCTCCGCAGACATTGACGCGTGATAGCAGAGAGTTGGAATCGCTATGCCATTTTCCCTGCAAATTGCAAGCAGGGTTTTTTTCTCCTGCACATCTATTTCTTTCCCGTCAAGAAATATTTTCATTTTACATACGCCTCAAAGTCTTGTGGAAAATGCTTAAGCGCGGTGAGCACATGGTTGCCTGAAGACTGCCCAAGCCCGCACAGGCTTGTTCTTTGTATGTGGTTTGCAAGTTCTGCAATCAGTTTCAAATCCTCGTTTGTTGCTTCCCTTGATTTCACTTTTTTCAATAAATTGAGCATGCGAATTGTGCCTTCCCGACAAGGAGTGCATTTTCCGCAGGATTCGTAAGTGTAAAAGCGGGCGATTGAACAGCAGATGTCAAGCACGTTTTGCTTTTCATCTATTAGCACCACGCTAAATGCCCCGTGTTGGCAGTCTTCCTTGCATATTGATTCGGTTGTTATTTTCATTTTCGAATTGATTGGCATGATGCCGCCAAAACAGCCAAAGGACATTGCCTTTAATTTATATTTTGGTTTTGCAAGTTTTATGAGAGTGGAAAGCTCGGTGCCTAATGGAAATTCAAAAATTCCGGGGTTTGTGACATTGCCGGACAAACAGAAAAGGCGCATGTTGGGATTCCAATTGTCAAATAATATTGCCTGCGCGGCACAGGTGAATGTTTCTACATTGTTTACTACGGTCGGCTTGCCCCAAAGCCCTTCTATTGTCGGATAGGGCGGCTTGAACATTGCCTGCCCCCTAAAGCCCATTATTGATTGTATTATTGCGGTTTCCTCACCGCAGATGTAGGCGCCCGCGCCAAGAACAATTTGAATTGAAACATCGCTTTGGGCGCTTGCGATTACCTCGTCAATTTGCTTTTGCAAATCGTCTTTGAGATATTCGTATTCGCCGCGCAGATAGATGAAACACTCTTTTGCGCCGATTGTGTATGCGCAAATTAACATTCCCTCAAGCATTGTTTTTGCATTGTTTTGCAAAATGAATTTGTCTTTGAAAGTGCCCGGCTCGCCTTCATCGGCGTTGCATATGATAAAGCGCGCATCCGCATTTGTTTGCATCGCCATTCGCCATTTTTTTGCGGTCGGAAATGCCGCACCGCCTCTTCCTACAAGCCCTTTTTTCTCAAGAAGATTGATTACGCCCTCTGCACCCATTTTGCGCGCACGCGCAAGCGCTTTTAGGTTTGTTCCTTCAAGGATTTGCATCTATTTTCCCCTGTGCTTATTTTTTGCAAATAATTTTTTTGCTTTGGACTTAATTTTTTTATTTGCGGGCTTTTTAGGCTTTGATTTTTTTGAAGCGGATGTGCCGGATTTTGTTTTTTTGCCTGCGGATTTTTTGAGTTTTGAATTTGCAGATTTTGAAACTTTGTTTTTAGAGGATTTGAGATTGTTTAGAATTTCTCTTATGCTTTTTTCAGTCAGTTTTGTATATGGCTGAGCGTTGATTAGCATTGCAGGCGCCTCGTTGCAACAGCCGATGCAGGATGTTTTGTATAAAGAGAAAAGATTGTCCTTTGTTGTTTCGCCGATTTTTATTTTGAGCTCTTTTTGCAAAAAGTTTGCAAGTGTCGTTGCATTGTTGAGCACACAGGAAGGCGAGCCGCAAATGTGAATTACATATTTTCCCTGCGGCTTTGTCCGAAACATTGTGTAAAATGTGGCAACGCTGTAAAGCTGGCTGATTGGAATATTGTGACTGACGCTTAATTCTTTTAGAACGTCCTCTGACAAGTAGCCGTGCTTGTTTTGCGCTTCATGCAAAATGTTTAGCAAAATCTCTCTTGGCATTTGTTTAAACCCTTGAGGCTAAAACATCGATACATATTATAAATCCTGCATTTGTTGCTTGAGCATGGAATTTACCCATTTGTTTTCTCAGAAAAGGCAATACCTGAATATGCGTGAATATGAGTTTTCATCTCTTTGGGAGAACGTTGAGTTTGTAATTTATTGCATGCTTGCATTTTTTGTTCCGTTCTTTATGGGGCATCCGCAAATTTTTGTCGGAAGCGTTGTAAATGCGGCACTGGTGCTTGCGGCGCTCAATATGCGCGGATGGAAAATGCTTCCGATTATAATGTTGCCGAGCATCGGCGTGATTTGCGCAGGTGTCATATTCGGCGGATTAGCGGCGTCTGCATTTTTGCTTGCACCGCTTATTTGGATTGCAAATGCGCTCTTTGTGCTTGCAATAAAGAAAATGGTTTTTGAGAGGAAAAATTCGGGTGTGCTTGCGGTTGTCTGGGGAACGGCGCTAAAGTCGGCATTTTTGTTTTGTGCGGCGTCTGCTCTGGTGTGGCTGTCCATACTTCCAATCGCGGTGCTTGGGGCAATGGGATTGCTTCAGATTTATACTGCACTCATTGGCGGAATTGGCGCGCTTTTTGTGCAGACGGCAAAGAAACAGTTTGCTTAATCTATTGATGCCTTTCTCAACTTTTCCATTTCGTATTCTTTTAGGATTACAACTGTCGTAGTCTTGTCTATTCCGGGAATTTTTCTTAAATTGTTTATGATGAAGGTGTTTAGCTCGTCGGTGTCTTTTTTTCTAACCTTTGCGACTATGTCGTATGTGCCCGCGACTATTGAGACTGAATCCACGCCGTCTAATTGGGAGATTTTTCTTGCGGTATCCTCTTGAGAATAGCCTTTTGAGGAATAATTTATCGTAATGTTGATGAAGGCGGCTATGCCAAAGCCCAACTTTTTCCAATTTGGCTTTGCGCGATAGCCTTCAATTATTCCGTCCTTTTCCAGGTGGGAGATTCGGTTATGAACTGTTGTGAGGGGAATGCCTAATGTTTTTGCGATTTGCTTTTTTGTGAGAGAGCTGTCGTCTATTAGCAATTGCAGTATTGCCATATCTTTGCGCTCTGTTGAGGTTGACATGGAAATATTTTCCATTTAATGCTTATAATGTTATTGTTTTTGCAATTAAATTCCATTTTTTGGAAAGAAAATTAAAATACTAAAGTTTGCTGATTAGACTAAGGGAGGGAGAATATGAATGCTGTTAATTTGAAAGAAAATATTAAAGCGGCAGAGCAGGCGAAAGGATGCTTGAGAAATTTTGGAAAAATGCTGATTGAGAAGGGAGAGAAATATACTGGAATAGGCATAGAGAATAACAGAAGATATCTAGTATATGCTGGCAAGACGATTATAGGAGCGGCGAATAACGGTGTTGTTGATAAAAAACAGGATCCGAAAAAACTGCTAAACGAGCTAACAGCAATTAAGGGAGAGCCAAATATTTTTGTCTTGTCAAAGGAATTGCTAAAGATTGTTGAATTGCAGTAAATTCTTCTTTTTTATTTTCAAAAGCCTTAATCGGAGATTTATATTGCTTTTGCGAGTAATGGATATAGAATAAATGATTTGCAATTGGAGCCAGTCATTTGTTCTTATGCGCTTGTAGTCCAGTGGTAGGATGTAAGCTTCCCAAGACCCTTTTTCTTTTCGCAAAAAGAAAAAGCGTTCTATCGGAAAAAGAAAAGGCAATTTCCTTATCTTTCGGAAAAAGCTTAAGACCCGGGTTCAAATCCCGGCAGGCGCACTCGCTGGCGCTCGTTTGCCCGCCTTTTTGCGCATGGCGCAAAAGGCTGTACAACCTTTGGCTGTCCATCCCGGCAGACGGGACCCTTTCATCTGAAAGAAAAAATAAGAAATATGTCAAAAAAAGAAAAGTGTAAGAAATGGAATTGTTCGCAATAATTCTCACAATAGCCGGCCTTGCGCTCTTTGAGATAATAAGCAGTATAGACAATGCAGTAATTAATGCAGAAGTCCTTACCAAGATGTCGGATAAAGCAAAGAGATGGTTCCTGCGATACGGACTGATTATTGCCGTATTTGGAGTGAGACTTGCCCTGCCCCTTTTCATATTGTGGATTGCGAATCCGGCATATTCACCGATTGATTTGTTGATGTCCGCATTTAGCGACGATCCAAAAGTTGCACGGGCGGTTGAGGCAAGCGCGCCGATGCTTCTGATGAGTGGAGGAATATTTTTGGTGTTCCTCTTTTTCCATTGGCTTTTTTTGGAGCCCAAAAATTTTGGATTGCGCAGTGAGAAATTCTTTTTTAGACAGGGAGTATGGTTCTATGCAGTTGTGTCAATTCTTTTGGCAGTAATAACCTGGTTTGCATTGCAAAAAGACCCGATGATTGCATTTGCCGCAGTGGTGGGCTCAAGCGCGTTTTTCATAATACACGGCTTTAAGCAAAATGCGGCGGAGAGGGAAAAGGAAATGCTTGAAGGCAAAGGCTCAAGCGAAATGGGGGATTGGAGCAAAATATTTTATCTTGAGGCTATTGACGCAACATTTTCAATAGACGGGGTTATCGGGGCTTTTGCTTACACCATGTCAATACCGCTCATAATGATTGGAAGCGGACTTGGCGCACTGGTTGTAAGGGAGATGACCATACGAAATATTGAAACCGTGAGAAAATACAAATATCTCAAAAATGGCGCGATGTATTCAATATTGTTTTTGGGCATTGTGATGCTTGCGGATGTGTTTGAAATGAATGTGCCAAGCTATGCCACCCCGATTGCAACATTTTTGATAATCGGATACTTCTTTTACCGCTCAAAAATTGAATTGAAAAATGTTGAGGCGGCACTAAAGATTAGTGCTTGAATATTAGTTTCCTTTTTTTCTGAAATAAAATATTGCCAGAAGTGCGACTGCGAGAATAACCCCTGCAAAACCGACAAAGGCAAGAATTGCGATTGCAATGAGAAGGTTGTTAGGATTATTTTCTAATAATGCATTGGCGGTCTGAAAAATGGATTGCTTTTTTTCTTGCACAGGAGTTTGAGTTGTGGGCGGTTCTAAAATTATTGCAGAAGTTTTATGCTGAGTTTGCTCGGGTTGCACAATAGGCTGAACAACAGGAGTTTGCTGGATTATTTTTGGAGTTTCTATTTCTTGCACATGCACCGGTTCTGTTGATTCGGTCGTTTGCACAATTGCAGGAGCAGAAGCAATGTAAGAACTTCTTGAGCCGCCACCGCTAGAACCGCCACTTGAAGAACTGCCTGAGCTTGAAGAAGACGTGCTTGATTGAGTGGTTGTTGTGATTGTTGGAACTGCTGATGCGGGAGCAATCAAATCAAGCCGTGTGATTGTACCTGAAGAATAATTGCCTTTTGTGATTAGCTCATATCCATTTATGCTAAATATGACTTCGTTGGAAGCGTATTGCGATTCTTTTGTGATTGTGATAAAATAATTGCATTGACTTGGAGTGCATGAATAAGTGTTTGATGAGTGTACTATGGATTGTTTGGATATTGCACCGATTGATGCGTTTAATGTTTGATTTTCCAAAGAGCCTCCATCAGAAGTAATAATTCCATAAAAGGTTGAAGGAAATTGAGGCGGAACCTGCGCATAAAGCATTGATGCAAAAAGAAATAACAAAAAAATAGAGATAAATTTCATTTTAACAACCTCTAAGTCCTCGGCGAATATGAGCCGTTTATTGGGGTGTAGAGCCAGAAGCCGCTCCCTATTGGAATTTGCATTTCTCCATCAACAGGGCTGACTTTTTTTGTTAGAGAGTCGTGAGTGTAGATTGCTGAATACATGTAATTGCCAGTTATGGTGTTTATTTTTGGAGTTGGGAAACCGGTGGTTTGCCAACTTATGTAAGCACCAAGCAAATTCCAGCCTGGATAAACATTTATGCTGAAAGGGGGAACACCCATTAAGCCATCTTGATTGGAAGTTTGATATGTTCCATAAACAGTTAGAAGAGCGGGTTCTTTTGCTTTTACAAAATAGGCTTTTCCTGGCTGAATTGTTGTGAGTGTCCCGCCTATTTCTGGAACATAGTTTTGCCATTCGTTGTTTTCATAATACCAAACTGAGTCAACATTTGAGTAGATGCTGGAGAAGATAGAGGCTAAAGATGGATTCTCAGGAGTGATAGTAAAAGAAATAAGATTCCAACCTTGAGATAAAGATAATGATTGTGCAAATGTTTGTGAACCATTTGTAAGATTGATTTGCACCAAAAACCAGTGATTGATTGGCTGAATTTTTGATATGGTAGATGGAGAATATTTATTCCATATTGAAGCAGAAATTGTCGAAGCACAAACATCTGTTGAATTGCATTTCGAAATTAAATTTGAACCTTCGGATGCAAAGGTAAAGGTTGGTTGTCCAATCTTCTTTGCAACATACATGTCCATTGAGGTTGTTCCAACTGAGGTGATCTTTGTTCCTCTCTCAGTTATAACAGTCGGCTCATAGGCCTGCCATGCGGATGCCGCATCCCTGATTCCATGGTAGTACACTGTGGATGTCGAGGACTCTGTGCCCTTGAATCTCCAGTCAGATGTGCTGTTGATAAACGGAATCTGGACGAATACTGGCGGGTGCGAGGTTGTGTCGTTCTTGCCAGCGTCTTCCTGGAAATAGATTGTTCCGTTTACTCCGGATGGACCAGAGGTTGTGGTGATGTTGCTGAAGTACAGCAAGCCAGGCGCGCTTGAGTCGGTTCCTGCTGGGTCAAATGACACAGTTTGGGTTCCGCTCTTTGATTTCGCTGCACCAGTTACGGCAGTTCCTGAAAGCCCAACGCTCGTGTTGAGGAAACAGGTAAAGCCAGATGGCCTGTACAAAATTGCCGGTTCCCAGCCAGTAACTGTCACGTTCACATATTCACGCGGATAGTTGTATGCCTGTGTTCCGTTGTATCGGTCAGTTGCATGCGAAATACTGAAGTTGCCCTGTGCTCCACCAATATATGCAGTTGTAACATTGGCTTTGCCTCCAACTGGGTCATAGTAGAATTCACCAAGCCTGTAGTTGCTCATCAGGTCTGAAGATCCACCGCCACCAAAGTTGTTTCCGTCTGATTTGAATTTAATCAGCTTTGCAGTATATGACATCTTGTTTCCAGAGTCTGTGCAGTCAGCGGAGTTGGTTGCGTTTGATACTGAGTAAGAGTCTGTTGAGGACCCTGATTCAATTCCCAATTGCGCATAGTCCGCATCAGTCAAATCAAGCCCATTGAATGTAAGCCTGAATGCTGTGCTCTTCTTCGGGAAGTTGTACACGTCGCCTGCAATCATCTTCTTGCTGCTGATTGTGTCCTCATCAAAGAGAACTATCTCACGTAGTGAGTCAGAGATGTTTGAAGATGTTGCTGATGACCAGTCTCGGTTCTTCCAGATAAGTGACACTTTCCAGTTGTAGTTGTCATCACCGGATGAAACAAGGTTGTAGCGCTGGTTGTGCTGCAA
>JBAZLL010000013.1:0-16033 GCA_041650255.1 Candidatus Micrarchaeia archaeon | reverse complement strand
CAGATGCCTCCATGCGCGCAAAAGCTCCGGGTCGTTTATTTCTTTTATCGGCTTTTCCAAAGAGGTAAGCTCGCTCCAGCATGAATGTTGCATCTCGTTTCCAAGCCATGCGGAAGTGTCGCGCTCGTTATCCGCCCAAGAGATTACGCTGTCTGAATCTATTTCGCCGCGGGGCTCAATTGAATTTGCAATTTCGCCGGGAGTCGCAAATTCCAGATGCTTGTAATTTTCAATCTCGCTAAAAAGATGCTTTAGAAAATTGTGTATGCCGGTATCGGCCCAATGATGCTCGCCGAATGTTTCATAATCCATGAATAAATTCACGCAGTCGCCCTGCAAATCAGAAAGCCATTTTGTATATTTTGGCGCGGTGAGCGGCCATTCATTCCAGCTTTTTTGCGAGAAGCGATACCCGATATCGTCAGAGAGTTTAAAGTGTCTAAGCAGTGCCTTGATTGATTTGCAATTTTTTACGGAATATACATAAGTGGGCGAGCGCCATCCCAGAAGATGCTCAAGCCCTTCGGTCATTATCCCCTTGTATCCGAGCCCTTCCGCCATGGACGCGATGTTGTTTGAAAACATTGCTTCCGTGTTTCTAAGAACTTGCGAGGGTTTTGCAAATTCGGAAATTGCCTGCTCGTGCAGTTTTAGCTGTGCGGCAAATTCCTCTTTTTCATTAAACAGGCTTGAGAGCGAATGATAGTAAGTTTCCGAGAGAAAATCCACCCTGCCGGTTTTTGCCAAAGCACGAAACGACTCTATTATTTCGGGATTGTAAAGACGCGCCTGCTCCAAAAATACGCCGGTTATTGAGAAGCTGATTTTCAAATTCGGATTTTTCTCAAGCGCATCAAGCAAAATCTGGTTCGTTGGAATATAGCATTTTGTTGCAACCTTGTCCAGAATTTGCTTGTTGAGATTCTCGTCAAAATAGCGGGAGAAAAAAGTGTCTGATGATTTTGAAAAAATTGAAAATTGGGCAAGCCGCATCGGCTGATGCACTTGAAAATAAAAGCAAACTTTCATTTATTTACCCCAAACTTTCCAGATTACAGAATGCATGCTATTTACTTAAAGCTTCCTTGTAAACTTCAAATGTTTTTTGCGCGGTGTTTTCCCAAGTGAGCAATTTCAAATCCTCCTCGGACATATCCACCATCGCATTGCGTAGTGGATGATATCTTAGAACGGAGATTATTTTTTGCGCCATGCCGTTTATGTCCCAAAAGTCCACGCGAAGCGCCGACTTCACTACTTCGGAAACTCCGGAAGTTTTGCTGATGATTACGGGAGTGCCGGAAGCCATTGCCTCAAGCGCGACTATTCCAAACGGCTCGGAGGTGGAGGGCATTACATATACATCACACGCAGAGTATATTTTTTTCTGCTCATCATCAGGCAAAAAGCCCAAAAATTTCACGTGCTTTTCAAGCCCGATCTGTATTGAAAGATTTATCAGAAGCGGCATAAGCTCTCCTGTGCCGGCGATAAAAAACATTGTGTTAGGCTCTTTTTCAAGAACTTTTTTCGCCGCATGCAAAAACTGCACGGGACCTTTTTGCTCGGTGAGCCGACCTAAGAAAAGAACTTTCTTCTTGTCTTTGAGAGAATTTACAAGCGAGTGGATTTTGGAGAATTTGTATTTGTTCGCGTCAACTCCGTTGTACACAACACGAATTTTTTTCTCATCCGCGCCAAGGCGCTTTATTTGCTCGGATGTTCGTTTTGAAACCGCGATTATGAGGTTTGGATTTTTCACCGCATCTTTTTCAATGTTCAAAATTACTTCCCACGGAGAGGAAGTGCGATCGTATTCTGTTGAATGAATTGTTTGCACAAAGGGCTTGTTGATTGCATTTTTTGAATAGAAACCTGCTTTTGCACACAGCCAGTCGTGCGCGTGCACTATGTCATAGGGCTGTTTGTAATGCTCTTCCGAAACAAGTTTTGCCGCCATTTTTGCATATGTGTCAACCGCATCAAGCAAATTTTGCCCGTAAGTTGCCATTCTCCCCTTTTTTGTAAATGAAAAATAGGGGCGCAAAGTGGTTGGCGCAACTTCAATGAGCCGAATTTTCTCGTGCGGACTCACAAGCTTTTGGGAACAGGAGGGCATGAAGAAATCTATGTCGTTGCCCATATTTGCAAGGCGCACGGTAAGTTCGTAGCAGTGAACACCCAATCCCCCGGAAACAAAGGGTGGGAATTCCCAGCCTAGCATTGCTATTCGCACCAAAAACCCTCAAGTGAGAAAACAGATAGGTAGCTTTTAAACTTAATCCAAAAAACGATTGCCGCAAAAAAATAAATCACAAAAAAATAGTTTGAAAAATCAACTGGGGAAAAAAACCAAATGCCAAAAAAATTAAATGCAAAATTTATTTTGTTCTATTTTGAATCCGCCATTATCACATGGTCCGCAGTATGCTTTAGTGCGGCGGAAAAACCCGGCTCTGCGCCGATTACTATTGTTTCTTTTCCAAGCTCTTTTGCCTTCACAAGCACGGGGCGAAAATCAATGTCGCGAGTCATTAGCGCGATGACTTGAATGTTTGGATTGTACACTTGGCAGATGGATTCCACCGCCATTGTGACATCCACATCGCCGGTTGTGATGACTGGCTCGTAGCCCTGATTTGTAACAGCTTCAATGAGTTTGTCGGATGCATATTGGTCCAGAAAAAGTTTTGCCACTTTGATATTTCCGAATTTTTCAACTTCTGTTTTTACTTTCATCAAATCAAGACGAACGTCCCGGCGTATGACATTTGGACCGTCCACCATTAGAGCGATGTTTTTATTCGGTCTTGGCTTGGGCTGCTTTTTCATAAGCTCCTTTATTTTTTCCAAAAGGTCGTCAGGCATGAAAATATAGTGAATTTCAAACTTAAAAAAGAAGTATTATGGATAAAATTATGAGTTGTTTTGCAAAGGCTGTACCCAATCAAATGCCAAACAGCCTTTTCGCGTTTGCAAAGGTCGCATCGGACGCTTCCTGCTCAGAAATTTGCCGATATTCTGCAATCATTTTTGCACCCAGTCTTGCACCCGCCGCACTAGTTTTCGCAATATAGGGCGCATCCGATTCCACCACCAAACTTTCAAGGGGCAAAGATTTGATTATTTTTTTTCTCTGCGAATTTTTTTGCGGTGCAATTGAAATCAGCCAGCCTGCGTCGGCGCAGATTTTTGCATCTGAAAATTTGCCGCCAAAACAGTGCATCATCACTTTTTTGCAATCGGCGGCATGAAGCTGTTGTATGCATTCCTTTTCCGCGTCGCGGGAATGAATCACAAGCGGCTTGTTTAATTTTTTTGAGATGGAAATCATTTTCTCAAACGCCTCAAACTGCCGCTCTTTGTGCTCTGTACTTTTTCCCCAATGCGAATCAAGTCCGACTTCGCCTATTGCAACAAATTTTTTTGAAAGAGAAGAATCTTTTGAGGCAAAATTCATTTGCGAAATTATTTCGTCAATGGATTTTTGCAGATCTGGATAAATATCGGAGCGCTGAATTTCCTGCGGACCCAATCCGAGCGAGAAATAGGCATTTTTCAAATTTGCAACTTTTTGCATTGCAAGCATGTTTGATTTAAAAGAATAGCCGGAAAGGACGAATGAATGCCCCTCATCCATTCCTTCATGAAAATGAGTGTGTGCATCAAACAGGTTTGAAATATCCATAAAACAGCTATCCATGAGACATATTTATATATGTACCACGAGTTTAGAGCACAAGAAAGGTAAGGGAAAAATGGGGGATAAAATGAAATTTCTAACTCTTGCGTTGGCGGCGATGTTGCTGATTTTGCCATCTTTAATGGCGCAGGCGCAAAACAACACCGCGAATACCACGATAATGCTTACAACGGGTTCGGGACAATTTGACAGTCCTTGGAGCGAAAATTCAAAGGTATGTATATTCGTTCGCGAGTGGGTGCTAAAGGGAATGTTTCTAATCGTGCTCCTTGTTTTTCTCACGGGAGTTGCGGCAATTTCGGGAGCGGCATTTCCCGAGTGGAGAAATTACGGCTCAAAGATGATTATGGGCTCGATAGCGGCAATGGTGCTCTACATTATCGGTATGCAGGCATTGAAGTTCTTTATGGGCACCACAATATGCGGGCTTTAGAGGGAAAAATCAAGGCGTGGGGTAAATAAAATGGTGGAAATTCTAACAAGCCTGATAACAAATCTGAATGCGCTCACAAACATTCTATTGGTAATTGTCATGCTTGTTTCGCTTGCGATGATTGCATATCCGGAACCATCGGTAAGGTATAATGGGACGATTGCGTTTCTTGTTACATTGCTTGCGGCCGCGCTCACGAATCTGCCAATCAGCGTGGTATAGATGCGAACAGGCCTAAAAGCCGTATTAGCATTTTCTGTTTTTCTTCTGCTTTTTACACCGGCTATAAATGCAAAACTGCCCGGGACGTACACGGATTATGTATATGCGTCCGATTATCAAGCGCCGAGGGCGCCAAACCCGGTTCCCCTGAATTGCTCGTTTTTTTATCGGGATGACAATAGCACCTGCAACATTTTGCAAAAAGTCCCGGACTCCGCACAGGATAGTATAACACTTGGAATTATCCGGCGGCTTTATCCTGATGAAAATCAGGATTGGGTGCGGTTCTGGAATTCAAAATTGCCCATTGAAAGATATTACGATAACACAACACTGATTTATTTGAACGAAACCGACGGAAAATGGGGCGAGAATGGCTCGCTTAAAAACGCGTGGGGAAGAATGATTGAAATATATCCGTCGGCGTATGATGAGCAGGGCAAATACTTTTACGTTCCCAATCAGGCGATGCTTTTGATAAATTCAAACCTTGAATTTGTCGTGCCGAATCCGCAGAATGAAAGCATTTGCGCGCAACAATACAAGATAAACGGGTACGAATACAACATTAGCACAAGAATTGGAAGCTTTGAAACCGACAGCCAGATAATACCTTTCTCAAGCATGCTTGCACCGGGGCAAAAAGAGAACATGACCATAACGTTTTATGCAAAAGGAGGCTATTTGCAAAATATATCGTTGTGGCAAAACGATACAGTATGCATCAAGGCAAACTGCACGATTACGCAGGTGTGCAGGTACAATTTCACAAAAAATGCGCAGGATAGCCTGAATATGTCAATTTCTATCCCGGTAAAAAGATATTCCGATGATTTTTCTTATGACAATAAATTGGCAGTGCCAAAAAGGGGATTTGCAAACGGGATTGCAAAACTCACATTGCCAAAAGATTTTCTTTTTTACAAGCTCACGGTTAAGGGGCAAAGTTTTATGCTCACAAAAAACGAGCTTAAAATTACCAAACGGGGAGAAATTTATCCAGTATTGCAAATCAATCTCATATCTTCCCCATCAAAAAGCGGAACGCTCCATATCACATCAATCAACGAGAGCGAGGATGATAAAAATTATTACGCAGACATAAAGTACAAATTGTATGTTGAAACTCCTGACGTGAGAGAATCGGACTGTGAATTTTTGATGTACACGCCGTTTGGAATAAGGGAGATAAAGGATGCGTGCACAACCGAGCGCTCAAATGCAAAGCTTACCCTTGCGATAACAAATATTTCCGCGGGAGAGGCGATAATTCGCGCGAATGTGACCGACCAACTCGGAACTCCGATTGAAGGAATGCTTGTTGAATTTTCAGGGGCCATTAGCCCGCAGATAAAGGCAACGGACATTAACGGCGTTGCCCAGATAAAGGTTGAACAGTTTGAATCCACGCAAACAGTTGTTGCAAAAGTAATGGAGTCGGAATCAGTCGCAAGCGCATCGGATGTTGTGTTTTTGCCCGGAAAAGGCACAAGCTCGGATGGAAAACTGCAAATATGGGATCTCGTCGGGCAGGCAGCCCCAATATTTTTAATAGTACTCATTGTTAGTTCCTTGATGATTTGGTTAAGGGGCAAGCGATCCAAAGCAGCTTGGGCTTTATTGCCGATGCTTATGATATTTGCACTTTGCGCTCATTCCTACGCGCAGGCAGATGTCGGAAGCCAGACAGATGTTCAGGCAACACTTGATGCGTGCAAAAATTACGATTTTGACAATGCAGTGCGCCATTTGGGTGAATGCTCCGAAAGTTTTAGAATGGCGACGGAGTTTAACGCGATGAGACGGACTGCATCTATTCTTGTTGCAAGCATAGCCCCGCTCATAGTTGCAAATCCTGATATTACACCATATCGGTCGGCATATGTGAATATGGTGCTTATTTCGCTCGCGCTGTTTAGGGTGGCGTGGGCCTTCAATTCGCTTTATCTTATACTCAATATTTTCAACCCGCAAAAACGCTCCGAGGCACTAAGGCAATATGTGTGGCTGATTGTATTCGTAATATTTGTGTATGCGTCGTTTTCAATAGTGCAGGATACTATTTCGGCGGTGAATTCGGTGTCCACATGGATTGCCGGAACAGACGCAGCATCAACGCTTTCACAGGCAACACTTTCAACTGAATTTGTTGTTGAAAATTATGAAATGTTAAAGCTAGTGTTGCCTTTTCTTAACATGTCGTATTTGATATTGCTCGCAAGATATATCACAGTTATCGGGATGATTCTCTTCTTCCCGTTCAGCCTTTTGCTGTTCTTTACTTCGGCGACAAAAGGTTTTGGAAAGGCGACATTGACAGTCACATTTGCAAGCTTGGGGTTGGGAGTGCTTAACGCCATTCTCCTGCTCATATACAATATTTTATTGCGGACTGCGGATCCGACGCTAACAGGAACTTTTGCATCCACATTTTTCTCCGCGTCATTCATAATTTTCTTCGGGTTTGTTAACCTGCTTGTGCTTTGCATTGCGTTCCTCTCAGGCATTGTGTTTATCGGAGGAGGCTCAAATGGCACAAAAACATAGAAGTGATTTTGTATGAGCGGATACCGGACAATTCCAACCAAGGACACATTTGACGTGGATGAAAAGCTGGGCGGAATAATCACTGTGAAACAACTTGCATTCCTTATTATCGGCTTTGTAATCACTTACGCAGTGTTCGTGATATCCAACGACATGCTTGGCGGCTCTTCGGATTCAATATTCATCTGGGGCTCGGTGCTTTTTATCGCACTGCTTTTCACTTTTGGAAATGTTGACAGATGGCTTTCACTGCGAGTGGGTTATTATTTTTCCCAAAATCATGCCAAGCTTGAAAGAAATCCGGAGCTTCTGAAAAATGTGCGCTCTGAAGAGGAGGACAAAATTATCACCCTTGACGGACGGGTTATCTCGGTGCTGAAAGTAACTCCCATAAATTTCCCACTGCTTTCGGAAGAGGCAAAAGAGGCGAAAATAGCCAGCTACGAGATGTATTTGCGCCAGCTTGTGTATCCGATTATGCACATAGTACAATCCGACGAGGTTGACGCGTCAGAATATCTTGCAAATATTTACAGAAATGCTATGGATGCGAAAAAGAACGGGGTAAAAGGCATTGACACTTACTCGCAGGCGCACGCGAAATTTCTAAAAGAGCAGTTGAAAAAAAATAAATCAAGGGCGAAAAACCATTATGTTGTGCTTCAGGTGCAGGACCCAAGGTTCAAAAGCCAGGCGCGCGGAATTGAAAGCTCCACGATTACAAAAATGGTTTTGGCAACAGAAGTTTTTTTCTCGGAGCTTAATATATCAGGAATTTTTGAAGGTGGAAAGCTTTTTGTAAAGCCCAAAAATTATGTGAAGGTTGACATTGCGGGAAACAAAATGCTTTTCCAAAGCCAGGAAATGATGCCCTCGCAGGCTCCGGCGCGAGCCCAGAAATTCGGACCCGTGCTTAAATTTGAATCCCTGACCGCGATGCTTAGATATGCAAAAGCCAACAAGGGAAGATATTATTTTGCAGACATTGACTTTGACGAGCTCTTGCGAAAAGAGTTTAGAGATATGACACTAAAACAAAGAGAGGAAGAATTTTCTGTTGATGAGAGAAGGCGCCATGTCGGCATATCCGGCGGAAAGACCAGATGGGCTTTTGATGAATGTGAAAAGCACATTTCAGTATTGTCGGACAAGTTGGATGCGGCGGGGCTCAAGGTAAAGAGAGTAAGAGGCGAGGAGCTCTACAACGGACAGCACATGAACCTGACACATGCCAACAAGATTAAGATTACGCCACAGTATTTGAAGGCGGATAATACTTATATGAAAGTCATACAAACAACTGGCTATCCGTATCAGGTGAATTTGGGATGGCTCTCAAACATCGTTGATGGGCGCGAAGACTATGATATGACGATGTACATTTATCCGGTGAACATAAACGAGGCGTTGGGCACATTCAGAAGCGCGATACTAAAGCTCTCAACGGAGAAAAAAGCCCGCGCCGACTTTTTGGACCCTGAAACGGAACAGCATCTTGATGAAGTGACAAATTTCTACACGCAAATAGTTTCCGGTAAGGAAAAATATTTCCAGGCATCGCTTTACATTACCGCCAAGGCAAACAACCTGAAGAATTTGGATACTGTGCTTGAAAAATGCAAATCAGATTTGGCGGGCGCATCAATTGATTTTGAAGTTGCAGATTATAATATGGGAAAAGCGGTTTTCTCAACAAGGCTTAGCGGATATGATTTGCTTGGCAAAAGAAGGGAATTTCCGTCTTCCTCGCTTGCGGCGACTTTCCCGCACATTTCCTCCTCGCTTGAAATAGACCCGCAGGGAATGTTCTTTGCGTTTGACTGGATGGACACGCCGATTATATTGGATTTGCAAAAATTGCCGAATCAGCACATATCAATACTTGGTGAGTCCGGCTCGGGAAAATCATATTTCACAAAAAGCATTATTCCCAAATATTTGATGCAGGGCTACAAGGTTTTCATAACGGACCCGGACGGGGAATATGTGGCGCTTGCAAAGCATTTTGGCGGAGTGGTGTCAACAGTCGGCGCAAAATACGACACTTACATCAATCCGTTTGATTTGACAGGGCGCGAGGTAAATGACAAGATAAGAAGCCTGCTGGGGCTCTTCTCAATCGTTTCTGGAAATTTAACAAAATATCAGGAAGGAATAATTGCGGATGCGCTTGCGGACTTGTTTGAGAATGCAAAAGAGAAGCAAAAACAAGTCACCATGAGCGACTTTGAACATGAGCTAAAAATCAAATTGAAGAAGGCAAAAGACGAGCAGATGCGCCATGATTTGCAGTTTATACTCATATCCATAAGACCGTTTTTGAAAGGAAATCTTTACGGATTTGTGGACAGGCAGACATCCGTTAAGATGGGCGGACAGCTTCACATTTTTGATTTGCGCGAATATCAAAATGACAAGACGCTAAAGGACTTTTTCAATTATTTGATATTTGATTATATCAGCCACCAGCTTCTCTCCGACAAGACGCCAAAGGCGCTTATAATGGATGAAGGATGGACAATGGTGAATTACCCCGGCTCCGAGGAGTATGTGAGATACATCATAAAGGATTCACGAAAATACAATGTGTCGTTTGTATTCGTAACGCAGGAGCTTGAGGATATGCTTTCCTCTGCGGCAGGAAAATCAATATTGAATAATACGTCCACGCAGTTCATATTCCATCAAAAGGAGAGCGCCATGCCGCTTATGAAGCAGACAATAAATTTGACAGACCCCGAATATGAGAAATTAATCGCGGTCGGAAAAGGAGAAGGGCTGATGATTTCAGACAAGCACAGGCTCTTTTACCGCGTGCAGACATCAACGCTTGAGCATGATTTGATAACCACGGACCCGAATGCGCTCAAGAAGCAAAAGATTTATCGTACTGCACAAAATGTTAAGAGAAAGGAATTTTTGTCCGCCCCGATTAGGGCGGCAATGAAAAGCTCGGATGAGATTGCAAAAAACATTGGAATAACGGGCAAACGGGAAGAAGTAGAAGAAAGCGGGCAAGCCCAAACAGAGGGCGGGAAGAAAGAAAAACCTCCCGCAGAGACAAAAATGCAGATGCACCTGCCGATTGCCATGACTCACGGGCTTATGAGCGATGAGGAAAAGATTGCCATGCTTAAGCCTGTTGATTTGCCAAAAGCAAAGAAGAAAAAGAAATAGATATTGGTAAAGCGATTGGCAATATCCGATTCGGGCAAACTGTTTTTTAATTTTATTACAAGCTCGTGTTTTTGTTTTCATTGAGTTTTAATTTTACTAAAGCAAGCAGTTGTATATTTACCAAAGCTGTTTTTTGTTTTTACTAAAACAGCCGACACATTTTTACTAAAACAAGCCGGGCTAATTGATTGCGATGCAATAGTAAATGGATTAGTAATGGATTATAGACTAATCCGCCTGCCCTCTATATTCCCCGTAAAATGCCACCAGAGAATTGCTTGGCGTCTTGTAAGAGGCTATTTGAACAGGTATCATTATCTCGTAATCCGAAGAGCCATACACTCCGCTTGAAGAGGAGTTTATTCTCACTGCGAACACCAAGTCCTGCACGCCATTGTAGCATACGTTTGAGCCTGCGGTTCCCTGCCAGAATATACCTGTGCTAAAGGGCGAAGAAGTTGAAATCTTTGCAACCGGAACGTTGGAAACATTTCTGCCAAACACGCTAAAGCTTTCAGTCGCGATTGCAAACCCGGAGCCGTTGTCAAAGAATCCCGAAATAGTTCTTGCGGATGCGGAGGAAAGACTAAGTGCGCTGTCTGCGGAGGTGAAATCGTTTATTCCGGTGCCGGTGTGCAATGAGCCGTTGGGGCAAACTCCGAGCGGATAGATATATGTGAAACTAACATTCACGCTCGGCTCTGCAATATACACGGTCTTGCCGTGAGTTGTTGACCAGTTGAGCATGAATCGGCTGATGCCCGAGCCGAGCTTGAGTTGCCCAAGCGTTGCGCCGTAGTATTTTTGCCATTCACGAATTACAGTAAATGTGCCATTGAGTGTCACGGATGCGTTGGATTTGTCTGTTGCCTGAACGGAGCATATCCAGTCGCCCCATACCGACAAGTTGAACGAATTGGATTTGTAATATGTCGTGTTTAGAATGGTGCCGTTAACGTTGTTCACAACTATTGTGCCGTTCGGGTTGGTAAGTGTGAAGTTTGTCCATACCAAATCGGTTTGTCCGTCCCCATCGGTTATGTTTGCAAAGCAATAAACTATTTGCATCTGGGTAAGGTTTGACATTGAGAGATTTTGTATGGAGGGCAGGCTGTTTGAAACGGTTACCGCAGAGGAATTTACCGGGCTTCCGTTTTGATAGCCGTCAAACGGAGTTAATTCACAGATGATTTCATCCGATTTGTTGTAATATGAATTCGTGATATTTCTGCTTGTTTGCGCGGAGACCACACTGCCGTTGATGAACCAGCGGTAAGTGAGATTTACATTATCGCCGTCCGCATCGGATACCGTTCCGTTTGTGCAGTTGATATACGCGGTTGATTTGTAAACTGTTGAAGGCTCAATTGACGCGTTGGTTACATTTGGCAATTGGTTTGGATATTTGTTCCAACCAAAAGTGGAAGCTTTGGATGAGTCGTTGAAGAATGTAATATTGACAGTCGCATTGGAAAGGGCAACTCCTGAGCAGTTAAACACCACGCTCAAATTCACTCCGCTTATGGAACTGGAATAGTTTATGCAGGTGCCGCTTGTGGTTGATGCATTCCAAACAAGATGTTGTCCGCCGAGACTGTAATTGGCGGTTGCATTGGCATAGAACCAATGACCTGCAGAGGCATTAGTGAAAGTTATGTTTGAGACTATTGTTGGAGCGGAACTAAGTACCGTCGTGTTGGAGGAAACCATGTCAGAATCATTATATTGATCGTTTGCCCATGCCTGCGCAGTCCAGTTTGAATTGGCACCCAACTCGGAGGACGCGATTACCTGCGAGCCGTTGAGATAAAGGGCGAGGACTTCGGATGCAGAGAGCGAGCGGTTGAATATCATTAGCTGATCCACAAAACCAGTCATGCCTTGAGTGTTGCCGTACTCCGAGCCGATGAGCACGGAAGTATTTAGTTGTGTAAGCTGATTGAACACGCCTCCGTTGAATACTTGGGTTCCGTTGATGTAGCCAGTTGCAGTTCCGTTATTTACTACGACCGCCAGATGGTTCCATGCACCAGTAACTATTGTTCCGCCGTAAAGAACGTTTGTGCCATCATAGAATTCCAATGAATTTGTGCTTGAATAGCGTTGCATGCGATAGCTTGTTGAAGAGGCACTTGATTTGTCTATGATTTGTGCATAATTCACCCAACTTGAATTCGGTTTTACCCATATTGAGAAAGTTGCATAACGGCTCAAGTTAAGGCTGGCAGAATTGGAGAGGTTGATGAACTGAGTTCCGTTCAGATAATATGCGCCTCCAGAGTATCCGGACTGCGTCCATGTCGGGGATTTTGCAGCTACGCCGCCACCAAGCGTGCCATTGTTGTATCCGGTATAATCCCTTACCGCCTTGGCGGTTGTGGAGGAGATGTTGGTATCAAACGGCATATTCACTATTGCATATTGAGTGTCATTCACCAGCCAGTTGTAAATTACGGTCGTGTTGTCGCCGTCCGGATCCGAGACCCCGTTTGCGCTGGCAGATATATTCGTTGATGTGGTTGGAGTGGATGGGCTGATAGTTACATTAGATATTGTCGGGATGTTGTTCGGATATGCATTCGTGCCCGAAGTGCTCGCGGTTGAGTTGGCGGAATCTGCGAACGTGATATTTACAGTTGCGTTCTGGAATGCGATTCCCGAGCAGTTGAATACCACAGTTAGGTTGTTGCCGCTTGTGGAATTGGAATAATTCACGCACGCGCCGATGTTTGTGCTAATATTCCAGCTCGTGATGTCCGAACCGCCATTTGCATCCGAAGCAGTCGCATTTGCGTAGAACCAGTGTCCCGCGGTTGAGTTAGTAAAGCTGACATTGCTTGCGATTGAGAGGTTTGGTCGGGAAACATTGGTGAATGGATACCAGTCCTGCCCGCTTCCGGACCAGTTGCCGCCAACAGTTGTTGCATTGAATGGTCGGGATGAGCCAGAAGTTGCCCAATTGGAAGAGCCATTGTTGAGGATGTTAAACACATTCCAGCTTGGAGTTCCATTTGCGAAATAGTAAATGTTACCGGCGCCGGTTGTGTTGAAGTAGTTGGTTTCGTTTGTGCCATTTACCCAAATTGACGCCGTGATATTGTTGTAGTAGAAATAGTTATTCGCTTCATATGAAACATTGAAACCTTGTATGCCGACGCTCGCATTGAGGATGGTATTGTTGATATAGGTGTTGTTCTGATGAAGCATGTTCGCGGCCGCCTGGGAGATGCCGATGCCATAGCCGCTCGAGTAGATGGTGTTGTTCTGGAAGGTGTTGTTGGCGCTGTTGTGGGTCTGAAGCGCGGCCCACATCGGGGCGATGCCGCTGAAGGTGTAGTTGAGGGTGTTGTTCGCCACGACTGAATTCCAAAGTTTGCCGACCGCCAGCGCGCCGCCGAGGCAGTCTATGCAGGTGAAGCGGTTGTTAGCCACCAGACAATTGGTCTCCCCATAGCTCACCGCGAGGGCGCGCGCGCTGGAGCTGAAACTGCCGTTCATCTGGGTGATGGTGTTGTTGAGGATGGCCGCCGAGTCCGTCTTGTCGAACGCGATGCCCCAATCGAAGTCGCGGATGACACAGTTCTTGGCCGTGGTGTTGGACTGGTTGGAGTAGATGCCGTATGTGGAAGTGGAGTTGCTGCCGATGATCGACCCTCCGGCGCAGTCGATTGAGACGTTCGAGCCGCTGATGATGTGCGTGCCGTTCCCGGTGGTCGAGATATTGAGTCCGACCACCCGCACCTTCTCGGATGCGGCGGCATAGCCGTCCATGCCCACCGAAAAGCCGGAGCCGTTCGTGGAGACGACGGAGAGGTTGTAGATGGTCGAATTGATCGCCTGAACGACAAACATGCCGGTGCGGGTGTTGTTGTATGCTGCATTGTTGCTCCACACGTTTTCATAGGAGTTAAGGTAGTCCAAGAATCCGGCCCGGCCATTGCCCCAAGCGGTGTTGTTCTCGAACCGGCAATCGTGTGAGCTCTGGGTCGCGAAGCCGTCATAGTTGAGCGTCAAGCTGGCGGTGTTGTTCGCCACCACGGTGTAGTTGCTGCTCACGAGGAAAATCCCCATGACGCTGTTGTTCCACACGGTGTTGTTGGTGATGGTCCCCCAACCAGAATGCAACTGGATGGCGCGACCGAAGTCGGAGATGCGGCAGTTCTTCACCGTGGTGTAGGGTGCGGTAGAATAGATGCCATAGGTGGCGGCGCCTCTGCCGCCGCTGATCGAGAAGCCGTTGCAGTCGAGGGTGACATTGGCGGCTGTGATGTTGAAGCAAGTTGCGCCATCTATTGAAACGTCCGAGCTCAAAGTCGTAACGCTATTAGCTGTTGAGAGAACACGGCAACCTAAACTGGAGGTGTATGGATGATAATCCTGCCCGACCCCAGACCAGTTGCCACCAACGGTTGTTGCATTGAATGGGCGGGATGAGCCGGAAGTTGCCCAATTGGAAGAGCCATCATTGTAAATTGAAAATACATTCCAGCTTGGTGTTCCGTTTGCAAGATAATAGATGTTGCCTGCACCAGTGGTGTTGAAGTAGTTGGTTTCGTTGGCATTGTCAATCCACACACCCGCCGTGATGTTGTTGTTATAGACCAAGATGCCGCTTGGGAGCTGCCCGATCTGGATGCCGGTGCTGACATTGGAGCCGATGAGCGTGTTGTTGCGGATGGTCCAGTTGGTCGTGGTGTAGTTCCTAAGATTGATGGATTCACCGTAAGCAGTGTAGATGGTGTTCTCATAGACCAGCACGTTGTTGGCCCCGTTATTCAGGTTGGAGATATCGCCATCTTGCGATGTGGAGCCCGCCGAGACCAGCGTGTTGTTGTGGATGATGAAATCGGTCGCTCCGGCGCTTCGGCAGATGGGCAAGGGTGTGTTGGTTATCCCGGTCAGATTGATGTAATTGCTGGTGATGTTGATGCGGGTACCGGTCAGATAGAGATACACGCCGTGCGAGGATCCGTAGTTCCCAGCCGTTGTGATGCGGTTTCCTCTCACCACGGTGTTGTCACCGCCGGGCATGATCGCGGCGCGCGAGTTCCAAGCGACAAAGGGCGTGTTTGTGATGGTGAGGTTGTTGGATTCGATCAGGGAGTCGGCGCCGGAGGCGTAGATGCCTCTCTCGAAACCGGAGATTACACAGTTCTTCACGGTGGTGTTGGGCTGGTTGGAATAGACACCGTAGGTCGAAGAGGCGTTGTTGCCGGTAATAGAACCGCCCAGACAATCAATATAGAGGTTGGGGCCACGAGTGTTGTTGATGCCATTGCCCGGCACGTTGATGTTAAGACCCGATATACGGACATTAGAGGTGTTGCCCGTCAGAGTGTAGGCGATGTTGATTCCCTCGCCCACAACAGATGATACCGTAAAGTTCTGAATGGTGGAATTGAGCAGTTGGGTGATGAGCATGCCGCTATTGGTGTTGTTGTAGGCGAAGTTGTTTTTCCACACGTTATTATAGCTGCTCACGTTGTCGCCGGCAAAGTCCAAAAAGCCTGCGCGGGTGTTGTTGAATGCCGTGTTGTTCTCAATCAGGCAGTTGTTGGCATTGGCTGCGACTACGCCGTCGATAGTTCCGGCAAAACTTGCGCTATTGTTGGCAATAGTAATGTTTGAGCCGTTTCGGACATCAATAGGGGAATATGAACAGCGGCTCACAGTGTTATTTAATACAGAGCTGTTGGAAGAGCCAGAATAATAGATGCCGCGATAGAAGTCGCGGATGACACAGTTCTTCACAGTTGTATTATGTTGATTTGAATAAACACCAAATGTGTTGGAAGTATTACTGCCTGTGATTGTGTAGCCTGCGCAGTCCAGCGTGATATTGGCGGCTGTGATGTTGAAGCAAGTTGCGCCATCTGTTGAAACGTTCGAGCTCAAAGTCGTAATGCTATTAGCAGTTGAGAGAACGCGGCAACCTAAACTGGATGTGTATG
>JBAZLL010000012.1:0-25289 GCA_041650255.1 Candidatus Micrarchaeia archaeon | reverse complement strand
CAAATGCTTCTAAACCTTGCTTTTGTTTTTAGGACATGGATTTGCTTCTTGACGCTTCCTTAATGATACATGAACAGGCGGCATTTGTGGCACTTGTTGTACTGGGAATATTTGCAGTTGCACTGCCATTGGACAAAAAATTTGCAATGCGTTTTGAGAGAGGGGTGCTTGCAGTAGGGATTGCGCTCGTGCTTGCATGGACATTAAAGATGATATTTGCAGCTACAAGACCGTGCGAGACAATTCCGGCGATTGTGGCATGCCCGCATGATTTTTCTCTTCCTTCAATACATACGGCGATTGCGGTTGCGATAGCTCTTTGCGCGATTGGCACTATGAGATTTTATCCCCTGCTTGCGATTTCCGTGCTCATTGGAGCATCCAGAATTTTTATCGGGGTGCATAATCTCAATGATGTTTGCGCGGGGGCGGCAGTGGCAGTTGCGGCAGTAGCGATTGCAGAGGGGCTTTTTGGAATTGAGCCGGCGCTGTGGCATGGAAGAAAATGGATAAAGAAAATGCCCGCGGATGAAGACTCCCGGCAGGCAATGCACCTTGTTGCGGGGCTAATCGTGCTTTTGAGCGCATATTATATTGGAGTACAGCAAACCGCTTACATCGTTTTTGCATTTTTGATTGGCGGACTTGTAATGTACAATATCAAGGCGATGGGCTTGCGCGCACCCATTTTGGATAAACTGCTTGGCAAGGTGGAAAGAAACGGACACCCGGCAGGATATGGAGCAGTGATGCTCTTTAGCGGGATGCTTGCGTGCCTGACACTGTTTTATAGCGAGCTTGCACTTTCGCTGCTGTTTATTTTGGCAGTCGGAGACGTTGCATCAAATGTGTTTGGAAGAAGGTTTGGAAAACATCGGCTACCTCATAATAAATGCAAAAGCCTTGAAGGAACCGCCGCATATGCGATCACTTCCGCGCCGGCATATTTTATCGGAGGGTTTGTCGCTTTGATTGCGGCGATTTTATCAGCCATGTTTGAGAGCGTAGAGATTGATATTGATGATAATTTGTTTGTGCCGGCGGCGGGCGTGTGCGCATTTTTGATTATGGGCATAATTTGATTTGTTTTTGCTTGGAAATTGCCATTTGACACATCGTTTGCTTGCGCATATATCAATTGTTTTGGTGCGGGCAAATTATTGTACGCTGCTTGGAGGCATAAACATTTAATTTGAGAAGGAGTTCTTTTTTCATGGGGCTGATGGATGCATTAAACGATTTTTTCGGATTAGGAGAGAAAAGACCGAAGATAAAGGCAAAATGTCCAAAATGCAAGGCGGACATTGACACTTCAATGGAGAGATGCCCCGGATGCGGCACGCATGTGGAATTGCTTTTGAGATTCAAATGCCCGGAATGCGGCACTGTGAACGGCATCAAAAATAAAAAATGCGAAAAATGCGGCTACCCTTTGTGGGAAAAGGAAAAAGAGCCTCCGGCAGGCACAAGATATGTTTGCCCGATTTGCAATTACAAGGCGGATTATTACATGCTTAAATGCCCGGCTTGCGGAACAAGATTCGTCTGAGAAAAAGTCTGTTAATTAGAATCGCCAAAAGTTGTGTGTGCTCTGTCCGACTTGACAAAAGAAGCACAATTGAAAATACGACTCACAATACCAGATTTATTTCATAGCCGCACTTGGGGCATTTTGGATTTTTTGTATCTTTCAATTTTTCAAAAACATTTTTCTCAATTATATAGCGATTTCTTTTTATCAAAAGCAAATTGCACTGCGGGCAACGGGTATCTTCCGTATCTTTCAGGTCCGTGTTTCCGATATATACGTAGTTTAGCCCGATTTCCTTTGCAATTTTTCTTGCGTTCAAAAGAGTTTTAATGGGCGTTTCGGGCTTATTTGCAAGCTTGTAATAGGGGAAAAATCTTGAGAAATGCAGGGGAACATTCGGAGAGAGCGAGTATACGAATTTGCATAATTTTTCTATCTGCGCATCTGAATCATTTTCATCCGGAATTAACAGGTTTATTATTTCAAGAGGCGTGCCGGATTGATGCACGCGCGTTATTGATTCAAGTACGGGCTTTAGCCTGCCTCCAGTTATTTCATAATATTTTTCATCGTCAAAGAATTTGAGGTCTATTCTTATCGCATCAAGCAATTTTTCCTTTTTTATTAATTCAAATGCCTCTTTTGAGAAATAGCCGTTGGAGACGAAAAGATGGGAAATGTTTTTTGTTTCTTTTTGCTTTTTGCATTCTTTTATTGTGTCATATGCATACTCAAAAAATATAGTTGGCTCCGAATATGTGTAAGCGATTGCATCCGCATTGCTTTTTTGCGCTTGTAAGGCTATTTGCTTGGGAGTAATTGTCGCTAACATTTCAAGAATTGATTTTCCTTTTATTGAAACGCCCTGTGAGAGGTCCCAGTTTTGGCAGTTTAGGCACCTGAAATTACAGCCCGGAGTTCCGAACGAGAGAACGGATGAGCCCGGCTTGAAATGAAAAAACGGCTTTTTCTCAATCGGGTCCATTGCAAGACCGGATGCTTTGCCCCAGCTTAATGAATACAGTTTGCCGTTTTCATTTTGGCGCACAAGGCATTTTCCGACTTGCCCGTTTGGAATCAGGCAATAATGAGAGCAGAGTTGACAGCGAATTACACCCTTTTGTCCTGCATTTTTCACATTGGAATAAAGCATTGCTTCCCGAACGGATTTGCGGGTTTTCTGCCCGGGCAAAAGCGATGATTCTTCCTGCAAATCCTGCGGATTTTTGTTGTGCACATGCGAATTAACATGTGCGCAGATAAAATTGTTGGCTTTTTGACCATTTGCCCTGCAAAAATGGCGTATTTATAAAGGATATCAACGAGAGAAAACCATGCTATTTCAGGTGGGATTTGCAAATAAACTCCAAGAGGAGTTGGAGAAAGAGAGGCAAAACAAAAGAAACGCCCAAAAGGCGGCAGAACTTGCCGCAACAAATGTGCAAACTACAAGAGAGCCGAGCCAGCCGCCTCCGATTCCAAAGATTAACATTGCACAAGAGGGGAAAACACAGGGTGAGGCTAAAATTATTGGAACGCCGGTTGTTACGAACAAGATGGTGGGAAGCGGGTTGGATGCAAAATCCCTTAGCGAACACGGAACACAGGAAGTGATAAGAAATAATCGGCTAAATGTCGGAGATATTGGATTGCAGGAGCAGGAAATTCTTAATATAGAAAAAAACAATGCGCAAACGGTTGCGCCAATTTTTGCGACTGCGTTTTTGATGGGTGCGGTATACACCAGTTTTGTAGGCGGAGTTTCAGAGTTTGCCCAAAACACTCAAAAAGCGGCGGATGAGGCGGCAGAGAAGGCGGTGCGGGAAGCGCAAAGAGCGCAAGACAAAGTGATTGCGGATAATATTGTCGCAGCTCCGATAATAGGCGAGCAGATTATACCCAAAGAAATTAAGGCGGAGCCAAAAATTGCGAAAAATATTGTTGAGAACGTTCCCACAAGACCGAGCGCGAAAGAGGTTATTAGCGAGAGTTTTATCGTGCCAGTCGGGGAGAAGGAGCAAAATGTGAAGGAAGTTTTTGGTGAAAGCTTTATCGTGCCGATTGAAGGAATTGCACATATTTCGCAGGAGAATTCTGATTTTAAAATGCCGAATATGACTGATTATGCATTGGACATATTTGAAGCGCCGGCGATGCAGGCAGACTTTACATATGCAGGGTGGGCTGGAAAAAAGACAGAAGAGGTACCTGCATTTGATGCGCAGGCGCACAGGCAAAATGCGCGCAAAATATTTTCAGACATTGGTTTTGAAACCAAAAAAATAGTTGCAGAAAAATATGTTGAGGGCGCTTTGCTGGAAAAGAACATGATACTGGTGCCCGAGCCTAATGGAAACGGATACATAAAATTGCCCGAAGACACAAAGGACAAGTCCGCAGTGAAATATTTGGGTGAAGAATATATAGTTCACATGAATCTGACTGCGTCTAAAAAAGCAGGCGCAAGCCCGAAACTTGGCAGGGCGAATCCGAAATGGTATTTTGACGCGATGAAAGGAAAAACCGTGGATGACAATGCAAGCTATTCAAAAATCAGAGTAATGGGGCAGACAGTAGAAATTGCTATAGTAAAGGAACCACAGATGATAAGTGTAATTTGCCCGCCGGGCTCTACGCCCAATGTCAAACCAAAAAAGGAGAATAAATTTGGAATAACAAGAAATCATGCATACGGCTGGGGATACAATATCAACAGATACCCACTTGATGAGAATAAATGGAATTTGAAACATCCGACGGACGCACAACAGAGCGCGATTGTTGCTTCCGGAACATATTGCCTGAATATTAACAGCCAGCTCGTGCCGATTGGTGGGGTCGGAGTTGATGGGGTTGAAATCTGGGCATCGAGAAAAGAGGCGTTGGGGAATAGAGATGATTTCAGGCACTTCGCACTAAAGGATGCAGGTGCGACTTATGATTGGACGGGCATTTTTTACATAAAGAACGATGGAACCGCAGGGGCAGTCAAGTCGGAGGACGTTCCAAAAAACAAGCCCGCAGTCGGTTGGAAAAACTGGATGGAAGGCGGCGCGATTATAATTGAAGGAAAAGACGTGGCCATAAGAGAAACAAGCACATATGACCATAAAACAGACAGAATGGCAGTAGGAACAATGCAAAATGGAGAGGTAGTAATGGCAATTGTGAAGAATGCGTCCAGAAATGATTTTATTGACACTATAAAACAAATGGGGCTTACAAATGCCATTCAGATGGACGGAAGCGATATGGCGCAGATAAAGGCGAACATGAAGGATGGAACAAGCAATAATGTTTCTGGAAGATTGGTGCCGATTGGATGGAGAGTAGGGGTATCTATCAGGAAAATGGCGGATGAATCTGCGTTTGAAGAATAAGAGGTGGGGGTATGCTCGGGACAAAAGTTCAAACTGAAGAACGCAGGAGAAAGGAAACTGGAGTACAGACATGGAAAATAGAGAAGCCCGAGAGTGAACAAAAAACCCCGGGAAAATTTGTTCCCACTATTATTCACTCTGAGGAAAAATATGACTATGCGACAATAGACCCAATGAAGCTTAAGCTGTTTTTCTCGGATGAAGGCATCAGCATGAAGGATTTCGTAGAAAAGAACAAGCCAAAAGTTGCGATGAACGGCGGATTTTTTGACATTAACGACAAGGGATATTTTCCGACCGGGCTTTTGATTTCTGATTCAAAACTGCAGTCTCTGCCGTCCCAGGATATAGCGAATGGAACCGACGAGGGGCGTGCGGAATACGCGCAGAAGGCGGAAAAAGAAAGCAAATGGTATAATGTATTTTTTGTAAAAGAAAACGGGTTTTGCAATATAACCACTTCAAATAATTTTTATGGCAATTATTCCCCGGTGGAATACGCCGGAATAAAGTTTGCAATTGAAGCCGGCCCGCTTCTTGCAAAAGACGGAATTGCCACACCAGAAGAATTTGGACAGAGAAAAAGCGCACAAATTCCTCTCCTGCGTTCCGCGATAGGAGTGAGAGGAGATGGAGCCGCGATTTTGTTCGTTTCAAAAGAAGAAATGACTTATGCCGAATTGGCACATGTGATGATAACACTTGGAGCAAAAACCGCAATGTCACTTGACGGAGGACCATCAAGCGCATTTTATGGGAAAGATGAAAAAAGCGAGCCGTCATTTATGACCATAAACTCCATAATTTACGCATGGTAAAAAAATTGAAGAAGTTGAAAATGGAAAATAAAATAGAACAGCTTAGGCTATTTTTCTGAATTTGTACCCGTAATGAAGCAAACCTTCTGGGTCATCGCGGCGGATGTTTCTGAAAATCATTTCCACCTTGTCTCCGATTTTGGTGTCTGCTTCACATGCCTCAACAACTTGCGCAGTAAGCATCGGACCCTCTTTGAGCTTGATTATTGCCAATATGTAAGGAGTCGTGTTCTCAAGACCGCCCGGAGCCGAATTTACTTCGCTGAAGCTGAAGATTTCCCCTTGCCCGCAAAACTGCAATTTTTCCATTTTTCCTTTTCTTCTGCAAGTTGGGCAAAGCTTGCGCATCGGGAAAAACTTTTCTTTGCAAGTGCCGCATTCGGAGCCTACAAGCCCATATCTTTCAGGTATTCTTCTCCAAGTAATTGCTATGTTTGACATAAAATCACCATTTGATTTTTTGCGCAGGCATTTGCCTCACGCTTTTTTTAGTATGTGCGTAACACAGGTTGCACCCGAGCCGCCAACATTGTGAGTCAATCCTATTTGCGCGTCCTTTACCTGCCTGCCGTTTGCCTGCCCACGAAGCTGCCATGAAATTTCAACAGCCTGCTTTATTCCTGTTGCACCTACCGGATGGCCACATCCTTTTAGTCCGCCGGAGGTGTTTATTGGAATTTGCGAGCCGATTTGTGTGAGCCCGTCTTCGGTCGCTTTGCCGCCCTCGCCTTTTTTGAAAAATCCGATGTCCTCAATTGCAAGAATTTCGGCTATGCTAAAGCAGTCATGCACTTCTGCAACATCAATATCTTTTGGCTTGATGCCCGCAACTTCAAACGCTTTTTTGGATGCGACCTTTGTTGCATTTAATTCTGTAAGCGATTTTCGATTGTGCAGTGCAAGAGTGTCGGATGCCTGAGTGGATGCGAGGATTTCTATCGGCTGTTCGCAATGCTTTTTTGCCTTTTCAAGAGGCATGAGAACCAGTGCCGCCGCGCCATCGGTTACGGGCGAACAATCAAATACTGTTAACGGGCTTGCAACCATCTTTGAGTTTAGAACTGTTTCAAGAGTGATTTCTTTTTGAAATTGGGCGTATTTATTGTGTGCCGCGTTCTTGTGATTTTTCACAGACACTGACGCCATCTGCTCTCGGGTTGTACCATAGTCTTTCATGTGCCGTCTTGCCATGAGGGCATAAATCGCCGGAAAAGTTGCGCCGGGGAAAAGCTCCCATTCCTGATCGCCCGCGCCTCCGAGTGCAGATACGACATCGGGACCGGGAACATCAGTCATTTTTTCCACACCACCAACTACTACGCAATCATGAAAACCGGATGCAATTGCCAAAAATCCCTGGCGCAATGCAACTCCTCCGGATGCGCAAGCGGCTTCCACTCGGGTTGAGGGAATCGGGTTTAAACCCATCCAATCAACTAAGAGTGCGCCGGCATGTTCCTGCCCGATTAATGGACCCGGAGCCATCGTGCCGCAATACATTGCATCTATTTCGGCGCCCTGCAAATTTGAATCTTCCAATGCGCGCCTTCCGGCATCGATTATCAAATCACGAAATCCACGGCCCCAATCTTCGCCGAATTTGGACATTCCTACTCCAACGATTGCAACTTTACGCATAATAATCACCAAATTTATTTACTGAGATTTTAATTTTCTGCGATGCTTCACATACAAGCCATAATCAAGATATGTTTTTCTATTCACATACCATGAAAGCTGGTGAGCGATTTTCTTTCTTGCGAGTGGCAAGAGGTCTGTTGCTTCCATGATAAATGAGTCCGAGCCTGCACCGGAACCAAACGATGTGAGCAATATTTTTTGCCCCGGCTTTGCAGCGTCAAGCACTGCGCACAGACCAATCATGGATGCGGCTGAATAAGTGTTTCCGATTCTTGGAGTCATGAGTCCGGGCAAAACTTTTTTGGGATCAATGCCGAGTTTCTTCGCGGCTTCAAGCGGGAATTTTCCATTTGGTTGGTGGAAAACAAAATAGTCAAAGTCGGCGGCAGTATGCCCGTATTTTTCAAATATGCCCTGCGTTGCACCCATTACATGTCTAAAGTATGCAGGTGCGCCGGTAAAGCGACCGCCGTGAGATGGAAAGTCCGCGTGCTGGCGGCGCCAAAAGTCCGGAGTGTCTGTCGTAAATGAGTAAGTGCCTTCAAGCTTTACCAAAAATTTGTCTTTTTGCCTTCCGATGAGCATTGCCGCCGCGCCCGCGCCTGCACTGTATTCAAGAGCATCGCCCGGCCTTCCTTGCGAGGTGTCGGAGCCGACTGCCAAAACATATTCGGCCATGTTGGAGGAGACAAGCCCCATTCCGATTTGCATTGCGGCAGTTCCTGCCTTGCACGCGAATTCCAAATCGGCGGCCATGAGTTCGGGAGTTGCGCCAACTGCTTCAGCCAATATTGTTGCAGTTGGTTTTACAGCGTAAGGATGGGACTCGCTTCCAACAAATACTCCGCCGATTCGCTCCGGCTCTATTCCTGCCATTAAAATTGCATTTTTTGAAGCTTCAACAGACATTGTTGCCGCATCCTCGTCCAAATCGGGAACTGATTTTTCCTCAAGTCCGAGCCCGCTTTTTATGCGGGCGGCTTCCTCGCCCCAAACATGGGCGATATCGTCAGGTTTTATCCTGAAGCGGGGAATGTATGCACCATATCCGACTATTCCAGAAGCAATTGTCATAAAAATCACCTATAGTTTGTTTAGTGCCTCCCTGATTTTGGGCAGGTCTGTTTTTGTAATTAGAACCGGGATTTGCTCTTTCTCGGCAATTTTTAGCGCGAGTTTGTCCACTTCATCAATGCCATGCAATATCACAAGCGAGGGCTTCATCGGAGTGACGCGAATCACTACCATCGGCGAGCGACCTGTGGATACGCGCGTGAATAAAAATGCGCGCTCGGACATCGTGCCATAAAGCTTGTGGAATTGAGTGAAGGGCATGTCTAAAATTACCTTGAGCGAATCCATGAGAGTGTATCCATAAATTTTTTTCACTTTCATAAGCTCTTCGTTTACCACTACTTTTGCATTTATGAGTTTTGCAAAGTCCAGCGCGGAGATGGAAGTGGCAAATTCATGAGTTTCAAAATACTGGTCTGATTCCTGCCCGAGCTCTACGGACAGCTTTGAAAGAATCGGATTCCCCCGGGCGTTGTCCATTTCAAAAAGCGCATCCACAAAACGAGAAATGATATGAGTGCCCGGAGACTTTCTTCGGTTTCCCTCATAGTCCGAGATGGTGGAGCAAGAAAGCTTTAGATAGCCCGCAAGCTCGGTCTGCGTAATTGCAAATATTTCGCGCCATTTCTTCATGGTGGAGCCGGGATTGGGAGATAGCGCCACCTCTCCGGCTATTTCATATTTTAGTTTTTCCACAAAATCTTATCGAGGTGAAGGTTTATAAATAAACGTAATGGGATACGACACTTGACTGAATGACATTTCAGACGTTAAAGGCGCTTTTGCCCTGCATCCAAATAGGCATTTGCACGCTTAGGCACCATTTGAGGGTGGTGAAGACAGGGTTTGCTCTTTTGCGCTCGGCGCTTGCTCCTTTGAAAGTGTTGAACTGGCGGGAAAAGTTTCTTTTGCCAAAGTTTTGTGCCCTGAAGAAGTTTGCGAATGCGTTGCGTCTTTTGCCAGAGTTTTGTGCTCAAGTGGTTTTTGCTCCGGCGGCTTTTTCAAAAATAGAACATAAGCAATTGCGATAAGCATCAGGGCAGTGATTGCAATTATTTCAATTGGAAATGCGCCGGCTTGCGTGCTTGGAATGAGTTTTACCGCGCGCTTTGTGATTGAATCCGACAATAAAATTGCGTCCGCATAATTGTTGTTCTCAATCAAAGAGTCCACGCTGTTTAGGTCTTGCTCCAAAGCCGCAACCTGCTCTTTTGAAGAGGAAGTTGAATTAAGAGATATAATGGAAAGAGAAGCAGTTCGCCTCATGCTGTTTGCACCAGATTGCAATGAAGCCTGAGCAGAAATGAGCTTGCCATTGTAAGATGCATAAAGGGTTTGCGCGTCATCAAGCTCGACTTTTCTTTGCGCAAGAAATGCGGATTTTTCAGCCAGCCCTTTTGCGGGAAGGCTGTTTTGCCATTTTGTGAAAGGTTTTGCAAGCTCGGTTTGCATTGTTGAAATATCTTTTTTTAGTAGCGGCGGACTTACAAGAACGGTTTTTGAGGACTCAAGAGCCGAGTTTGCGGATGCAAAATCCCCAAGCTCGCCCGAGAGCGCTAAAATTTTTGATGAGAGAATGCTCTTTTGATTTTGCTGTTCGTCAAATTTGAATTGAATGCTTGAGATTGCCAATTCAGATGCGTTGGAAAGTCCGTTTTGGGCAAGCATGATATGCTCAATTGCATCCAAAGGCGCCGAGGTTTGCAAAGAGCGCTTTGCGTAGGATAAATGTTCATCGGATGCAAACGAGATATTCGGCTCAAGCCCAAGAGTAAGTATTGCATCCGAGAGTTGGGTGGAATTTGCATAAAGCTTTGAATAATATGCACTTGCGGTCTTTTCCATCTGAGAATTTGTTTTGGAAATTGCGCTTGAAAGAGTGGAGCTTGCGCCCAAAATATCGCCTTTTGCTTCAAGCGCGCTTGCTTTTTGTTTTGCACTTGCAATATTTGATTGCCATTCTTTTATGTCGCCAAGAAGAGTTAGGTCTTCGCAAAGAAGAGAGATGTTTGATATGCGGGCAAGAGAATTGCTTGCAACTGATTTGCTTTTTTCATATTGCTCTCTGGACTGCCCAAAGTCGGAGGACTGGGAGGAGAGCCGCTGTTCCAAAGTGGAGATATAGGAATATGCGGTGTCGTAGTTTCCCTGCTCTTTTGCAGAGCGGGCAAGTGAAACAAGAGACAGGGATTGCGAGTCGTTGTAAAGGCGGGCTTTCGCCTCAAGAGAGAGAAGTGTTTGCTCAAGCCAGTTGGAGGAATCGTTTGCATAATAGGACACCAAAAGAAGAATGGCACCGTTTTGAGAAGAGGGAGAAATTGTTGCGGACCAGGATGCGCCAAATGCGTTGCTTGCCTGCGCATTTGATATAGATGCAGAAGTTGAGGAAATTTTCAATCCGGAAATTGACGAGTTTGCGCCTTCATCCATTTCAATTTTTATTTTTGAGCATTTGGGCAAATTGCTGAGGTTTAGAATATAGGAAACGGACAATTGCCCTCCTTTTTCGGATGGGGCAATTTGCATATTTTGCTTTTGCACTGAAGCGGGCGAATTCAAATATGCCTGAATGGATGCTTGTGATTTTCCTGCTGAAATTTTTGCAATTTCAAATTGCAAAATGCTTTGCGCGTTTTCATCAAAGCTAAAAGTCCCGTTTACTTTTTCGCCACTGCCTTTTTGCAAGGTTGCGCTTGCAGAAGAATATTGAGATTGCCAAGGGATGTTCAGCCTTGCAAGCGGGGAATAAAACAGGCTATCAAGAGAATAGTTCGCACTCAACTGCATTGCACCGGATTTGGATATTTGAAGAAGGCAGGAATCCTGCTTTGCATCAAATGCGACTTGCACTGACGAGAAGGTGAAGGAGATTGGCGCGCTTGCACCAACTTCGCCCAATGAAAGGCGCAGTTGTCCGTTTGCGGAATATGCCGATTGCAGATTTTGGGATTTTTGAGTGATTTCGCGAATTTGAAACGGATATTCAAACGGGCATGAAATTTGTGCGCCGGATTGGAAAGAAATCGGCATGCTGTTTTTGGAAGACCAAGTTCCGCCAATATTGTATGCCTGCGAAAAAGTTGGAGGGAAATTATTTTCCGCGATAAATACGGCATTTGAACAGATGGATTTGACGAGTGCGGATGATGCCGCCTTTTCCTGCGAGTTCAGTGTTGATTGCAAAGGCGAGTCTAAAGAGTTGTAATTTTCAAGCGCAAATAATGACCAAAGCGAGCCGTCCCTATATTTTGAAAATGTTTTGTCAAAATCAATTAATGTTTGCGGAGAATACTGACTTATTGCGATTGCATTCTTTCTTGCATTAAGATAATCATCGGTTTGTGAAAAGAGAATTGAATCCAAATCAAAATGAATTGCGGATATTTTTTCGCGAATGAGCGAGTCTGAATCCAAGGCACCGATTTGATAAAGCCCGTAATATTCGTCATAGCTTGCCGAATAGGCAGAAACATCCGCATTCATTTTTTCTCCGGCTTTTATGTATTTTTGCAAAAGAGCGAGGGAGGCTGAAATGTCTTTATTTTCTTTTAGCGCCTGCGGAGAGGAAAGAACATTGAGTCCGGCGGTTGACGAGGAAATTGATTTTCTGCACAAATCGTATTGCTCTCCCAAATAGAGAGAACGCTCTGAAGCAAAAAATGTGGAATTTGCTGATTTGAAACTTTGCAAAGCAGATGCAACTGCCAGAGAATAAGCTTGCGAAGATTGGGAAGGCTGGGATAGTTTTTGCCTTAGAGCTTGTATATTTTGCTCTGCAAGAGTGCAGGCAGCGGCAGATTTGTAATACATTGATTCGTTCAACAAAGTTGCATCGGCTTTGGCAGAAAGAAAGAGAGTGGATGCATTTTTGTAATGAACCATCTTGAGTGCCGCCCAATCCGAATCGGTTGTTTTTATTTGGGATGCAAGAGCGTATTGCGAGTTTGCATCAAGCTCAAGGTTTGAAAGGGACGAATATAAATCGGGAATTGAGCCGGCGGCGGCTGATGCTTCAATTGTCTGCGAAGAAATGTCAAATTCGTCCCAGCTGGCAAATAAATCTGGTTTTTGTTTTGTAGTGTATGCTTTGAGAGCGCCGACCTCTTTTTTGAGGGATTCGGAAGTTTGCTTCGCGGTGGTCAGCTCTTGATTCATTGCGTCCAGTGCATCAGAAAGGCTGCTGTCAAATTCCATTGCATCAGATATAAGAGAGCCGCTTGCGGGAGATGAGAGAAGATTGTAAGCTAGTGAGCTGTTTGCCCCGAATTCGTCAAATATTGGGAGAGAGGAGGGCGATAGGCTGACTTTTGAGCGGAAAGCAAGTGTTCGATAAACAAACGCATATCTTGAGGCGGCATCTGAAGGTTGCACGAATTCGGATTTTGGATCGGTATAGGTTGCAACCTGCGCAAGAAAATTCTTCCACTTTAAGTATGGCTCTCTTGCAGCGCCATAGTAGGAGGGGTGGTTCGCACCCATTTTTGAAAGGATATCTGCGTTATTTTGCGCGCGCGAAAATATGCTATTTGCGGCGGTCGCACCGTTGCTTAAGGCGTCGGAGCTTTGCGCCATTGTAAGCTCCCAATATTTGCCATAGTTTAGAGAATCGGGAGCGTTTGTGATTATATCCTCAAAAAATGCAAGAATAGATGAGGAAGGAACATAGATAGAAGTGTATTTTGAAATTTGCTCCGGACTATAAAAACGAGAAACAAATGAATCGGCATCTTTTGGACCTTCACTTGAGAAATAAGAGTGTAAATCCCTGGCAGTTTGCACACTTGATTCAAAATATTTTACAGGCAACCCGGGGGAATTTGCAAGAAAATCAAGCGCGTTAAATGGAGAATATTTTTGAGAATATGATTTTAGGGTATCGTAGAGTGTGGAGCTCTTTTGAAAAGAGAGCTTTGCATCAGACACGCTTTGCACTGAATTGAGAAGATATCCGCGTTCTTTTGAATATTGAGAAACGGGCATAAGAGTTGATATTTCGTATTGAATGGATGAACCGGAGTTCCAGGAGCCTATTTGCTGTGAAGTTAAAGACTCGTGGATGGTGGGTAGATACAGCCTGTTTGGGAGAGGGTTGTTTGAGTGCATGAACTGCGCAAAAAACAAATCTATAACAAGGTAAATTGAATGTCCTTCTTTTACTACATATTGGCTGTCCCACACGTCGCCCTGCCAGAATTTTACATAATCTGTTTCTAATGGGAGGTCGAAGATTGAGTCTGCGCTCCAGTTGGCGGGCCTTGAAGATGAATGATATGCCAGCGCCAATGACTGCTCGTTTTCATATATAATCTGATTTGCCTCTTGCGCATGCAAAAAGGAGCATAATAACAAAAGAAGAAAAGATATTGCGAAAATTTTTCGAGGAGTTGAAAAACCAGACAAACAGACCACCAATGCAAAAAAGCCCGCAAACGCGGTGAAATTTATATACTGTTCTATGATTGCGGAGTAATTTAAACCTAATCTGCCTAAATGATGCGGGAGGCATAAATGGACGACAAACAAATGGTTGCTGCACAGGATAACCCATCTAGAACGGCAAACATGAATAGAAATAACGGCTTCAAGAGCATAGAAATTCTTGTTTCAAAGCGACTTGAGAATGGGAATTTTGAGGGATTAGAAAGCAAACAAGGACAGTATTTGAATGGAGAAAAGCTCACAAAAATGTTTGAGCGTGATACGGATTTCGGGGTTGGAAAATCGCACGCAGGCCATAGTGTGAACATGGTGAGGGGGAAGGCAAAAGATAGTGGGGAAGAATACATACTTGCGCAGGGGCAGACCACCCAAGAGCAAAAAATGATAAAGGAATATTGGCAGAATTGGTATTTTTTTGAAGAGGGCAAAGACTTCAGATCTGCAGAGGAAACGGACAAATATTGGGGAATTGACATTCTTTTTGAACTCAATGATGGACCGGTAGTAAGGGCGGCAACGCAAATGCCCGATGGCAAGTTAGCGTTTGGTGGCACAGATGATATAGATACTTCAGTATTGGGCAATGTGAAAAGGATAATACTGGTGTATCACAGCATAAGGCTTGATGTTGACAGTTATGTTGTGCAAACAAGCAATGTAAACGGCAATGCAACGTATTCGCAAGAAGTTAAAGACATACATAACTTGAAAATCGAACCAGAACGGCAGGGCAGAATGCCAGTTATATATGGGAACGAACTGGTGATCGGAAACGATACGGTTGATAAAATGCTTACAGAGTTTGTCAAGAGCATGCGCATGAACAAAGGGCTTTTTTCAAAATCTGTAGAAGAACAACTCAAAATTTTCAAATTGCCGATACAATATTATGCAAAAAAGATTGGAGTTGACTTCTGGCTTAATGGAGGAGTTCCAAAAACCCCAAAACATTATCAATTTGACGCAAGAAGCCCGCAAGCGATGGGGCTTGCACAAAAAATGGCACAAAAAGAGACGTTCGTAGATGTTGGGGATTTTGATAATGCGAGGTTTTTTGCCCAAACTATAGGCGCGGATTTTTATTCAAGGAAAAAAACTTTTGAGAAAGATGATGAAGAGAGAGATGACACGAGAAAAGGGGATATTAAACTGCGAAATAAGCAGTTTGCAAAAGAGCTTGCGGCATATTTTGAAGGAGTGAAAGCAAGAAACGGGGAACAAAATGTGAATAAAAATTTAGTAAAAGAAGCTATTGCAAACACATCAAAAAACGATTCCGGAAATTTTGCGCGAAATCATGCAAGCACGGCTATTTCTTTGAAAAATATTTCTCCTCTTGAGGAGAGAGTAGCGGCAGATGCAAAATCACAGGTGAGACGTGGGACAGAAATTGCATTTGGAGATAAAATTGAAATGAAAGCGCGCTCTGGCATAAATTCAAGTGTGCAGAATATTTCAAGCGCGCAGGAACAGAATATAACCGAGTCAGATATGCAAGTTAATGCGAACGGACAAAATATTGACGCTTGGGCACAAAATGATTTTGGTAAAACAGACAAAGTGAATTCCGATATTTTTGATTCAAATTTAATTGTAGATATGCAGACAAATGAAAAGCAGATGCAAAATGGCAGGATAGATTATTTTGATGCGAAAAATAGCGACGAATACAATGAAAAAACAAAAACAAAAGAAAGAACCGCCTCTCTGATAAAAATTAAAACAAAGAAAAAGAACAGAGTCGCGATTCTTGTGGCAAACAACGCAAAAATGATTGGTATTAATGCAAAGAATTGCGAGAATGCGGATTCAAAACCGAAAATTAAAGCGATTATTTTTGATTTGGACGGCGTGCTGTCCGACTCTGAAAGCGCACATTTGAAAACGTTTAATGAAGTGTTTGCAAAGTTTGGAATAAAAATTAGTGAAAGATACTGGCTTGCAAATTATACCGGGAGAGGCTCTGAATTTATTGTAAAGGACATAATTGCAAGATTTGGATTAAATGGTGCGGACGCAAAAAAGATTATGTGTCAAAGAGCAGAGCTTTTTGAAAAAATTGCCAAAAAAGGGGAAGTAAAACCCGTGAAAGGGGCATTGCAAATTGTAAAGTGGGCGAAAAAAAACAAGCTCAAAGCAATTGTTGCCTCCGGCGGGCACAAAAAACACATAGCGCATCAGCTTGAATCAATAGGTCTTTCTACTATGAAATTTCTTGGGATGGAAGACGTGAAAAAAAGAAAGCCGGACCCGGAAGTATTTTTGAAAGCCGCAAAAATGATTGGAGTTGCGCCGGAGGAATGCCTGGTGATAGAGGATTCAACGGCCGGACTTAAGGCGGCCAAATCAGCCGGGATGAGATGCTTATTTATTGGAAAACATCACCCAAAAAAGCAAAGGAAAACTGCGGATAAGTGGGCGAGTGCAATCGCATCAAAAGAGGCAAAAGAATTTCTAAATCAGTTGATTTGCACAAAAACAGCCTGACGCCGGATTGAACAGCATTTGGCGGATTTGACTTGGTTTTAAAAGAAGAAGCCCGTAAGGGGGATTATGGCAGAGCAAAAAGAAGAGCAGAAGCATGCAGTATGGCAAAAAACTGCCGAACAGAACGAGAAGAAAGATGGCAAAAAGAATTTAGATCAAAATATTGATGAACAAATACAGATGCAAAAATTGCCAGAACAAAAGATAGAACCGCTAAGAAAGATATATGAAATGGGCTTCTGGCTTGACGATTATGATGAAATTTTTTCAGACTTTGACCCAAGAACTTATTCAAAGAGGCAATTATCCGAAGACTTTTTGGCGGAGCTAAAAAGAAGGTATAAGGAAACTCCGACAGGTGGATTTGAAGTAAGCCTTTATTTGCCAAAAGGGATTAGGGATGTAAAAATTGAGAGTGCGGCAAAAAAGAAAATCCGTGAGTATTTTGCAAATGAAATGAAACGGCTTGAGGAGAAAAGCTCTCAAAGAAAGAAAACTGGCTTGATGTATCTTGCGGCGGGAATGATTATTCTAAGCCTGCATGCAATGCTCGTTTGGAGTTCGTCTGCAAGCAAACTGGTGGAGATAATCGGGTTTATTCTTGTTCCTGCAGGCTGGTTTTCAGTTTGGACAAGCATTGAAAATCTTGTACAGGAATCTGCCGAAATCAAAGGGCAAAAGGAGTATTATGCTCAAATGTCAAAGTGCAACTATTTGTTTGTAGATTTGGAAATGGCCGAAGGCGAGCTTACAAAACAGGCAATACACAGACATGCAAAAGAAGCAATGCAGGCTTGAGTGTGTTTTGCGAATAAATATAAGTTGGAATGTGAATAAACTCAATAGCAGGTGAGTAAATGAAAGTGATTTTATTTTCAGTTATAGTTGCTATTGCACTTCTTGCGGGCTGTGTAAGCCAGCAGGAAGGAAACACGATTATTGATGGCAATACAATAAGGGCAAGTTATGGAACAGAACCTGCAAAGGCAGTGGAGCAAAACAAAACTGCAGTACAGAATACATCTGCAAAACAAAATGAAAGCGAGGTCGTAACTATGGCAAAAAATCCAATCGTTGTGTTTGAAACGGACAAAGGAACATTTGAGGCAGAAATATTTGTGAAAGAAGCGCCGATTACCGGTAATAATTTCATGCAGCTTGTGAAAAGCAAATTTTATGATGGGCTGACATTTCACCGAGTTGAACCAAATTTTGTGGTGCAGGGAGGAGACCCGAACGGAGATGGCACTGGAGGAGCGGACAAGACGATTGCTCTTGAGATAAAACCGAATTTGAAGCACGTGGTGGGTTCGCTTGGAATGGCTCGCTCGCAAAGCCCGAATTCTGCAAGCTCGCAGTTTTATGTTGTGACGGGAGAAGCATCTTTTCTTGATGGGCAATATGCCGTGTTTGGCAAGGTGCTTGGCAATGGGATGAGCGTTGTAAACGAAATAGAAATAGGCGATAAGATGAACAAGGTGTATGAGAAAAAATAATTTTTTTATCGTCTTATTTTTCATAATTTTTTTGCCATAATTGGCGTGAATATCACTTTTTAATTCTGAGCAGGCATAATTATTCTGCTCCTTTTTATGGGGGGATGAGCTAACCTGGTATGCTGCCAGGTTTGGGACCTGGTTGTCCGTGTTCAAATCACGGTCCCCCCATTTTAGACTCTTTATTCTCTTGCAAAAAAAAGCACCAGATTTATATAGGAAAAAGCAGTGAATGGAAACATGCATGAAAAAGTGTTTAGCGAGTTTGTCAGGCAAGTTCAGGACAGGGGAGTATACTTTGCCGCGAGGATAATTGTTCTCTTGCTACTGGGGAGTATATTGTTCTTTCCGGAAGAACTGGTTGTTGCCCTTGAAACCCCCGCAATATTGGGAATACTCCTTTTTGGAACTATTGTGATGGTAATGGTTTTGCTTGGGGATTTGCTACTTACTCATCAAAAAAGCGTCAGTTCGCTCGTATACAAATATGTGTTTCTTATAATATCAGTGATTCTTGCGTATGGACTGTTCTATTACATAAACGCCACATTGCTTGACCCGCCGGGACTGCATTACTGGAGTTCGGACATAGGCAAACTTGAACAGACGATATTCTATTTTAGCGGAACCACATATTTCACTATAGGATATGGAGATATTACACCAGTTGGAATGAATGCACAAATCGCAGCAGTAAGCGAGGCATTTGTCGGCACGATGATTAATCTAGTTGTGCTTGCAATGGCTTTCCAGCGATGGGTTTGGAGAGCATCCAAGGAAAATGCAAAAAAAGTTTAGAATTTGAAAAATTCTGTTTTTATGCTATCTCCGATTTGGATTATTGCGGCGCGCCTTGATTCTGCGGCGCCGAGCTTTATCACAAGCGTGTCTCCGACTATTTTCTTCCCTTCGTGCTCGTGTATATGACCGCAAATGAGAATGAGAGGATGCTTTTTTTGCATGCACTCAAGCACCGCCTGACTGCCAACATTTAAGCCTCCGCTGATGGAATCAAAAATACCCTTGGGCGGAGGATGGCTCACAAGAATGCTGTGCTCGTCCACTTGAGCAGAATTTAGGATGTGCTCAATTTGAGTTTCTGAAAGTTCGTTCGGGGTTGAAAAGGGAGTTGGGTTGCTTCCGCCAAGACCTACAAGATTCCATTCTCCGATATTTACTTTTCTTCCGTGAAGATAATTCGGCTGGTTGCGCAAAAAATCCACAACGTTTGAGGAGTCCATATTTCCATGGACAAAATAAAGCTTGTCTCCAAAAAGCTCGAGTAGATTTTGCACATAAGAAATAGGACCGCGATTTGATAGGTCGCCGGCACAAATTACGATGTCAAAATCCTGCCTTGAGGCAAATATTCTAAGACCGTCCAGAGCATCCTCGTCCGCATGAATGTCGGAAAATGCGAGAATTTTGAGTGCCATATTGACTCATCTCCTGCCGTGCCTGAAATTGGAGCGGCCTCGCTCGCCCCCTCTGCCGCCGCGCTCGTCGCGCCCCCCGTATCTGCTGCCGGAGTTTTGAGAAGAACCGCGTCTATAATTGCCTTCGCCTCGGTTGCCCCCCTGCCATGGTCGGCTGCCTCGATCGCCCCGGTCTTGCCCTCCACCGTATCGACGGGGGTATGATTGCGGCGGGCGGGTTGATGGAACGTCTTTGTCGTTCTTTGTTTTATTGAGAATGTCTTGCGCACGCGCTTCAAATTTCTCTTTTAGAAGAGCGGCAATATTGTGTTTTGTGAATGCGTCGGCTTTTGATGCGATTGTTATTTTCGCAGCCAGTGCTCTTGCGATTCTTCCTCGTGCGCGCCTTGTTGCAGTTGAAATGAGTGGGTGCTGGAAAATAAGCCCGTGCTTTGGAGGCGGGGAGCCGGATTTGAGATGTTTGAAAAGCGCTTTTTCCGCCCCGATTACCTGTATTGTTGAAGAGGGCATTGATGCAAGCTTTTTCAGTCCGCCGGCGTGCGCAATTAATTTTGCCGCGACTGCCGGACCCGCAAGCTCAGAAATGTTTGGAGCAAGGCGAGTTGCAAGTGCGTCTGCATATTTTTCCTGTTTCTCCTTGAGTTCAAAAAGCATGAGAATTGTACGTGCCTCTTCTCTTAGCATCTGCATGTCTTCGTCTGAAAAATGCACACCGACTGAATTGTTTGCCTGATGAAGAATTGAGTCTGCGTTTGGGCCGACGATTTGCGCAAGCTTTTGCTTGTCGGGGTGCGCGCGGTCAAATGCGAGGGCTACCTGAACATATTTGACGGGCTCTTTGTGCTTGAATTCGGGGAAGTGAAGTCCATACCATTCGGTGAGCCGCTCGTACATTAGATTTGAAATTTTGTTTAGCTCGTCGATAGAGCTAACAACTTGCACCAGAATATGGTCTGGAGAGGCAATTTCGGTTTGCAAACCTTCCTTTGCCCTTTTAATAAATTTTGATTGGTCGAACCTCGGAGACATAAATATACACCATTTAACATTTGGCATGCAATATATATAAGCTATGCCTGGGAATTTTTCCCATGATATTGTCTGATTTGGATATAAAAAGGGAGATTGCCGCCAAAAGAATTGTTTTTACCCCAAAGCTTGAGAGCTCGCAAATTGGCGGAGCGTCTGTGGATTTGACCCTTGAGGGCAAATTCTGGGTTTTTAAAAAAGAAGTGCTCGGCAAAAAAATAATTGATTTGGACAAGACTCATTTCTCCGATTCAATTGAGGAACATAAATGGAATTTTATCATACTTGAGCCGGGCGCAATGTGCCATGGAATTACCAGAGAAAAAATCAGGCTTGCACCGGATATTATGGGAACGCTTGAGGGAAGAAGCAAATATGCGCGAATGGGTTTGGCTGTACATGTGACGTCCGCGCTTGTGCAACCCGGAAGCGATAATCATCAGGTACTTGAGATTGTGAATATGGCTCCGTTCCCGATAAAAATTAGCGAGGGAATGAGAATTTCGCAAATTGTTTTTGAGTATTTGAATTCAGCTTCGGCTAAACCTTATGCAAAATTTGGAAAAGTTGCAAGACGGCAGTGAATTGATTAAAATGAAAAAGAATGAGAGAAACAACTAAGGTGTTTTAATGGAAAAAGAATGCTGCCCAAAATTTGACCCAGCCCCTTGGGATGGAAAGGTATTTTCGTGGAGCGCGAAAAAGTTTGTGAAAGGAAAGGTCTTCTGTCTTTTTTATATGCCACTCACATTCGGGCAGGAAATTACCAAGATTATGAAGAAGCTTGACGAGGCGGGAACAAAATGCCAAGATTGGCTCTGTTTGTCGGATCACACTTCGATGTTTAACATGGATATGTATTTGGCGGTGGACAAGGAAGTGACGGGATTGGAAAATGTTGAGATGAGCGGAAAATATTTTTCAAAAGTTTATGAAGGGCAGTTTGGAGACACAGGCAAATGGTGCAAGGATTTTGAAAAAGTTGTAAAAGAAAAAGGATATTTGATGCAAAAAATGTACATGTGGTATACAACATGCCCAAAATGCGCGAAAAAATGGGGAAAGAATTACGTTGTGATAGTTGCGAAAATTGGATGAAAAATCAAAGAGCTACGGCGAATCGGATGACCTCTGCCAACGTTTGCTAATTTTATTTATTTTATCAATCTTGAAGCTTCTATTTGAATTATTTTTCCCAAAAGCAGTTTTTCCTCTTCTGAAAATTCTCCAGAGCATTTTTCCGCCAAAAGCTTTTCCTGCTCGCGACCAATATATGTGACAAGCGATTCGCCGGTCTTGAAGGTCTTGCCGCAATAAGGTCCATCAATGGATACGGCAACCTGATCGCCTGCCTTTGCCTCTTCAACGGATTTGCCGTTGTGTTGTATTGCCTTTACCTGCCCAATCATTTCGCCCTGCTCGTTCATTATGGGTGCTTTTGCCTTGAGTTTTCCGACTTTTATTTCAACCCCGAATATTGCCGGCTTGCAAAGGCGGAAAAAGCAGTTTGGCAATACGATGATTTGCGCAGGATAAGTTGAGGCGCACATTATTTTTTCGGTGTCTTTTTTCTTTTGCTCTTGCGCCCATTCAATATATTTGTCAAGCAAATTGTAAATTATTTTTGAGTTGAAAATCGGAATGCCACAATTTTTTGCCTCTTCAATTGCATCATCAAAGGTTGCGACGTTGAATGAAAGCACTGCACCCACATATTTGTTTTGCATTGACGTAGTATATGCAGAAATCACGTCCTTTTTCAGAACCGGCCCGATGCCTATTTCTCTTACAGGAATATTCGCCTGCCTAAGCAATCTCAAAAATGCCTCGGCTGAACCCAAAGTGTCTGTCTTTACAACCACTCCGACAACATTTTCATTTACCAATATTTTGTCCAAAGTGGTGCGAATTTCGGTTTCTATTTCCGGAGCCAGATTTTCAGATGATACGACCACAAGAGGAGAACCTGCCAGCGCACCTTCAAGATCCGGAGCATAAATTTTCACTCCTGCGGCGGCGGGAATGCTGTCCATATAAACATATTTCAGAGAGCCGGTTGCCTCTCCCACAAGAGGAGGGCGCAAGAGCCCGCGAATTTTTGCAACTTTTGGACCGTTGGTGGTTGCGAATGCGATTAAATCATTTTTGTAAATTGTTCCCTGATAAATTATTACATCTAATGTAGTGCCAAGCCCTTTTTCCTCTTTTACTTCCAAGATGGAGCCTTTTGCGGACCCGGACACGTCGGAGATTAAATCCGTTGAAAGAAATTTTTGGCATAGACCTGAAAGATAAAGAAGCAATTCCGCCATCCCCTCCCCTGATTTTGCGGAGACTGGAACCATTGTGAGCTGTTTTGTGAAATCTGTGACACGGTCGTATTGCTCGGACTCAAAACCAAGCTCGGAGAGTGTGCCCATTATTGTATAGAGCCGCTCGTCAAGAAGGGTTTGCACCTGCGGGCTCTGCATCTTCAGGGATTGTGCGTATGAGGAAGTGTTTTGTTTTTTCCATCCCGGAAGAAGGTCAATTTTATTGAGTGCGATGAGAAATGGGGTTTTGTTTGCTTTGAGAATTTTAAGAGATTCTACTGTTTGCGGCTGAATGCCCTGCATTATGTCAATTACCAAAATGGCGATGTCGGCGATTGAGCCTCCCCGCTCGCGCATTGAAGTGAATGCCTCGTGCCCCGGAGTGTCTATGAAAAGAAGGCCTGGAACTTTTAGCATTGCTTCTGCCTGCGCAGCAAGCGGGCCGCAAACCTGCACGATTGAATTTTTTGGCAAATAGTAAGCGCCAATCATTTGTGTGATTGCGCCCGGCTCTTTTTTTGCGATTGCACTGCCCCGGATATAATCTAGGATAGACGTCTTGCCATGGTCAACGTGTGCCAGAATGCAGACTACGGGCGAGCGAAGCATGAAAATTCACCATTATAGAATATGATTAGGGCGAGGGTTATTTTTATTTGTTGGGTCTGTATTTTAGAACGAAGAGTGCGGGTGGTTTTGATGATTATAACCGGCAAGGACATTGAATTTGAAAATATGATTGAGGGCACAATTTGGCAGGGGCAGTACCAGCCGGCAGGAGTGGATTTGAGCCTGCAAAGCGTGTGGGAATTTGAAACCGACGGCGAAATTGACGGGGACAATTCAAAGCGAAGGCTTGCAAAAGCAAAACAAATTTTATGGGATGATGAAAAACCCATCAAGCTCAAAGCCGGCGCCTACAAGATAGTGTTTAATGAAATAGTGTCAATTCCACCAGATGCGGCGGCGATTGCAAGAAGCCGCTCAAGCGTTCTAAGATGCGGCGCGTCCGTTCAGACTGCCGTGTGGGACCCGGGATATAAGGGAAGAAGCGAGGCATTGCTTGTTGTTTCAAATCCGCACGGATTGCTCGTGCACAAAAATGCGAAAGTCGCGCAACTTGTTTTTATCAGACTGGAGAAAAAAGCGGCGAGCACATACAGCGGAAAATATCAGGGAGAGAATATCTGAAATTGCAAAAGGAGAGGGCAGAATATATAAAGGCGGGAAGGAAAATAAATTTATGAATAAAGTTTGGATGTTCTCGCTTTTGCTAATGGTTTTTGCAGGAACGCTTGCCGCGTCTTATTGTGTGTGCATACACAACGGACCTTGCGGGTGCGATAATAACAGATATGCAAATTATAATGAAAATATTACCATTTGGCTTAATGAAAGTCAGGTGGAAGCGGATTATGCTTATGCACAAGGCACAGACATTCCTGCCGGAGAAAGATATGATACTTTCAAAGACACGCGAGAATATATTGCGCCCGCAGAAAAACGAATTAGTATTGAAATACTTGACGCGTGCGCACAGGAAGGCATTATTGCAAGAACTGTTTATGGGCGGGTTCCGCTTGGAAATGTGTTGCTTTCCCTTTATTCTCATGCGGGCGGAAGGGAGTTTGTAAGCGAAGTGACTACCGATTCAAACGGATATGGCGCATTCTGGCCAAAAGAAAACGGAAAATACGACTTTGTGGCAAGAAAGGATGAATATAATTATGGGCAGAAAGTGTTTGAGATTGCAGATTGCCCATACAAATTTCAGATAAGGAGAGCGCCGCCAATATTGTCGGATGCGCCGGAGCAACGAGTGCTCTCAAGCAGGGAAGGCGAAAATTATGCACGGCAGATTGAAACCGCGAATATTGCCAATCAAAAGCAGGCAGTGAAAATGAGATTTAGTATTTTTGCACAGGCAGGCGCAAACCAATCAAGAGTGCTTGAGGAAAGAGTTTCTTCACAGATTGCACAAAAAATTTCGGACATAGGATTTGAGAAAGACTACCCCGATGAAATTTTGCAAAATGAAAATGAAATTGTATTTAGGTGGAATGTTGGAAAGGAATATAGCGGGAATTTGAGCAGGGAATATATTTTGTTTGGAAACCGCTCTGGAGAAGACATCACCTACTTTGAAGCTCCGAAAATCTTTGATGCACAGATAGCGACGGGAGCGGGTGCAAAAGGCGAATTTGATTATATGCTTATTGCACAGGCAATAGCCGTGCTTGTGATTTTGATTATTATTCTGGCACTGATTTTGGTTGCCAGAACCGCTTTTAAAAAAGAGAAAAACTAATTGCACAAAATATATAGCGGCTTAAGACCTTTTTGAGTCAGGTTGATGTCGTCTAATGAGTATGAGAAAATGATATCATAGCTTGCGGGCTGCCGCGCCGAGCATTGCCAAACGCTAAACGAGCTTGTTGCGGTTGCGCCCGGAGCCAGCCGAATTGATGTTGAGTTGGAATAAATGCCGGCTTTTGTACTCACACTTGCATTATGTATTGTTATTTGCGCACCTGCCCGGTTCTCAAGCACCAATTCAAGTGAAGTGTTGATTTGACGGGAATCGATTATCGCTATTGGAGATGCGCTTGAAGACCAGTATTTGGCGGAATCACCGGTTTGCGCGGA
>JBAZLL010000011.1:0-29159 GCA_041650255.1 Candidatus Micrarchaeia archaeon | reverse complement strand
CGCCATTTTCATCCGCGATTATTGCCCTGTCCGCATCCCCATCGTGCGCAATGCCAAGGTTTGCACCGGTTTTTTTTATTTTTGAGCACAGGGAGGAAAGGGTTTTGGCGCTCGGCTCAAAATCGCGTTCGTATGGCGGACCGTATTTGCAATTGAGCTCTATCACTTCACAGCCCGCCTCTTTTAGGGCGGTTGGCATGAGAGAACATGCGGCCATGTTTGCGCAGTCCAGCACTATTTTCGGTCTTTTTGATTTTATCAGCTTGACATCTATTGAGGAGAGCAGAAGTGAGAGATGCTCGTTTTTTGCCTCCTGCTCTTTTTGAAAAATTTGCCCGCATTTTTGCCATTGAGTGAAAGAGGGCAAATTGCATGATGCGAGATTACCATTTTGCACATCGGAGTGTTTGAGCGCGTTCAAAAGCGCGGACTCGATTTTTTTTTCTTTTTCGGATGCAAGCTCGGCTCCGTTTTCAAAAAGTTTTATTCCATTATATTGCGGCGGATTATGAGATGCGGTAATCATTGCGCCCAGACATTTGTTTTGCTTTGTATAAAGGCACAGAGTCGGGGTTGCGCAGATACCCAAATTGTGCACGTCCGCACCGGATTGCATTGCACCGGATGAAAGGGCAGATGAGAGCATTTGCCCGCTTTGACGTGAATCATATCCGACCGCGATTGTTTTTGCGCCGGACGCGAATATGTTTCCCAGTACCATCGCAAGCGCGGGGCTTATGATTTGCGGGCAGATATCGCGGATTCCGCTTGTTCCGAACAAGGACATAATATGAGAATATGGGGCAAAAGCTTAATTATCAATCAGGATATCGCTATCATTAAAAAACAAAAAATAATTTGCCAAAGCTTTTTTTATTGGGGTTGTGTTTTTCTTTGCTGTTTTTTTCTTTGCAGTTGTTTTCCCCGTTTTCTTTGTTTTTTTTATTGCTTCGTTGCATTTTTGTTTGCGATTTTCTTTTTTCGAGGAAGAGCAAAGGCAATGTTTTAATAAGCTTAAATAATTAAGGAGCAATGTGAGAAAATGGGGCTAAAAGGGCAAGCGGCGGCGGAGTACTTGGTTCTTCTTGCAATGGTACTCATTGTATCGCTTATCGGTCTGCTGCTTGTCGGCGGATTTGGAGATTCCGGAGCAAGTTCAATGGATGCAAACTCCAAAACATACTGGTCGGGCGCGGCTAATCCATTTACAATAGATGAATGGGCCCAAATCGGAAGCACGGTTTATCTGAAGATTACAAACAAAAAAACGGACAGAGTAATTCTAAAGAAAATATATGTAGGAGACATTGAAGCGGACCTTGGAACCGGCTGGACTATTGGCCCCGGCTCTCACAGAAACATTTCCATATCCGGATTTAGCGCCTGCAATGCGGTGAGCTATGATTATTACAGCTATAATGTGACATTTCAATATGATACAACAGACATTGCAGGAAGGACGCAAATAGGTGCAAAACCGATTGCAGGCAAATGCACAGTCCAATAATTTGATTTCCCGTAAATAGCCACATATTTGCTTTTGTTTAAATGAATTGTTATGCATACAAATTCATGCAAGAGCACTCATGCGGCTTTGTGCTTTACCGCCAAGTCGGAAAAAACAGGTACTATCTTCTTATGCATTACAAAGCGGGGCATTGGGATTTTCCAAAAGGCCATGTTGAAGAGGGCGAGACTGAAGAGCAAACAGCCCGGCGTGAATTGAAAGAGGAAACAGGCATAACGCAAGTGGTGATATTGCCCGGATTCAGGTATGAATATGCCTACCAGTTCGGAGGCAAAATCGGGCGTTCAAAATCAAAAAGAGTCACATTTATGATTGCGCGCACATCGCAAATTGCAACTCGGCTTTCGCATGAGCACAAGGGGGCGCGATGGGTTCCTTATGACCGGGCACTTAAGATGGTCACTTTTGAGAATGCGCAGGCAATGCTCAAGAACGCAGAAGAATATTTGGAAAAATTGCATGGGGCAGAGGAAGAAGAATAGCTATTTTTGCAGTGGAAAACTACCCTTTCCGCGGTTTATAAACCATTAGCTGTGCCATCTCTTTTGCTAAATTTCGCCAAGGAATTTAGTGGAAGTGAATCGGATGAAAGAGGAAAATGCCGGCGATGGCGAAATGCCGGAAAACCAAAATGTTGAAAATGCGGGTTTTGAGGCGAGGCAGCCGGAGTATAGGGTAGTTCAACCCGAATACGATACGCGCGAGGGAAAAACTGTTTTTCGCGACGTGGGCGCGATTTGGAAAAACGTTTCTCAAAAAACCGGAAAGGAATTTTTTACTCTAAAGATTGGAAAGCTGCGGCTGTTGGTGTTTGAAAACCAGAAGTTGCAAAGATGAGGAAAAATAAAAGAAAAACAAGCGGCAAATGCCGCACAAAAAAGCAGAAGTATAATATTGGTTGAAGGTGATATTATGGCAAGGAAAAACGAACAGGAAGCGGTGATGGTGATGGAAGAGGATATTGATGACTCTGCAAAACCCAAAAAAGCGGTGACGCTTGAGGATTTGCCGGGGATTGGCGCCGTAACCGCGGAAAAACTAAGAAAGGCAGGCTATCTTGATTTTGAAAAAATTGCAGCTGCCTCTCCTTATGAGCTTGAAGAGGTTGCGGACCTTGGAGTGGAAACCGCCAAAAAGGCAATTTCCGCCGCAAGAGATTCGCTTGAGATGGGATATGAGACTGCGGATAATATACTTGAGAGAAGAAAGGAGATTAGAAGAATCAGCACCGGCTCAAAAAGCCTTGACGAGCTTATCGGCGGGGGCGCCGAGAGCATGGCAATCACCGAGGCTTATGGAAAATTCAGCTCTGGAAAATCCCAAGTCGGTTTTCAGTTGGCGGTAAATGTGCAAAAGCCGCTTGAGCAGGGAGGGATTGGAGAGGACTCAGGAGTGCTTTTTGTAGACAGTGAAAGCACATTTAGGCCTGAGAGAATTTCCCAGCTTGCGATTGCACAGGGAATGAACGCTGAAAAAGTGCTGAAAAATATACATGTTGCAAAAGCGATAAACTCCGACCATCAGATAATTCTGATTGAAAAGGCGGAGGAGATGGTGAAAAAGCACAACATAAAATTAATTATTGTTGATTCGCTTACAAGCCATTTCCGCTCGGATTATGTTGGAAGAGGGGCGCTTGGAGAAAGGCAACAGAAACTCAATAAGCACATACATCAGTTGCAAAAGCTTGCGGACCAGTATAATTTGGTGATTTATATCACAAATCAGGTGATGGATAATCCGGGCCTGATGTTTGGCGACCCGACAACTCCGGTTGGAGGGCATGTGCTTGCGCATGCGGCGACTTACCGGCTTTACTTTAGAAAAGGCAAAGAGGAAAAGAGAATTGCGCGACTTATTGATTCGCCCTCCATGCCTGAAGGGGAATGCATTTTCAAGGTAAAAGCGGAAGGAATAGGCGATTAATTTCTTTTTATTTTTTTAAAATTTTGAGCTTTGAAAGATTCAACTCATTTTTAATACCTTATTGCACAAATACTTCTGCGGGAGTGGCAGAGTCCGGTCAAATGCGATAGACTCAAGAGGCCTTTTTCTTTCTTTATAGAAAGAAAAAGCCCTGGGAAAAAGAAAGAATCCAGAATGGAAACATCCAGGGTTAAGCCACGTCAACATACCTCGTTTATGGTCTTAGAATAATTGTTTTCTGAGACATCTATTGGCCTAGCGCCTACAGGGGTTCAAATCCCTTCTCCCGCAAAGTCTTTTTTTATAGATACACAAATTATCGTCGTGCGTAAAAAAACCTTGGAACAATGTGGAAAAGAAGAATATAACTGAGTTATGCAATTTTTCTATTTTTTTCTTGAGCCAACTTCACAAAGTTCTCAAGAATTTTTTCCCCATGCTCGGTGTGCCAGACTTCCGGATGAAATTGCACGCCAAAGAGAGGAAGGGAAGTGTGCACCATTGCTTCGTATTTGCAGGTAGAGGAGTGGGCAAGCGCAATAAAATCTTGGGGCATTTTTTTTACCTCGTCAAAATGAGATACCCATGCATTGAATTTGTGCGGCATTCCCTCCATTATGGATTCTGCCCTGTCAACAGATATTTGTGAAATTCCATACTCTGCGGACGAGCCTTTTTCCACAACGCCGCCGAGCACATGAGCCATTAATTGGTGCCCAAGACAGATTCCAAGAATTGGTTTCTTTGAGCCGGATTTTGCGGCTTCAAGTATTCGGTGAGCCGCATTGGGAGTCATCTTTGATGCGGAGGAAGGACCACCGGATAAAATGTATGCGTCAAAAAAGTCGGCGTCCGATGCAGAAACGTTTGGCTCCTTTATCACTGCTTCAATTCCGATGTCGCGCATTGTGCGCCAGATTACATGAGTGTACTGGGAGCCTAAGTTTATGATGAGAAGTTTCATGAAAAAATAAGCATATGAAAGAATAAAAGCGAGTTAGTAAAGCGGGTCGCACAAGCTTACCAGCGTCTTGGAGTGTCGGTAGATGTGGAATACTTGCCACGGGAAGCATGGATGGAAGTTGGAAAGGAATTTATCAGAATTTTGTATTTTTCTTTCCAGTCAAAGCCGTTTAATTTGTGCAGGTATGCGCTTTTTGTTATTTCAATGCAGGTTCGGGAAGAGAGCGGCCGAAGAATAATGCTATTGTAATTGTCCGAAAAAGAAAGCATCCACTTCAGGGAGCCGGAGGGAATTTTTTTCTCTTTCGCGGCATTGTAGACAAAATTTTCAAACTTCGGCTTGAGATTGATGAGCGGGATTTGAAGCAGGTCTGCAACAAGCCGCATGGCCTCATCAAACGGCATAAAAAAATCTTTGTGGCGTGCCATGAGAGATACTTCCGTATAAAGCGAGTTATTCCAATTCTACCGTTGATGGCGGCTTATTTGTAATATCATACAAAACCCGTCCGACTTCGCGCACCTCATTTGTGATGCGTGAGGAAATTTTCTCAAGCAGTTTTGCAGGCAGATGCGAAAAGTTTGCAGTCATTCCGTCCAAAGAGCGCACAGAGCGCACGACGACAGTATAATGATAAGAGCGCTCATCTCCGCGCACCCCAACTGTTTTCGTATCCAGCAGGGCCGCAAAATATTGCCAAGGGCGCTCAATTTCGCCAGATTTTGAAGCGGATTCAATTTCTTCCTCAACTATGAAACAGCATTTGCGCACTATTTCCGCCCGCTCTTTTGTGACTTCGCCGACTATTCTAACTGCTAATCCCGGACCCGGAAAAGGCTGGCGCTCGCAGATTTCATTTGGAAGGGAAAGCTCTTTTGCAAGGATGCGCACCTCGTGTTTGTAGCAGTCGCGCAATGGCTCGAAAAGCTCAAGCCCCATTTTCTCGGGCAGACCGCCGACGTTGTGATGAGATTTTATTGTGTCGCGACCTGCTCCGCCGGATTCAATCCAATCGGGGGCGATTGTCCCTTGCACGAGCACTTTTATGCCGTGAACTTTAGCGTATTCTTCAAATACACGAATGAATTGCTCGCCGATTATTTTTCGTTTCTTTTCAGGCTCGGTTACGCCTTTTAGTTTTGAGAAGAATTTTTCGGATGCGTTTACTATTTGCAAATTCAGCCCGCTTTTTGCAAATGCCTTTTTTACATTTTCCGCTTCGTTTTGGCGCATAAGCCCGGTGTCTACAAAGACCGCGTGCAAATTTTTTCCGATTGCGTTGTGTACAATGAGCGCGGCAACCGATGAGTCAACCCCGCCTGATAAAGCGACAAGAGCGGGCTTATCGCCTATTTTTTTCTTGGCGGCGTCCGTCTGTTCCTTGATGAATGGTGCGGGCTTGAAAGACATTGAACTCACCTAAAATTATTGCGAATTGCCTTGCGGACTTATGGAGATGATGCAGTTATTTGTTTGGGAGATAAGCACGCGAAGTGTGTTTGGCGCTTTTGGAGATGACCAGTCCACCTGCCATACGTTTTTCTCATCTTCGTATTCGGGAAGAATTGAAACGGAAGGGACGGCCGAAGAATAGGTTTTGATAAATTGAGTTATTTCTTCTGTGCCGTTGTATGTGTGGGATGCGATTACCGCCTCTTCGGGATAGATGATATGACAGTTTAGAGAATCGCCGGTGCATACGGCACAGCCTGAAACTATTTTCTCATCGCGCTTTAGGAAATTTCTTGCGGGGTAATGGTATTCAACTTCTATTCGCTCGGGGCATGGAGTGGAGAGACCGTATGACACTCTTGCTTTTAGGGCATAGTAGCTGTCTGGTCCCTCGCCTATTTTGGTGGTATTTAACACTTCGCGAAGGTCGGCACTCGGATAGCTTTGAGTCAAATCCTCTTCGAAGAATTTTTTTGCATCCACTTCGGACGCGCCGCTGAAAAGGCGCGTGAATGAGAAGAGAGCGATTAGGGTGATTGCCACCAATATTAGCAAAATGGTTTGGCTTTTCATAAATATATTAAGAGTGAGAGGATTTTAATCCCTTTTCTGCTTGCTAAAACCAACGAAGAAGCCACATCTAAAACAAAAAACAAAATTGGGCCAAAGAGGCGGTCTTGGGCCGCCAGCAAACCCGAATCGAATTTTAGTTGATTGAGTTTGTTTTTTGTTCCGAGGGGTATTTTTTAGAGTTTGATTTACTTTTGGTTTTTTGTTCAGCTTTATTTGTTTTCAAATTTTGTTTTTAAGGGCATTTTATTAATTTCATTACACATATATGTCCATGGAAGAAAAAATTGGAAAGCGCGAAGATTACATCAAATGGGACGAATATTTCATGGGTATATCGCTTTTATCAGCGCAAAGAAGCAAGGACCCAAATACTCAAGTGGGCGCCTGCATAGTGGACGAATACAACAAGATTGTTGGTATCGGATACAACGGATTTCCGGCAGGCTGTTCGGACGATGCGCTTCCGTGGGCAAGGCACGCGCAAAATGCAAACGACACAAAATATCCGTATGTTGTGCATGCGGAAGTGAACGCGATTTTAAATTCTACAAAAAATTTGAGGGGTGCGAAAATTTATATCGCCCTTTTTCCATGCAACGAGTGCGCAAAAGTGATTATTCAATCAGGCATTAAGGAGATTGTTTATTTGTCCGACAAATACGGCAAGAGTGAATCGGTGCTTGCCTCCAAAAGAATGCTCAATATGGCGGGAGTGCAATACCGCCAACTTAATACAAAATTAAAAGAGCTCAAAATGAGTTTTGCTATTGAAGAGGAAAAGCCAAAAGTTTGAAAAGCGATTGAGAGAGAAAAGAGAAAACTCCAAAAATTTGCCCATCAAATTATCGGTACTGCCGTCTTTTTGCACACAAGATAAATCGCGTAAGCCTCAGGCAATTCTATTTCCTTCGCGCAGGCAATTTCATCAAATGTCTGAGCGCCGAATTCTTGGGATGGGATTTTTCGCAATGTGCGCACTCGCTGGGTTTTTTTCATTGAAAATGCCAAAGCATCGATAAGCGGGGAAAATTCGCACAATTTTTTTGAAGGGGGAATTGATTTTGCAAGCATTCCGCTTCCACCATGAATTGAATCTGGCAGGCGCAAAATTTTTGAGGTGTCTATTGTGACGTTTGCATCCGTTTCCACCTGATTGGTAAGACGCAGAGAGGTTTGCAAAAATATTTTTCTAAACTGCTCGACCGCATGCGGAATTTGCACTGCAGACCAATTGCCTTTTTCAATTCCGCAGATTAGGCGTTTTACATTTTCTGCGTTTTTGAGTTTTGGACTGATGAGAGCGGCGGAAGCCGGATCGTTGAGCATTTTGATAATTCTTCTTGCGAATTTTCCCTTATAGCCGCCCATATTCGGGCTGGGACCGGCTAACCTGCTAAAATGCCGGTGCGCATTGTCGGAATCGCCGATGGCTTCTTCGGAGAAAAAATCCTCAAATGCCAGCCCAACGCCTTCTATGTAATCAACTATTTCGCGCCTTTCTGCGCGCCCGAGCACTTGTGAATCCTTGTGATACACGCGAACGTGATAACCTCGGGAGCCCGAAAAATTTACATGCAACTCATCCTGCGAGAATCCAAAATCCGGAATCAGGAAATCTTCTATTAATGTAATCGCTTTTGAGCGCACATCATCAAGAGTCTTTTGCAGAATAAATGGCGAAATTGCATCCGGCTCGGCGTCCAAATCAAAAATTATATCTGCGCCCAGCCAGTGCTTGTTTGGCATTGGCCTATTGGCAGGAAATTCGTAATAGGCGGCGGAGCAGGAAACATAAAGTGGCGCATCCTTTCTCAGGCGCATCCACAAGCTTTGAGGATTTTCAAAACAAAGATGGCGGAACTCGATTTTTTTCTCCCAACTTCCGAATCCGAATTCGCGTTTTTCAACCTGCTGTACCTGCGGGCGCGCATTTGCATAATATTGCCGAAATTTTTCCTGTAGCCACAGCGCGGGCGCAGGAGACGATGGGTTTGAGGATTGAACTGCATTGTCTGAAGATGAAACTGCGGGTTCCAAAATTTGTGCATCAAAATTATTGGGCTGAATTGTTTTGTTATCCATTTGTTTCAGCCTCCTTTTGAGCCTGCATTGAAAGCGCGGCAAATTTTGAGTGCAATGCCTCGCGATAGTTTGCAGGATTGTTGCATCTGCACAATGCAATACAGATGCCATAAGTGTCCATCGTTTTGCAAGAGGGAACAGAGTAAGCTTTTTTTCGGATGTACTGGATTTGGTAAATTGTCGTTTCCTTATTGTAATCGGGCGCGCCAGAAAAAACAGAGTCAATTTGCTCGTCGGTAAGCCCGGCTTTTATCAGATAAATTGCAAGCGCAAGCCGACCCGAATGCGGAACGTTTATTGATGAATTCAAATGCTCTATGAGCTTTAGAATGCAGGGTGGGAAATCTTTTTTTTCTATTTTGGATGGCTCGATTTTTTCCTTTGGCAAAAACGCGGACAGACGCATAATCGCATTTTTTATTTGCTGACTTGGTTCGTGCATGCGCGGCAGGGCAGACTCGTCAAGCCGCTTTCTTATTGCTTCTTCCAATATTCGCTCCGCCTGATGTTGAGTCACTTTCACATTTCCATTGTCAAGCTCCATATTTGAGAGCTTGAAATGAATGTCTCTGGGCGTATATAGAAGATAACTGCTAAACGGGATTAGAAATACTCCTTTTCTTCCCTGCACATCGGAAGCGTTTGCGGGAGTTATTTTTATTTTCAGGCTTGAGGCAAGAAGCTCAAAATAATTTGAGGTGCGGTCTTGGGAGTTTTTCAAATAATCCGATGCTGTTTTTGATTCTGCCACCGCGACTCTTTTTTTTGCATAATTGTTTGCCCATGCGGCAAGTATTGCCCTGCTTGCGGCATAGTATGAGATATGGCGCTCAAGCTCTTCGGATAAGCCGGTTGCCAATAAGCGAATTTTTCCATCGGAAATCGCCTGGCGAAGGCGCTCTTCTCCCCCACGCAAATTTTCATCCGTGAGTTGTATTTTTGCCTCTTTTGCGTAAACCTTCGCCTCATCAATGAAGGGAAAATGTGCCAAAAAGCGCAAATCTGCCATAGATGTATTTGTAAAAATATGTTAAATAAACAAACTAAGGCTGTTTTCCGCTGAAAAAAATGCAGAATTGCAAAATAAACCTGCAAAAAATTTGAAAACAAAAATAATTCGGAATAAAAAGCAAAAAAAAGCGCAAGCAAAAAGCTTGAATACAAAAATGCAAAACCAAAAAACAAAATTGAGCCCGAGGCGGCCTCGGGGCCGCCCGCAAACCCGAATTGAATTTTAGTTGATTTTATTTTGGATTTTTTATTCCGATTATTTTAGTCCGAGATGTTCTTTGTTTTTGCGGGTTTGTTTTATCTTATGTTTTTTATTCCGATTATTTTATTCCAAGATGTGCTTTGTTTTGCCGGATTGTTTTTGCTTTGTAGCGGATACTAAATAATCCTTGAACACAAACTCGCAAAGCCGGTAGAAAATGTCAAATGCCAAAATGGAGGCTAAAAATATTATTTGCCCAGTGTATGCAAAAACCAAAAACGCGCCGATTGGCACAAAGAGCCGGTTCTCAAAAAGAAAAGAGAGGGAGCCAAAAATTTTCAGCTCAAGCTCGTCAAATATTGCAAGCGCCAAAAACAGACAAAAGAGCGGGGCGTCAAATGAAGAGATTGGGAATATGAGTATAAATCCTGTGAATACTGCTAAGCCGAGCATGTGAAGCGGATGGTCAATTTTTTGGCAGACCGTGCTTGCAAATGCGAGCGCCAAAAAGAGAGAGGAAAGTGGGCTTGAGATTGTTAAAAATGCAAGCCCGGCACCATAGATAATTGAACTTAGAATGGCAAATACTTTAGGCACTTGTAATTGGCGCTCGGATGCAAAATCGGATAATTTTGCGCAAAAACCGCAGATGGCACTGACTGCTAATGTATAGAGCATGAGCTAACTTGGCCAGTTAATATTAAAAAAGGTCAGGAACGCAATGCCCTAAGCAGTGCCACTCGCACGGTCTTGTCGTTTATTACAAGCCCGGAAAGCCGTTTTGAAGTTTGTTTTCTGCCAATCATATCAAGCCATGGGGCGAAATGGTTTCCCTTGGCGTGATAAAGCACGGCAGGCAATGGCGCGGTCTTCACAAGCTGTATTAGCTCGTCAAGGTTTCTTGCCCTGCCAACTACGCTACCTTCAGGCATTTTGAAAACAAATTCCTTACCTGGTGCTACGTCTGTCATCTTGGATCACCTTTACTAATTAGTGCAGGAAGGGAATGGTTTTAAACTTAATGGGTTTGTGGCTGAAAAAAAATTGAATGTATAAAAATACAAAAAATATCTCGGAAAAATTGGATGTGTGGCAAATTTTTAATTTATTTTTTGGAGAGTTCGTGCGCGGCAACCGCAAGCTCGTTTGCCAAATCCTGCGAAGAATAATTCGGACCCATCCTTTTTGCAAGAAGCGTTCCTGCATAGCCGTTTAGAAATGCGGCGGCGCACGCAGATTTGTATGCAGATTTTTGGGTTGAGAAGATTGCGGCGCAAAGCCCTGCTAACACATCGCCGGTTCCGCCTTTTGTCATTCCGACATCATGAGTTGTGTTTGCCTTTAAGCGAAGAGGGGATGCAATGTAATCGGTCGGGCCCTTTAGCAAAATTGTGCATTTGTATTTTTTCGCCATCGCTTTTGCATTCTCTGCGTTTGCACTCAGTTTGAAAAGAGATTCAAATTCACCCGCGTGCGGAGTGAGAAGGGCATTTTTGTGCAAAAGGGAAAGGTCAAGCAGTTTTAGCGCGGTCGCATCTATTACAATAGGATTTTTTGTTTTGAGAAGTTTTGAAAGCAATGACTTGTTTTGCTCGTTTTCCTCCCAACCGGGTCCGACAAGATATGCATCTATTTTTGAGAAAAAGGGTTGGATGCTTCTGGGAGTAAGGACTATTATGTTTGGGCTTTGCTCTTTTAGACCGTTTAGAAGAGGAACATTTTGCTCGGAGGTAAATACGTATATCAAATCACAAAAACGCACGGCCGCATTTATAGCAAGAATGAGCGCGCCGTGATACAGAGGAGAGCCCGCAAATATTAGTAGTCTGCCATTTTCTCCCTTGTGACTGGTTTTGCTTGCTGGCTTCAAACTTAGCCAATCTTTTTTTGAAGTGATGTTTGTACCCATTAAAGATAGAAGGGGGGTGAAAATTGATAAGTATTATTGAAATAAATTAGGGGGAGTTGTCAATTGTTATAGAAAGAAGTATTTTGTAAAAATAGAAGAGTACTATATATAGTGTGCGTGGGAAAACGGTAAAATTAGTATAATTTGAACTGTGTGAAAGATGCGAGGAAGGAAGAGAGAGATTGGGTAGAAACTGATTAAGAAGGAGAGTAAATTGTAGATTAAAGAGAAGAAATGTGAAAAACTAAAGAGTACTAATAATATGCTTGTGAAAGAAAAGAGTAAAATTAGTATAAAAAGGTAAAATAACTATAGTCAGTGAATAAATAACTATAGCTCAATTTTCATCTCTTTGTTCAATGATTTCATCTCGTCCAATGCCGCCTGCAAATAATCATTTGTTTCCGCTTTTTTGAAGGCATAAGAGATTGAAGATGAAGCATTCACGCGGGCAAGCGGGGCAAGCATTTTGTGTTTTGCAAGTGCGTTTGCCACTCTGCCTGCAGAACCGCCTTGTGCTCCGATGCCCGGAATTAGAAGCGGAATTGCCTTCTTCGCTCCGGCAAGCATGGTAAATATTTCCTCCAAATCAGAAATGTTTGTTCCGCCCACAACAAGACCGAGCGAGCCGGACGAGTCCCATTCAACCGTTTTCTCGGCTATTTTTTTGTATAATGGCCTTCCGTCTCCCATTTTCTGCATAAGAAAATCCTGCGCGCCGGCGTTTGATGTTCGGCATAGAAGATATGCGCCTTTGCCTTTTGCAAAATATTCAAAATATGGCTCGATTGAATCGTCGCCCATTAAAGGAGAGAGAGTAAGTGCATCGGCACCGAAAAATTCGTAACCTTCTTTTGCATAAGCGCGCGCGGTTCTTCCGATATCGCCGCGCTTTACATCCAAAATGATTGTGTATTTGTCCTTATATGTGTCTATTAGCTCTTTTAGAGCCTGCAGGCCTTCAAACCCGTATTGGGCAAAAAATGCATAGTTTGGCTTGAGCGCCGAGAATGAGCCTTTTGGCGCGGCGTCAATTATTGAGGAGTAAAAGAGAATTATTTTCTGTTTTGTTGAGCCGGTTATTGATGAGGGAAATTCCTCAAGCGTTGGGTCCAATCCAAAGCACAATAATGTTTTGTGCTTTTTTGCCATTTTTTGCAATTCTTCGCAGTACAGAGCCATAAACACACCATTTGATTTTATTTGCGCGCTTGCTCATTTTTGCTTTTATTTTTTTTTTTGCATTTTTGTATTCAAGCTTTTTGCTTGTGCTTTTTTTGCGCGCTTGCAATTAATTTGTTTGCGAACCAAAATTTATTTTGCCCAGATTTTTGCGTCTGGCGAACCCCAGTCTTGGAAATATTTTTTCCAGGATGCGGTCTGCTCGCGCGAGAGCGTTGGCGAAATTGATACAAACAACTCGCCCATGCTTGCGATTGAGAAAAGATGACAATTGAGTTTTTTGTGTATTTCATCCGCGGCTGAATCGGAGGCTAATTTGTCGTCCCCACCTGCTTCCTGCCGATCAACTGCAACAAGAACGCCGACGAGGGAAAAGCTTTTTCCAAGGACTTTGAGTTTTTCATAAGACTCAAATTTTGATTTGCCGGATGAAATAACATCATCAATCATGAGCACTTTTGCGCCGTCAAAGAATTGGTCCGCACCGACAATTATTTTATCCGCCTTTACATCCCCGTGCGTTTTCTCCTCTTTGCGGTCGTAGATGAATTTTTTGCTGATTTTATATTTTTGATAAAGCGCGGCGGCGGTTATTGCACCAAGGGGAATTCCCTTGTATGCGGGACCATAGATGAAATCAAAATCCTGCATTTGCGAGCTTTTTATGAGCGAATGAATTTTATCCGCGTATGCGTTTGCAAGCAAAAATAGGGCTTGCCCATCAATAAGGGAACCCATATTCACAAAAACAGGGGATTTGCGCCCTGATTTTAATGTGAAAAATTCGTCCTTGTTTTTTGCTATTTTCACGCAAGAGCGAGTATATAGAAAAGTTGCGAATTTGGCTGAAGTTATCTCTTCGTCCATAAGAGGATAGGAAGGGGAAAGGATAAAAATGAATTGAAGAAGAGAATGGGGAGAAACTGGTGCGCAAGTATTTGCTTAATCGGGCGGGGCACAATATTGCTATTTTCTTTTTATTGCTATTTTCTTTTTTTAATCAAGCAACGCATAGCCTGCCAATTTGTATGCAAGCTTTGCGCACGCAAACTCCGATGAGTGCTGACCTTGCATGGGCATGAGCTCCACAATGTCTGCGCCGATTACATTTTTTTCCTTGCAGACTTTTTTAAGAAGTGAAAGTGTGTCATACCAGCCCAATCCGCCCGGTTCCGGAGTACCGGTTGCGGACATTATTGCGGGGTCAAATCCGTCAATGTCAATTGTTATGTACACGTTTTTCTTGTTTAGGCGCGAGATGATTTTGTCAATTATTTTTGCATCAAGAGCGGGCCCGAAAACCATGTCGGAATATTTCTGGGAAATTATTTTAGACTCGGAAACAGAATAACTGCGAATTCCCACTGAAACGGCGGGCACGACTTCGCGCACTCGCGCCATTACACAGGCATGATTGTATTTTGTGCCCTCGTATTCGTCACGCATATCCGCGTGCGCATCTATTTGCAATACGCACAAATCGTCATAATGGGCAAAAGCGGATTGCACCGCACCGGTTGTGATAGAGTGCTCTCCGCCAAATATAAGAGGGAATTTTCCTTCTTCCAGTATTTTATCTACAGTATCCTGCAGTGCATCAATGACTTTTTTAGGGCTGGATTTGTCGCACTGCAACTCGGACAAAGTATGAAATTTCAGTTCTTTGGAAATCTCGCGGGCAAATTCGATATCATAAAGCTCAAGCTGGCGGGAAGCGTCAATGATTGCATTTGGACCGTGCCTCTGCCCGGATTTATAGCTGGCAGTTGAATCGTATGGAACCGGCAAGACTACGACTTTCGCGTCTTCCCAATCAGTCTGCGAGCCCATAAAGGCAAACGGTGTGCTGGAGTGTAAGTAATCCATGAATAGATAGGGGCGGGGGGGAATTTAAGCTTTGGGAAACAGATTTTTTCATGGCAAAAGCACCGGGTGCGCAGGACATAAAAGGGCAGGCTCAAAAAAGCGAGGCGGCCAAAAATGGAAAAAATGAGATTGGCACCGAGCAGAAAAAAGGACAGGTATCGTGCATGCAAAAAATAAAGGCATGGATTAGGCTTACGCGGGCAGAGCATTCCATCATGTCGGCACTCGGGGTGCTTGTAGGAATTCTTATTGCACTAAAGACGATGAATGTTCAACTGTGCGCGGACATTTTTCAATTGTCAAATATAGTTGACGGAGGCGCGGGACATTGCATTCCCATTTGGCAATTGGTTGCGGCACTGCTTGTTCCGATTTGCATTAATTTGGGGGCATTTGCACTAAATGATTATTTTGATGTTGAGGCGGACAGACAAAACAAGAAAGAAAAACGACCGCTTGTATCCGGCGAGCTTTCTAAAAATACTGCGATAATTACGGCGATTGCCGGGCTTTTGCTTGGATGCGCGCTTGGTTTTTTGATAAGCGTGACGGCGGGGATTATTGCACTTGCATTTGCCGCTCTTTCATTTTTGTATAATTGGAAACTCAAGGATTATGCAGTGGTTGGAAATTTGTTCATTGCACTTTCAATGGGTATAGCGTTTCCATTCGGAGTTATTGCGATGAATGGGAGCGGATTTGCGCTCTTTATTTCACTGATTCTTGCACTCGGCTCGGTGTTTGCCGGAATGGGGCGCGAAATTGTAAAGACTGTACAGGATATGAAAGGGGATGCGGCGGCAAGAGGTTCAAAGAGCCTGCCGCATGTTATCGGGGCTAAAAATTCGCTTTATTTGGCTGCGGTTTTCTTTGTGCTGTTTGCAGTTATTATGCCGTATTTGGTGATGGAATCCTCAAACGGCGGGTTGGACGGCGGCAAATCGCTATCTGGAGTAAAAACATATTTTATACAGTGGAACATTTTCTCGCTCGCCCTTTTGGCTATTGCTTTTTTTGCGTTTATTACAATGGCATTTATTTGCGTCAAAAAAGAAACAACTGATGAGGAGATTGAGAGAATAAGAAAAACTTCGCTCTATGCGCTTGCAATTGCGCTTGTAGCAATTATGTTTGTGCTTATTTGAGGTGTGACTCATGAAAGTTATTACAAAAACCGATTTGCCTTTAAAAAAAATATCGGTGGGCAAAGTAAGAGAAATGTATGAGATTGATGATGATTTGCTCATGGTGGCAACGGACAGATTGTCCGCGTTTGACGTTGTGTTTTCGCAGGGAATACCTTACAAGGGCGCAGTGCTAAACCAGATATCCAATTTTTGGTTTGAATTTTTGAGGGGAAAAATAAAATCCCACATATTGCCCCTGAATTTGCCGGCAGAGTTGCAAAATAGGGATGAAAAGCTTGAGAGAAGGGCGATGAGGGTACTAAAGGCAAAACCGATTATGCTTGAATGTGTTGTTAGAGGATATTTGGTTGGCTCCGGCTGGAAAGAATACCAGAAGAAAGGGAGCGTGTGCGGAATAAGATTGCCGCCCGGATTGAAGATGGCGCAAAAATTGCCACAGCCGATTTTCACTCCTTCAACAAAGGCACAAATTGGAACCCATGATGAAAATGTTGATGAAAAGCAAGGGCGCGAAATTGTTGGAAATGAAGTGTATGCAGATATAGAGGAAAAGAGCCTGGCGATTTATCAGGCGGCGGCGCAATATGCGGCCAAAAAAGGAATTATTTTGGCAGACACGAAATTTGAGTTTGGAATTTATAACGATGAGATTATTTTGATTGACGAGGTGCTCACACCCGATTCTTCAAGATATTGGCCTGCATCAAGTTATGAGGTTGGCATCAGCCCGCCATCTTACGACAAGCAATATGTGCGCGATTATTTGGAAAAACTTGAATGGGACAAAAAGCCGCCGGCACCAAAACTGCCTGATGAGGTTATAAAAAACACATCTGAAAAATATATTGAAGTGTACGAGAAGCTGACTGGAAAAAGGTTTGAGAGATGAAAAAGAGCGCAAAAGAGGGGGTAATTCGTATGAGCCAAAAGGTTTTGATTTTGATTGGAAGCGAATCTGACATGGAGCATGCGAAGAAATGCTCTGAAAAGCTGTCCGAGTTTGGAGTGGAGAATAAAATTGAAGTGGCGTCCGCACACAGAAGTCCGCAAAAGGTGGATGAGCTGGTGAAAAATTCGCCTGCGAAAATATTTATCGCAATGGCTGGGTTGTCTGCGGCACTGCCCGGAGTGGTCGCATCAAAAACAATAAAGCCGGTTATCGGGGTTCCGCTTAATGTGAAATTAGAAGGGCTTGATGCGCTTTTATCAACAATGAATATGCCCTCAGGAGTTCCGGTCGCAACTGTCGGTGTGGACAATGCAAAGAATGCAGCATTTCTTGCGATGAGAATGCTTGCGCTTGAGGATGAGAAACTGGCTGCAAAATTGAAGCCGGCAATGAAGTGAGTTTGGATGAATTGCAGATTGTTTCTTATTATTTTAATTCTCTTTTTCTCAAATTGCACGTTCTCAAAAATTTATACAAGCGAGCCTTTCGCCGGCGGAAATATTGAGGTGCTCGTTGAGGATGCAAATTGCACTATTGCCGAAATAATTGACCCTAATGCGCAAAGATATTCGCAGGCGCTTGATGCAAATGGACAGTTGGTAATTGAGGATGCAAGCTCCGGGGAATGGAGCATTATTTGCGCGGATGAAAGAGCGAATTTGCTGGTTCTAAGTGCGCCGGGAGATATTGAGCAAAAAAAAGATGCGGGCTTGTTTGAATACAGGATGGGGAAAAATGTTCCCGTATTTTTTGTTGGTGGGCTTTTGTTTGTGATTATTGCGCTTGCGGCCGCGGGGGCGGCAGTTATTGCACTTGAGCCTGCCCCGAGAAAGATGGCTTTCTTTTCAAAAAAAAGAAATGGGAAAACGATTAGGATTAGATTTTTCTCCGGAAGCAGACATATAAAAAACATATATATGATTGATGATGTCGGACCTCAATGGGAAGGAGAAAAAATGAAGATGAATGCAAAAAAGCTTGCGGCGCATCATTCGCTTGAAATGCAATATGAATATGAAGGTGAGATTGGCAAGGCATCTGTTGCTTGGGAAGAAGAAAGCGAGAAAATCTGCCTGAAAATTTGCGGGGAAGAAACTGTTTTTGCAAAAGCGAAGGAAAGCGAATTTACATATGTACATTCTGCAAAGGCTCGGAAAAAGGAAGACGCTAATTTTGGTAAAAGAAAGCTTGCAAAAGCATGATGTTTAATCACGGCGATATTCCGGAAACATTATGCTTAGGTAAAAGAAAAAGAATAAGAGTGCCAAATCAATTGCAGAAAATAATATTATCAGATTGTCCGGCTTGGTATTTAGAATTGGCACTAATGAATTTGCAGGAAGGCTGAAATAATACACACATTCCAATCCGATAATTGAGAGAAGTATTACAAGCTGGGAAAAAACAGGGGATTTGTAAGAGAAATAAAATGCCGCCGCCAGATAGATTAGGGCTCCGGTCGCAAGCAGAATCGGATTTGTTAAATTCATAAAAGTCCATACAAGAAGAAATGCGAATGCTATGGAAATTATTTGTGCGGACGAGAGAAGCAAAAAGATGTAGCGATTATATTTTGCGCTAAAGGAAGGAGCTCTTTTTTTTGTGTCAATTATGGTGAAACGCATCTAGTCAATCCTTTTTGTTTTTTATTTGCTCAATCTGTTTTGTTTTTTATTTGCCCAATCCTTTTTTTCTCCAAGCACGCGGGCTATGCTAACCACTTCATCAGGAGTGAGCATAAATACCTTCTTATCTGCGAATTTGATTGTTTTTGCAACCTGCCTTGCCTGTTCTTTATCCCAGCCGAATTGCTTTCTTGAATGCAGAATGGCATTTTGAACAGACGCAAGACGATGAGAAAACAGCGCCGAGCTTGTTTCTTCCAAATTTTTTGGAAGTTTTGAAGTTGATTTTGGCACGAGCTGTAAAAATTGTGAATCCACTTTTGGCGGCGGCTCAAACAAATTTCTGGGCACTTCAAATAGTGGATTAAGAGTGTAATGAAGCTGACAAAAAACCGAAATGCGCCCGTAGTTTGAGGTTGCCGGATCGGAACAGATTCTTTGCACCACTTCTTTTTGCATAAGCAAAAGAGTGGAGGTGAATTTCATTTTTGCGAGCTTGAGCAATATTTTGGAAGTGATGTGATAGGGGATATTTCCGTAAATTAGGCTTGTTTTGAAATTGTTGTCAAGCTCCAAAAAGTCTTGTTGCAGGATACGCACATTTTCAAATTTTCTGAATTTCTTTTGAAGGAGAGTTGCCCATTTTTCGTCTATTTCAACTAGTGTGAGCGATTTTGGAGAGAGTGCGATTATTTTGGATGAGAGCCTTCCGTCGCCCGCCCCGATTTCAAGCACATCCTCGCCTTGAGGGGATAAAAGCTCTGCCTCTTCCTGCAAAATTTCGGGGCTGTTAAGAAAATTCTGGCTGAGCTTTTTTTCTATTGGCTTTCCTTTTTGCATATGTGAATTTGATATGGGTTGAATAAAAAGCAGAAAGGTGACGCTCCGCGGGCTAAAGCCTGCGGCTTCCCCATGTTTGGGCTTTGGGTCCGCCTCGGGCTCAATTTTGTTTTTTTTTTGTTTTTTAATGAAAGAAAGATGTTTTTAGGAGTTTCTTTGTTTCTAATTTTTTTGGAAAAAATAAGAATAAATTTATCTGAACCTTCTTGGCCGATATTGCGAATACTGCCCCTCGTCCTCTTTTTTCGGCGGGCGCACAAACAAGTAGTTCTGCTCGTTTCCCTCAAGCTCGTGCATTATCCTGCTGGCAAGTATTTGAATGGGATTTGCAAGAAGCGGAACGCGTGCCTTCATGTCTTCAAAGTTCTCAAACGGCTTGGTCTCGCGCACTTCAAGGATTTGTTGCAAATGTTTTTTGCCGATTCCATGGATAAGCTCAAGCTGGTGAAGCCGAACCGAGAGCGGCCCGGCTTTGTTGAAGAATGCGATGAAATCCGCCTCGCGCGAGGAAATTATTTTTTTTAGCACTTCTGGCAGTTCGTTGCGCGCGGTTGAGGTAAGGTCATTGTAATCAATGCGCTTTCTTATGCGTTCTATCTCGGCGCGCTCCTCTTTTCCCAAATATACGCGCTGACCAAAAGAAAGTTGCACTCCCGGCTTTGTGCTGACTTCAAAAAGTGTGAAAAATTTCTCGCCGATAAGCTGACCGATTGGCTCCTGCGCACGCTCGGATGACCGTCCGTTTGGCAGAAAATCCACTACCAGGCCATATTCCTCGCGTTCCTGAGCCATAACCATAACCCCCAAAATAGAATACAGACAAACTATTTAATCCGTATTATTGCGAATCCTCGGATTCGGGTTGCTCTTCTTCACCCTCGCCCGCTTTCTCTTCTACCGGAGCCGGAGGAGGGGTGATTTCATTCTTTTTCGCCTTTTTCACAAGCGAGAGAATGGAGTCAATCTTTGACTCGTCCAAAATAAGTTTCTCTTTTGCGAGTATGAGTTGCAAGGTTGTTTTGTATATCGGCAAGAGGTCGGTTATTTTCGCCACTGCGCCGGGGTTCATACCCTCAATCGCATTGAGCTCAACCTCAAGCTTTTTTGCATCTTCCAATGAGAGTTTGCAAAATTTGTTGGCATAGTCAAGGCAAACCTGTTGTTCGTAGCCAAACTCGGGCTCGTGAGAGCGTGCCGTAAGCACATCTTTTACCTCGGCAAGAGTTAGCGCGCGGGCATTATCATGGCTTTTTCCCAACATATAGAACACCTGACTATTAGATTATGAATAAAATTATTTGCTAAGCTTGAGATGCACGGAGCCTGCAATCAACATTTTGGTTGCATTTCCATCCTGTATTTGCACCTCGTATGCCTCGCCGCGTTTTGCAATTATTTTGCCCGTTCTGCCCCTGTATCGAGGGTGCGGCATTCCGGAAAAGCGCGGGTGCGGATGAATAAATACTAAATCGCCCACCTTATAACTGCGGATAATTTTTGCAGGAGTGAGCTTTTTTGCCGATGCCCCCAAGGCACGCGAGCGTTTTGACATTTTTCCAAGAGATCGTTTTACCATAAAATTCACCGTTTTACCATCTCAATTAAGGATGGCACAAGCTAGAACAAATGCATGCTTACAAACGATGGGCTGAAGGATATTTATAAATATTTGCTTTTAATATAATAGTAAAGTTTAAATCTAAATGGTGGTCTATTGGCAAAAACTGGCCGGAAAACCTCTATAGGTAGACCGAAATTTCGTATTGAGAACATGGTTGCATCAGCCGACCTACAGCTTGACTTGGATTTGTATTCAATAGCGTTCAAAGTATATGATGTTGAGTACGAGCCCGAGCAATTCCCAGGGGCCATCTTCAAGATGAAGGAGCCAAAAAGCTCACTCTTGCTTTTCAAAAACGGCAAAATTATTTGCACCGGATGCAAATCCGAAAAAGAAGTTCAACAGGCAGTATCAAAGACGCAGAAGATGCTTTTCAAGTATGCGAAAAATATCAGAAAGAGAGGCAAGCCAAAATTCGTGGTTGAAAATATCGTGGCGTCCGCAAATTTTGCAGTGATGCTTGATTTGTACGGAATCGCTTCATCAGTTCACGATGTTGAGTATGAGCCCGAGCAATTCCCTGGAGCCATCTTCAAGATGACCGACCCGGTGAAAAGCTCGCTCTTGCTTTTCAAAAACGGCAAAATTATTTGCACCGGATGCAAATCCGAAAAAGAAGTTCAGCTTGCACTAAATAAAACTGCCAAATTGATGGAGCAATATGCTTCCCCGCTTGAAGAGAAGAAGTAGAATATAAATGCAGGGCATTTTTTCTTGAGGAGAAGAGAGGCATATCTTTATCAAGAATATCTTTCTTTTAGTATTATATGGCAGTAAATCCGACAATGCTTGACAAATTAGGCTTAATTCTTGCACTTGTGTTTGGACTTATCGTGCTCATTTTTGGCAGTTTGGAATTTTTTGCAATATTTTTGATATTTTTGATTGCCTCGGTTGTCGCAACAAAATACGGATATGCGCAAAAGCGCGAGCTTGGAATTTACGAGCACGAGCGAAGCTGGGAAAATGTTTTGGCGAACGGGCTTGTACCCGCAATTGTTGCGGTTGCATGGCCATGGGTTGGTGTCGGAGGGTATTTGGGCTCAGTTGCCGCAATTACTGCAGATAAATTTGCATCAGAGTTAGGAGTGCTTGGACCTGCACCGCGAAGTTTGCTTACATTAAAGGAAGCGAAAAGAGGAGAGAGCGGGTGTATTTCCCCGCTTGGCACACTCGTGAGTTTTACGGGCGCACTGCTTATTGGAATTTCGGCGCATTTGCTTATGCCTGCGCAGATAAGCGCATGGCAGATGATTTACATAGGACTTATCGGATTTGTCGGAAGTTTTGCAGATTCGATTGTCGGCGTGCTTGAGGAAAAAGGCATTGGCACCAAGGCAACTACTAATGCGATTTGCGCAATTGTCGGTGCGGTATTGGGAATCGCTTTCTTGAGATAAAACGGACGCGGACAAAATTTGAAGGAAGATACAATGATTTATTTATTTTCTACAGCTTAATTCATTACAACTTTTGAGATATTTAGTCCGCGCAGGTGCATTAATGGCAAAAATAATTCGCCTAATTGAAAATAAATTCAAATCAACCCAAGATAAGAAAACTTGCATGCTCGCAATTGCCCAAAGTTTTTTCGCTCTTTATAATTTCAACTTTTTTAACGTCCGGACCGATGAGATGATGGATGCCGGAAATTCGGCGGACAAAGGCGCTGGCGGCGGCGGGGGAGGCACAGACAAGTACTAATACACTATCATCAGGCTCGTTTCTTGCCCATCCGTTTATTTTGAGAGAAAGCGCGATTTGCCTTACATGGGCGCGGAATCCGACGCCTTGAACGCGGCCGCTAATTTTGAGCCAGGTATGCATGGAAAAAATATGGGTGCAGGCTTTAAAAATGCAAAGCCGTTAGAGGAGTCGGAATTGTTGAGGGATGATAATATGTTTGCAGAGCCACCGCAAAGATATGCAGATTTGGCAGATAATAGAAAAAGCAGGCAGGAAATAGTGAATGAATTTGTTGCCCAGATGAAATCCTTTTTATCAGACAATAAAATAAAATTTGGCGGAAGTATTGAATCGGGAGAAATTGTTGTTAAAAGTGAATACAGCTTTGATAAAGTGAATGCTATTCGCACATGGCTTGCAAGCATGGGCTGGAACGAAAGCGATGTTATTATCAAAGATATGCAAACGAAATGGAAGATTACGTTTCCGCCTCCGAAAGATAATACAACAAACATAGAATACGCACTGAAAAACCGGGGCAAACATGGCGGCACAGATGAAATCCAAAACGAATTTGGCGGCACAAATGTTACATATGACAAAAATTATTTCATTGGGATTTGCAATGAATTTAGCGACCAGATAGAGGGTTATGACGGAAAAAGAATTTCGCAAAAAGGCATTGAGAAGATAGCGGATGCAATTTATAATGGAAAAAATGCGAGCTTGGGTGCAAGCGAAAGCGAGCAAGAATATTCTTACAAACGGGAATTGGCGAACAAATTAAATGAAAAATTGCAGGAAATGGGCTTGGCTTCAAGAATTTCCACTGATAAATTTGTGGAAGAAGAAATTAAAGAAAATAAGATAAAATTGCGACAAACGACAAAGCCGAGTACGCGGCCACAACAAACAATGGAGCTGAGCCCGAGCCTGAAGAATTTTCTTGATGGAAAAGAGGCAGAGTTGGATGACGCGCTTAGAACCCTCTCGCATGTGAATCCGGATGATTTAAATTCCATAAACAAAGTTTTGCAAACAATACAAAGTATAGATACAAAAATAGGTCAGGAAATCGGAAATCGGTACGGAGCAAGCAAAGATATATCCGCAATTTTGGAAATAGTGAAAAAGGAATTTTATGAGCGGGCAATAAAAAACAAGGGAAAAGACGGCTACTTGTTTTATGATGCTTTCAACAAAAGCAACGGAGAGGTAGGCTACATTTCTGGACAAACGGATGTCTGGTTCCAAAATTATATGCGCGCGGTGGTGTTGCTTCAACAACAAAACAGCCTGCTAAAAGATGCAATAAATTCAAACGCTACTTACAACGAAAAGACAAAACAGTACAGAGTGCAATTCTCGCAAAGCGAATTTAGCAGAAAGTACGCGGAGCTTGCAAATGAAATACAGCAAATGGAGAGGCAAGGGCAAAACTATGCACTTGGACCGCTTGAGGCGGCATCAATTTCACTATACGGAATGGATGCGAAAGCGCTTGAGAAGACAATGAAAGACATAGGTATTGAACGTACTGCGGGCAATGCATACGCTAACATCAATCACTTTGCGGAGTATATTGCCAACAATATTGAGACATTGCAATCCGAATGGAGAGTATTTGCCTCAATAAACCAAAAAAGCTCCGAGACCATAATGACAAGCACGCATCCGCTTGACATTGATTTACCGCTATGGAATACGCTCTTTGGCTCGGGCACCACATACACAGGCAACAGACCGGCATTTGATGCGTTTTCAACGGTTGCACTCATTAAAGCAAACGGGATAGACAAGGATTTTCAGAGAATAACGGATTACGAATTAAGCAGATTTGTAAATACCATGAGCACCATGCCTCCGGGCATTGCAAATATAATCGCCTCCCAGACAGGGATATTGAGCTATCTTAAGCAAACCGCCTTAACCCCGGGTGCGGCAGTTTCCAATTTTGATGCGATAGCACCGGGATTGCTTAGAACATATTCAAGCATAAGCGCGGCAGACCGTTTTGATGCCTTGGCAGAACAGGCAGACAGATGGGCGAATGTAAAATCAAAAGGCAATCTTTTGTCCCACTTGAAATCGGAAACCGTTGAAACAAGAAATGACCAGATTGAAATTCTTGAACCAAGAGTGCAGATGATGAATGAGTATGGAGTATATGACAATACTTACGGGGCAAACGATATTCTTGCAAGATTTTGCCTTACCCCCAACTACTTGATTGAGGAGAATATTTTCAGGAAGTTTGGAAATGTCAACACCCAGACGGGCTTGCACGCCACGAGCGAGCGCAACATAAACGAGCATTACAGATTTTTTACAACAATGCCGCAGGGCTATTTCAACCAAACGGATTGGAAACTTCCTCCGCTTTATTTGAGAATGGATTATGGAAAATATTTGTCTGAAATTGAAAAAATAAATTCGGACATACTTTATGAGTACACTCCAAAGAATTTGAATTTCACATCAATGCGCGCGGGAGCACAAGCCGCTACAAATCCGTTTGGAGAAAAGTTTGATACGGGAGTAAGATTTCGCGGCTCAAAATACGGCGAAGGGCTGATGGCGGGATATTCAACGGATTATGAAAAAACTCTTAATGACGAAGGGGAAATAAGTGCAAAACAATGGCAGAAGGCGGCGAGGCTTGACGCGACCTCTTTGCAAACACAAACCCTAAGCGTTTGGAATGCATTCGCAGACTGGTATAGCATAAGAAGGGAGGACTACAAGAAAGCCGGAGTTGCGGATATTCCGGTGACGCTGGAACAGGTGGATGAAAATTTGTATGGAAACATTGATTCCAGAATATTCGGAGCTCAAGTTTTGATAGGAGGAACGCACAGATACAATAAGGATGAAAGCTTGGACGCACACGATGTTGCGAAAGCAGGCAATGTTGAGGATTTGGTGAATGCGCTTAAGGCACAAAGACTCGTGTTTTCTGATGCGGAAATTTCAAAAATAAGCGCAATGGCAACCAAAAACGAAGTTATTGTCGATATGCAGGGAAATGTGTATAATCTTAGCATGACGGATGGGCTCATTGACATTTATGACCAATATTCCAATCCGATAGTGCAAGACGCAAACACGATTAGAGAAATTCAAAATAAATTTGAAAACAGTGGCATTAAGCTATATGATTCACAATTGCAAAAATTGCAGAACTTTGGGAAAGGAAGCACAACAATACAGGATGCAGATGGTAAAAGCTACAATGTGGCAATGAATGACGCCATAATTAGGGTGTATGGAGATGAGTCCATATACAAGAACATAGAGGAAGGAAGCAGGGGCACACCAAACAGAAATGATTTGAATATTTATATCAGGGCAGATGATGGTTGGCTCAAAGTAGTATTCAACCAACGAGATTACGAATCTTTGAATGAGTATTTGAAAAACAGGAATATAGAAGTCAATGCGAACGGGCTTTTGGAGCACACATTCGTAGAAGGGAGTTTTGCGCCAAAAGGATTTGTTGAAGAAACGGGCGCGGCTTGGGAAAGATATTTGGAAGTGGAGAAAGACCAGGAGAAAAGCTATTCATTAAACGGATATTATGCCGGGATTCAGTTCAGGGGAAACTATGCAGGGCTTAGCGCATCCTCGCTTGAGGGAGAGGGGGTAACAAGCCTTGGAAAGATATTTGGGAACCCTGAAAAGATGGGCGATGCAAAAGTGTTATACGCAAGCGTATATAGCCTAAAACAATATGCGAAAACAATAGGTATGAACCAGAATGAATATCCGCGACAATACAATTCTGCAAGAGAATATCTGTTTGGAGAAGAGAGCACAAGGCAGGCAAACATGAATGAAGAATGGAACATCGCAAATGCAGTCTTGATGGGAGTTGGGATGTATAGAGCACAGATATTTATTGGCGCCGGAAAGAGCGATAAGGAGCTTAAAAACGACGATATGGGCACTTTTGGAATGAGCGCATATGGGAAAAATGCACTCGGACATGAAAATGACGCCGGGGTTGGAATGTTTTATACATATAAGAACAGCGAGCCGGTGGAGGCATTTGTGGGATTTGGGGCGAAAGGATATGCTTTTGGCATCACACCGGCATCCGTATCGGGATTTTATTATGACAGAAATTATCGCGATGAAAAACAAAAAATTTATGGATGGAAAGCAAAAGTGGATGTTGCAAAAGGGTACAGCCTGTTTACAAACGCATACATAAACGAGCAAAGCCTTCGCGATTCATTTGAGAATATAACCCTGCCGACAATAAGAAAAAACCTGCTAAACTTGGAGGATAATATTCTACAAAACAAAGATGTGTTTGATGGAAAGGATTACAACAGAAAAGTTGAATTGACAAAAACTTGGGCAAACACATTATTTGCGGCGGATAATCAGATTATGAATTACCTGATAACCGATGGGTTGTGGGCCCGCCCGGCGCAAGCAAGCCTTGGGCTGAAAACACCACAGGGAATTTGCAAACTGACATATCAGAAGGGAACACAGGGAGAGGAATATTCGTTGTTTATTAATCCAAACAGGAATTTGGCGATTTTTGCGACCGATGGCACACAAAATTATTGGCAGGGCGGAGCAAAGTATACAACCCCATCAAAAAATTTCACAATTACCGGAGTATATGCCACGGAGGATGAGCACAGTCTGGCAACATTGCAGATGATGTTCAAGGATGCATATGCGATTTCCATATCTGGAGGAGAGAAATACGCCAGAATAAACATGATGGCGGGAGTCAAGCCGTTTAATTTGCTTATTGATTACAGGCAGATTGAAGGTCTTGAAGCATTTGGCGCAGAAGCAAGATATCTTCTGATGGCCACCGGCCTTGACATTGCCGTTGGGATAAATAAACAGGAAATGAAAAACACCAACTTCAATGCCACAACCCTAAGAGGTCAGCTTGATTATTACAAGAATAATACTTCATTTAGCGTCGGATATGAGTACATGATGTTTCCATCGGACATTAATTGGGGATATCTAAAGCTCACGTTCGGCACAAGATGGTAAATAAATTGCATCGGCTTTGTAGAAAGAAAGAGCACATATTTGTGGTCGGTGCTTGCGATTAAGCTCGCCGAGGAGGGCGGCGGGGGCAGAACGCATTGAATCCGATTTGAGGATAACCCTTTTATTTTATCCACTCGTTGCCCATTTGGTGATTTTATCAGAGAAGCCTTCAGATTTGCACTGGCAATCCTTCTGATTGTGGGATTTGCATATTCTTTGCAATTAAATATTACTGTTCAGGATAAGGATGGTGACGCCTTAGATAACACCACAGTGGAGATACTAAAGGCGAATCAGGTTGTGGCATCAAAGGATGCGATAATCGTCAAGAGATTAGGAGTAAAGGAGATGGCAAGAGCCGAATTTACCCTGGACCCGGGAGCATATTTTGTGAGGCTTAAACGAGGAATATATTATCCGATTCATGTTTATCAGACCACGCTGAAAAAAAGCACCGAGATAAATTATGTAATGATTCAGAATATGCCGACATATTCAATATACGGCAAAATATTGGATGCAAATCCGCAAAAATGGATTGGACAAATGATTTATGTTATTGACAACAATGATGCAAAAGCAAGAGAGGCAAAAGTGCAGGAAGAAGGGTATTATGTAATTTCGGCGATGGCACCAGGCGTGCAATACAGGCTCAAAATGGGAGAAGGAAATGACAGAAAAATCTCTGCCCCATTTACATACAATGAACCGGGCGCATATTATTTGGAAATGAATATGAGCCAGGAAATATTTGTAGAACAGAAAGAGGCTATTAGCGCGCCGACGTATGCAGATCAACTGTCCAAAATTAATGTTTTTATAAGAAAAGGGGACGTGGCGGTTGCGGGAGCGCAGATAAAAGCAACAACCCCGGCAGGGCAGTTAACGATTACAACTAATGAAAACGGAATGGCATCGGTACAAGCGGCATCTGCGGGAAATTATAGTTTTGAGTATAAGGATTTGATTGCGAGCACGATTGTCTCCGCAAGATATGAAACATTGCCCCAAGTGATAAAGCCGGTGGAGCAGGAGCCTAATGAAACACAGGTTCAACCTCAAACGCAAAGCCCCGCCCCGGCTTCAAATAATACATTGCTTTTTGGAGCGGGAATTGCAGGATTGGTGATTGGAAGCGCGATAGTGCTTGGGATAATTGTTGTCGGATTGATTGCCTATTTTCTTTTGCCGAAAAAAGGGAAAAAAGAAAAGGGAAAGGATGCAGCACATAAAAAATAGATAAGAAGAGTACAGGTGTAAAAAAACAAAAAAATAATTTATTCTGGTTCGGGCCAAAGGCGGCTCGGGCCGCCTGATTTTTTGCATTTTTGTTTTAGCGGCTTTATTTCCCGCAAATTTGCTTTGGTTTTTTGGCAGTGTTAATGTTGTTTTTTCCCAAGCTAAATTTTGTTTTTTATTTTGAGCCGTATATTGTTTTTGGGGCTTGTTTTGTATTTTTGTTTGTTGTTTTTGTTTGTTTTTTTGTTTTTGTTTGCTTGCTTTGTTGTTTTTGTTTGCTTGCTTTGTTGTTTTTGTTTTGCGGACTTGCTTTTTTGTTTGTTTTTTT
>JBAZLL010000010.1:0-38226 GCA_041650255.1 Candidatus Micrarchaeia archaeon | reverse complement strand
CCCCTCCCTCACCGGTTGTAATGTGGTGTGCGGGGTAAAACGAAAGCGTTGCAAAATCTCCAAAAGTCCCCACGTTTTTTCCATCCCATATCGCTCCAAGCGCATCGCAACAATCCTCAATCAAAAACAAATCGTGCTTCTTGCAAAATTTCACAATCACGTCCAAATCAAACGGATTCCCAAGTGTGTGGGCAAGCATTATTGCTTTTGTCTTGTCGCTAATTGCATCTTCAAGCATTTCTGTCTTCATATTATATGTGCCAACCTCCGCGTCCAAAAAAACAGGAACGCAGCCATTTTGCACAATCGGATTAACTGTGGTCGGGAAAGATGTAGCACATGTGATTATCTCGTCCCCTTTCCGCAATTTCTTTTTTTTCAAAAGAGGGCTCGTAAGCGAAGAAAGAGCAACTAAATTAGCGGATGAGCCGGAATTAACTGCCAATGCAGTTTTCTGTGAGCAGAACTTTGCAAGATTTTTCTCAAACTTCTCATGAAATCTCCCCGCAGTAAGCCAAAATTCCAAAGAAGAATCCACAAGAGTTTCAATTTCATTCTCATCATAAACTCTTGCAGAGTAAGGTATTCTATTTCCAACAGTCCATTTCCGCGGCTTATGAGCGACTCCATAATACTCGCGTACAAGTTTTAGTATCTTCTCCCGTAGCGCTTTAGCTTCTGCCATATGTTAATATCTAAATGCGTCAATATAAACCATGCTCTGGTGTTTCAAAATGAAAAAATTACTCATAATCGGCGCAGGGGGATTTTTAGGTGCAAACGCATGTGGCTATTTCTCATCAAATGGCTATGAAGTTTTTGCCGCCTCAAGAAATCCAAAAGATTCATGGAGACTTAGTCTTATCAACTGCAGAAAAATTTCTTTAGACGTAACTTCTCTGTCCTCTTGCAAATCCACAATTTCCTCTTCAAATCCGGACGCGATTATCAACTTTGCCGCATATGGTGCATACCCTGGAGTCCAAACAGACCCCTCACTTATGAAAAAAACAAATCTTCTCGGAGTAAAAAATCTTCTTGAATGCGCATCCGAATGTTCAATTCCTCATTTTATTCAAATAGGTTCCTCTTCCGAATACGGGCATAACGATTCTCCAATGGCTGAATCAGATATCTGCAACCCAAAAGACGATTACGCAAAAACAAAATTGCAGGCTACAATGCTTGCTTTGCAAGACTGGGGCAACACAAAAACTACTGTGATTCGTCCATTTTCTCCCTTCGGGGAATTTGAAGAATCTCGTCGCTTAATTCCAACCCTTATCTTGTCTGCCCTGTCCAACCTACCTGCAAAACTTTCTTCCCCTTATTCAATGCGGGATTTTATGTATGTAAAAAACTTCAATCATGGTCTCGAGCTTGCCCTAAACTCAAATTCTATCAATGGCGAGATCTTCAATTTATCTCAAGGCTCACAGATGTCTGTCGGGCAAATTGCAGAACTCGTGCAAGGACTAATCCCAAGTTCTCCCTCTCCTTTGTTCAATTCAATCCAAAATCCGAGAAACGAGCCAAAAATGTGGCAGGCGGATACTTCTAAAGCCAAAAAAATCCTTGGTTGGGAGCCAACAATATCTCCAAAAGAAGGGCTGAAGAAAACAATTGTCTGGTTCAAATCAAATCGCAAATTCTATCTTCAGTAATGTCCACTCTTTTTCATTATTTTTAGAATGTGCGGAATAAGAAACGATATAATCGGTGCAAGAATAATTGTGAACAACGAAGCAAAATATATCACTCCTGCGATAATCGTTTCATTAATTCCTCCATAGCACATAATTGCAAATCCGCATTTGGTTCTTGCAACTGTGCCTTTATTCTGTGCAATTGCGTTTACTGCCTGTCTCAGAGAACTCAAAGCCGTATTTCTAAGCAATACCCTCTTAAATCTCTGTCGTTCAGATGTCTTCTCAACATATTCTCTAAACAGCTTCAAAATCATCGAATACTGTTCAATGAGTATGGCATTCTCATCAATCATGGTGTTCGAGTCGTTTTCTCCATAAATTCTGTACTTTGAGGTGCTACCCCCATTAAAAACCCCATCAAATTTATGGGCAATCTTAATCCACATCTGATAATCGCTCGGTCCCGGGTATTGTGGGTCATATTTGCCGCATTTCTCATGTACTTCTTTTCTAACAAGAACAGTGCAAACAGGTGTAAAATCCCTTTTCACATATCTCTCAAAAAGTTCCTGTGAGCCAATCAACCTGCTCTCTCCAGAATATTCATTTCGTGCAGCAATCCTGTGCAATTTAGATCTTTCATCAATATTCTCACATCTACAAAAACAGATTCCGGAACTTGGGTTTTTCTCAAAAAGTGCAATAGAGCTTTCCAAAAAATTATCTTGCCAAACATCATCACAGTGCAAAACTGCAATATATCTCCCTCTGGCTTTTGATATTCCAAGATTAAGACTATAAACGAGACCTTCATCCCCGTTATTTTCGGTCAGTTCAAAGCGTTTATCTTTCGCAATAAATTTCTTTACAATTTCTCGCGTGCCGTCTTTTGAATTATTGTCAATTACAAATGCTTCAAAATCTTTTTCCGTCTGCGCCACTACACACTCTAAAGTCTCAAGAATAACGCTTGCCTTATTTCTTGAGGGAATAATTATACTGACTTTCGGGGCTGCCATAATTCAACGTCTCCAAATTCCTATATTATACTAACACCAATCTTTAAATACTCTTTTTTACATATTAAATAACAACACACTCGTTAATTATCTAATAATATAAACTTCAAGCGTGTGACATTTATATGGAAGATCTAAAAAATTGGCCAGTGATAATTCTTTGCGGCGGGCAGGGTACCCGACTTAAGGAAGAAACCGAGTTCCGGCCAAAGCCCATGGTGCAAATCGGGGGGACTCCGATACTTGAGCACATAATGCGCACCTATGCCCATTTCGGCTGTCGCAAATTCATTCTCTGTTTAGGCTACAAGGGCGAAATGATAAAACAACATTTTCTTCTAAGAGACATGGCGCCAGGAGACCTTACAATCAACTTAAAAGACAAAAATCATTCTCATGCGTACAAATTCGGTTCCGGAGAAGACTGGGAAATCACTTTTGCGGACACCGGGCTCAACACATCCACCGGCGCGCGCATAAAAAAAATTGAAAAGTATGTAAAAAACGACAATTTTTTTGTCACCTATGGAGACGGTGTGTCGGACATAAATATCTCCAATCTCGCGAAATTTCATCTTGAGCAAGGTACGCACGCGACACTTACTGGTGTGCGCCCGCCATCCCGTTTCGGGCTTTTGGAGCTTGAAGGCAACAAGGTGAAAAAGTTTCGGGAGAAGCCGCTCATAGACGAGCATGTGAACGGCGGTTATTATGTTTTTAACAAGGCAGTATTCGCTCATCTTTCAGAAGACGATTCATGCACTCTTGAGAAAGAGCCATTGCAAAACCTTGTATCAAACAATCAACTCTCAATTTACAAGCACGATGGCTTCTGGCACATGATGGACACTTACAAAGACTACTTGGACCTTAACGCAATATGGGATTCCAACAATGCCAAATGGAAGGTGTAGTCTTTGTCCGACATTGCCTCATTTTACAAAGGAAAAAAAGTTCTCATCACCGGGCACACCGGCTTTAAGGGAAGCTGGCTTTGTCAAATTTTGCTCGGATTCGGCGCACATGTGTCAGGCTTTTCTCTGGAGCCAAACACGCATCCAAACCTTTATTCATCTCTTGAATTGGACAAATTCGTAAATAGCAAAATAAGCGACATACGCGACCCTTCGGCGGTGCTTGATTTTGTGCGCGAGCAAAAGCCGGATATAATATTTCATTTGGCCGCCCAGCCTCTTGTGCGCGAGAGCTATGATGACCCGCTTTATACTTTTAACACAAATGCCCTTGGCACTGCCAATGTGCTTGAAGCGATTAGAAAAACTTCTCACACAAAATCGGCGGTAATAATCACCACCGACAAAGTGTATGAAAACAAAAACACAATGCATCCATATTGTGAAGGCGACGAGCTTGGAGGCTATGACCCCTACGGCTCTTCAAAAGTGTGCGCAGAAATAATAACCAAATCCTACATTCGCTCTTTTTTCAATCCAGACAATTCGGACTCACGCCCGCACTGTCTTATTGCATCTGCACGTGCAGGAAACGTAATCGGCGGCGGAGACTGGTCAAAAGACCGGCTCATACCCGACATCATTCGCGCAAAACAATCCGGCAAGCCGCTAATAATCCGCAACCCAAGCGCAGTGCGCCCGTGGCAGCACGTGCTTGACCCTCTTTTTGGCTATCTTCTTTTGGCAAAGGGGCTCTTTGAGGGAAAGAAAGAGCTTGTGGGCGCTTTCAATTTTGCCCCGGAAAAAGAAAATTTGATAAGCGTAAAAGAAATAGTGCAAAAGTCCGGCTCAAAATTTGAGATTGTCCCAGACAATTCAAAACACGAGCACCAGCTTCTTGCTCTTGATGCTTCAAAGGCAAAGAAATTGCTTGGCTGGAAACCAAAGCTTGGAATAAATAATTCTATTGACTGGACATCCGACTGGTATGAGAAATTTTACCAAAAAAAGAGCATGGTTGAATACACAACCGCGCAAATAGAAAAATACGCAAAACTCTAATTTTTGTTTTTTTCAAAATATTTATGCATAACATTTATCACATGCTTAATTTCTTTTTCTCCAATGTGCTGGTGCGCTCCGATATAAAACGCCTTTTTATTTAAATTCGCAGCAACTGGATACCTGCTTTCAAGCTCTCCAAATTCTTTCACGTAAAACGGCTGGTTGATGAGCGGAAGCAAATGCCGTGTCTCAATTCCATTTTCCTCCAAAAAGAGTGTAAGCTTGTCCCGCTCAACCGCCCCTTTGCAAACAATCGGATAAAACATGAACACATGGTTTCGGTCGGACGGAACACTTGGCAATTGTAAATACTGCTTCAAGTCCGCAAGCCCCTCATTTAGCATTTTTGCGTTCTTCTGCCTTTTTTCCAATATGTCTTTTCTTCTCTCAAACTGCGCCAGTGCAAGCGCTCCTTCAAATTCGGTAACTCTAAACGAATATCCCTCTCTTACGAATTTGAAGCGGCGGTCCATCACCATCTCAAGCTCCTTGCCCTTTAGATCGTCATCGTCATCAATTGACAAATAAATAGAATCGCGCCCGTGGTTGCAAAGCGAGCGCATAAGCACCGCCAGCTCATTATCATTTGTAATAGACAGCCCGCCGACTCCGCTCACAAGTATATGTGCAACATAAGTGGAAAAGCATCCGACATCTCCGAATGAGCCAACCGGTTTTCCCTTATATTTTGCAAACATAGTCTCGCACGAATCCTCAACGACCGCCAAATTGTGCTTTTTCGCAAATTTCATTATCGGCTCCATATCACACGGCAAGCCCGCGATATGCACTGGCATTATGCACACAGTTTTTTTTGTCAAATGTTTCTCAAGCTCTTTCGGGTCCAAATTGTATGTGTCCGGCTCCACGTCCACAAAAACGGGCTTTAGTCCCTGCATTAAAACAACATTTGAGGTTGCAACAAAAGTAATCGCCGGAATGAGCACTTCGCTTCCGTCTTTCCAGCCCCGATGTTCCTTTAGAGCCGCAATAGCTACACGAAGGGCGGATGTTCCGCTATTGCTCATCACCGCGTGTTTGCATCCGTGCGCGGTCGCAAACTCTTTTTCAAATTTTTGTATAAACGGGCCATAGGAAATCCTTTTTGTTCTGAGCACTTCATTCACATATTTTGATTCAAGCTCGCCAATGTCTGCGAATCCAACCGGAACCTGTACTTTTTCATCCATTTTCTCACACCTTGTCTTTCAAATACCATTCGACCGTTTTTCTAATCCCCTGTGCAAATTTTGTCTTGGCTTCAAATCCAATCATTTTTTTTGCCCTTGATGAATCAAACAGCCTTCTTGGCTGGCCATTCGGCTTTGTTTTATCCCAAATTATTTTTCCCGCGTATCCAATCTCGGCGGATATAATCTGTGCAAGCTCTTTGATGGAGACTTCCTCCCCGCTTCCAATATTTATCGGCTCGCTTGTTTCCATTTTTTTTGTTGCAAGCACAATCGCGCGCGCCGCGTCTTCAACGTACAAAAACTCCCGTGTGGGCGAGCCGTCTCCCCAGAGCACAACTTCTTTCTCGTTATTCTTTTTTGCTTTTGCGAATTTGTAAATCATCGCGCCAATAACATGCGAATCCTTTTCGTTGAAATGGTCGTGCGGTCCGTACAAATTCACCTGCAAAAGATAAACTCCGTTAAACCCGTACTGTTTTCTATATGCGTCAATTTGCACAAGCATCATTTTTTTCGCAATTCCATACGGACCGTTTGTCTCTTCCGGGTATCCATCCCAAAGATGTTCTTCGCTTGTGGGAACCGGAACAATTTTTGGATAAGCGCAAACAGAGCCGATGCCTACGAATTTTTTTACTCCCGCCAAATGGGAATAATGCACCATCAGCGTTCCCATCATCGCGTTCTCATAATATGCCGTTCCCGGATTATTTCTATTATATTCAATCCCGCCCACTCTTCCTGCGGCGTGAATTACAATGTCCGGTTTTGTTTTTGAAAAAAGCTTTTTCACGTCTTCCTCTTTTGTCAAATCATATTCCACAGAGCGCGGTGCGATTATCTGCGCAGGTTTTTCATTCTCAAGCAGTTCAAGCAGGGGCTTTCCTAAAAATCCGTGTGCGCCCGTAACTAAAATTTTTTTGCCTTCAATGTCCATAAAACCACTGCATTTTGCGAATTCAACCAAGCTAACTTTCAAACATCTGATTCCGACCGCTCATAGGCAAGCCCGCATGGCAAATCCAATTCAAAGCCCTTCAGCCTTCATGTCCGCGTCCAGCATAATTTTTGCCAGCTCTTCAAATTTCACTTTCGGCTCCCATCCAAGAACTTTCTTTGCCTTTGAAGCATCGCCGCAGAGGCTCTCAACTTCGGATGGTCTGAAATAGCGCTTGTCTATTTTCACATATTTTTTCCAGTCAAGTCCTGCGAGGTCAAACACTACTTCAACAAATTCGCGCACCGTGTGCGTCTGCCCCGTCGCAAGCACAAAATCGTCCGGCTTTGAATGCTGTAGTATTCGGTGCATTCCTTCAACATATTCCGGCGCATAACCCCAGTCTCTTTTCGCATCCAAATTTCCAAGATATAATACTTTTTCCTTTCCGGCCTTTATTCTCGCAACTCCTCTTGTTATCTTGCGAGTCACAAATGTTTCTCCTCTTTTTGGGCTCTCATGGTTGAAAAGAATTCCATTGGATGCGAATATGCCGTATCCTTCCCTGTAATTTATCACCTGATGGTAAGCATACACCTTTGCGCACGCGTAAGGCGAGCGCGGATGAAAAACCGTATTCTCGTTTTGCGGCGGAGGGGACGAGCCAAACATTTCAGATGAGGATGCCTGATAAAATTTGATATTTTTCTTTGAGCGGCGAACCGCCTCCAAAATGCGAATTGCCCCAAGCGCCGTAACATCTCCCGTATATTCGGGAATGTCAAACGACACTCTCACATGCGACTGCGCGCCCAAATGATAAACTTCATCCGGCTCGGTCTCATTCACAATTTGCGCAATGGATGAGCCATCCGTCAAATCACCATAATGCAGAAAAAGCCGCGCACCTTTCTCATGCGGGTCCTGAAAAATATCGTCAATTCTTGAAGTGTTGAAAGTGGATGCCCTTCGGATAATCCCGTGTACTTCGTACCCTTTCTCAAGAAGCAAATCTGCCAAATAAGAGCCGTCCTGACCTGTTATTCCTGTGATTAGTGCCGTTTTCATGTGAATATCTGCTATTTGGGAAATTATATTCTTTTGCCTATTTTCAATCTCCTTCAAAACTGGTTATTGCAAATACCTTGTGTCCGGCTTCTTTTAGTTTTTTTGAGCCCCCAAGGTCTGGCAAGTCGATAATAAAACAGCATTCGGCAATAATGCCCCCAAGCCGAGTCACAAGCTCGCACGCGGCGGTGGCGGTTCCTCCAGTCGCTATAAGGTCGTCAAAAATAAGCACGCGAGCTCCCTTATGTATTGCATCCTCATGGATCTCAATAGTGTCCGTCCCATATTCCAGTGAATATGATGCGGATATGATTTTGCCCGGCAGTTTGCCTTTTTTTCTTATTGGTACAAAGCCAACTCCAAGCTTGTTTGCAAGCGCCGCCCCAATAATGAACCCTCTTGATTCTATCCCTGCGACAACGTCTATTTTTTTGCCTTTATGCCTTTTTACAAGAAAATCTATTGTGATGCCAAGTCCTTCCTTGTCTTTGAGAAGAGTGGTTATGTCTCTGTACATCACCCCTTTCTTCGGCCAGTTCGGAATTGTGCGAATTTTGGATTTTATAATTGCGGGGGCATCATCATGAATAATGATGTGCGGAATCATCTCATATACAATGGCGAAAGAATTGTTTGCCGCATCGTGGCAGATTTTCTCAAAGCTTTCTTGCGCCGAATGGTCTGCCTTATCCGAAATAGCCCTGATTATCACATGTGAAACTTTATTCAGTGCGCACGCGTGTGCAACTGCCGCACTCTCCATATCCACACAATCCCCATCAAGCTCCGCCCGCAACTCTCGCCCGATTTTTGCATCTGTTATAAATTGGTCTCCTGAAAGAATTACTCCTTTTATAGCGTGAATGTTTTGTTTTTTGGCAGATTGTAATGCAAGCTCGCAAAGCTTTGCGTCCGCGTCGAATGCCTTAAGCTCGCTGAATGGAATTCGCCCCCGCGAATACCCGAGGGCTCGCGCATCCATGTCATGTTGGATGCTCTGAGTTGAAACTACAATGTCTTTCACATTAAGGTCCGGATTTATCGCACCCGCGACCCCTGTAAAAATCATATGCGAAACAGAAAAGCAGTCAATTAGCGCCTGCGCGCAAACACTTGAATTTACCTTACCAACTCCCGATTTTACAACTACTACATGTGCTCCATTAAGATTCCCCGAATGAAAAACAAATCCAGCCAGCTTCTCCTCATACTTCTCTTCAAGCTTTGAGAGATAAAGCGCTATTTCCTCATCGAGAGCGCCCATAATAGCAATTGTCGTCATAAGTATATTTGAATTAATTCAAAATAAAACGTTATGCCAAGCCCGCTGATTCTACTCTCAATGTTTAATCCTGTTTTTTAACCACTTTGATTGCATGAACCGGGCAATATTTTTCTGCTTCCATATTGTGCTGCAAGTCTGCTTCTTCTACATCAAGGTTCGCAGGCTTAGCTTTTCCTTCCGAGTCCAGCCCCCAATTCCTGCTTATCCTGTTGCAGCTTTGGCAGCCGATGCATAGCTCGCGGTCAAACTCTATTTTGTATTTGCTCATAAGTGTGTGCCTCGTTTTACAACTTTTTTCCCTAATTTGTCAAGTATTAGCTCCTTTCGCTCCCATAAATAGCGCGGTATATACGGAATCATGTGGTATTGCGCTTTGAATCCATCTGGAGTGAAAAAGCGCCTGAGGGAAATATGGTCAAGAAGCACTTTCTTGTAATGCTTAAGCTCTTCCAAACTGTGCTCTACTGTATATATCGGAGTGATTTTTTCACTCAACCAGTAGTCGTCAGATAATGCCCCCGCCTCCTTTGCGAGTCTGCACACTTCTGTGCCGGGGTATATATTCAGAATGCCGATGTCGTCATAATATATATATTTGAGCTTCTGGAGCTGTTGTACGAATTTCGCAGTGCTAAGAACAGTTTCCATGGTCTCGCCCGGCAAGCCGACTATAAGAAACGCAGTAACTTCCATTTTTGACTTTCTTAGAAGGCGAAATGTTTCAAGCACATCTTTTTGAGTGATTCCTTTTCTTGCAGCAAGCAAAATCTTGTCGGTTCCGCTCTCAAGCCCAAAAAGAATTTTTACAAAATTTGCTTCCTCAAGCTTTTTGATAAGCTCTGCAGATACTGGCTTAATTCTTCCAGAGGCGACAAACTCAAGTTTTATTTTGCGCCGGGCAATCTCATCGCAGAATTCAATCGCGCGCTTGTTATTTAGAAAGAACGTGTCATCATGTATCCACACTCTCCTCAGCTGTGGAAATTTTTTTTGTATATACTCAATTTCATCCACCACGTTCCTGATTGAGCGCGTACGATTAAGACTTCTGGTAATGCTTTCAAGTGCGCAAAAACTGCACCTAAACGGGCATCCGCGCGAGGTCAATATGCAAGCAAATTCTCGTTTGTGGTTGAAATAAAGCTCATGTTTTGGGAACGGCTGTGCATCCAAATCGTCTATGAGCGGGCGTGCGGGGGTTGTAATAGCATTTCCATCCTTGCTATATGAAATCCCTTTCACCTGCGAAATATCCTCCTTTGTCATCACTTTTTTGATAAGCTCTGCAAAAGTGTATTCTCCCTCTCCTATGACCGCAATCACGTAAGGAAATTTCTTTATAAGTTGCTCATGCATCGCCGTTGCATGTATCCCTCCAAGGACAATCTGCATATGTGGGTATTCTCTATGTATCTTTTCAATTATGTGATAGCTTGATACGCGATTTTGCGTGAGAATTTGCAGTCCAACAATGTGCGGCTTGAACTCCTTGAGTGCCTTGTCCACTTCTTCAAAGCATATTTCGTAACTGTAGCTGTTCAAAAACAGGCTGTTTATTTCATTCCCGACAGATTCCACATAAGAATGAAGCAAAGATATTCCAATCGGGTAATGGGCATTGTCCATTTTTTCCTGAACCAAGGCGCGGTCCGAGCTTTCGGGGTTATTGAGATTTTCCTCAAAGCTTGATGTGATAAGAAGGATTCTTGGCTTCTCTTTGCCATCTGTTATGGGCGCAACAGGTGCAAAGTCGCCTAATGCCTTAGCAGATGCTGTCATTACCTTTGTAGTATTCAAATTCGTTTGCGCGTTAGCACTAGTTCTCAATACATCATTAGCAACGCCTATATTCGTGCCCACATTCTTGTCATTATTTGCGTGTGGTGCGCAAAGAATTGTCGAATCTTTGCTATTTTCGTTCATTTTGTAATTGCACCCAAAAGAGTTGCATTAAAGCTGGTGACTGTTATTGGCAATAGATATTGATAAATATTACGAATTGATTACTTTCGTGCAATTTTATAAATTTAGCAAAATAGTGCCGTTTTACAACTTCAAATTTGGCAAACCGCATTTGCAATTGCGCAAATTTAACAAACCAATTACATAAATGCAAAAAGCAAAGCGCATCGCAATTTCATTCTGGCGCCTTTTTCATTTTAACCGATTCTTCAACTGCGGCAAATATCTTCTCGAACCTTTTAGCGTATGTATGCTCTGTCAGGCATCTCTCCTTTGCGGCATTTGCGATTTTTTTGCGTTCGTCTTCACACTCAAGATAATACTTTGCCTTTTCTGCCATCTCTCCAATATTGTTGTATTGCACGATTTGCTTTCCTTCTTCAAAATAGCTGTTTAGCCCCTCAACACTTCCTGCAAGCTGAAAGCCTCCGCAAGCCGCCACTTCAAAAAAGCGTGCCTTCATCTGTTTTGGGGCGAAAAGCACCGACGAATCCGATGGCGAAATATTAATTTTTGCATTTGCAAAAATATCTACCATCTGCTGGTGGCTTATGCGTCCCTCTTTCCATCCAAAACCAAAGCACTTAACATCAATTCCGCGTTTCGCAAGGTCGTTTATCATCTTTTTTCTGTTTCCATGTGCCTGCCCGACAAATGCAACGTCAATTCCTGTTCCAAAGTCTGTTTTTGGAGCAAATCTTGGGGCATACACTCCCCACTGCGTCTGTATCACGTTCAAATATCCAAGCTCATTATATTTCGCAACTGCTGCCTTATCGGTCGTAGCTACAAAGTTAAATGCGCCCGCCCAATAATTTGAAAAGGACGCAAATCTCCACTGGTCATCCGCAAACCAGTTCATTGTTATTGCCGAGCTTTTCTCACTTATGTTTCTTATTTTCCCAAAGTCAAACTCTCCATTCATAAGCGAGAACAAAATAATGTCATAGTCTCCTTTCATTGCCGCTGATTCAAGGCTCGCATGCATTTTTGCCCTGCCCTCTTTTTTTGCAATTTCCCTAAAATCAAAAAAATCGGCATCTTTAATCTCTTTTATCGCCGGAAAATTGTTTGAATATTCATACGAATCACCCAATTCTTGCCGGCCGTATTCGTATCTGTTCATGCACAAAAGGACTTTGCGAATTTTTTTCGGCTTGTCAGCATTCATTTTCACTGGGGTTATTTTTGCCAAATTTGCCAGCTTTCTCGCTGAAAAAAGTGCTTCATAAGCAGCATATCTCGCGCTTTTTGCATAATTTTTCAGTTCAGTTATCGTATCATCCATTATATCCCGACCATCTTTTCAAATTGGGAAACAAAATGGTTTATCTTGAATTGGGCGCATTTTTTACTATTAAGAAAATCTTCAATGCAGCAAACACGCTCTTCAAATTCATTTCTTTCCATTTTACTTATATTCGCATGTACTTGTTCAAATTCGTCAAAATCTCTCATGTCAATAAAACATTTCTTCGGAACATATTTTTCAATATTGTTCGCACCCAAATAAATCGGAACGCATCCAGAAAAGAATGCGTCAAATATTTTTTCGCTGACATATCCCGGAACGTCTCTTTGGTTCTCATAGCATATGCAAAACTTGTATTTTTGCATCACTTCTTTTTTGTTTTTTATGGGTCCGAAGTTTGATTTGTAAAATGTTTTATTCGGAAGGCGCACCTTGAATTTGTGCATTGCCTTTGAGAGATTATTTACACCTGCCCGTTCAAGAAAATCGGAATGGAAGACTGGCAATTCCCATCGTTGCCCGTATAAATCAAACTCTTGGGGGTGATTCTTCTCCATCCATTTTGCAGCATCTGTTCGCGCCGTGTATAATTGATCCGGATGAGCAGAATATTTGTTTGCAGTCACCATGCACATCATTTTGCGCGAATCAAAATCAACATGCGGAATCTCTATCTTTTCGCCTTCCATATATGGGGTTGCAAAATTTCCTTTGATATATTTTGTTCCATCTATAAAATCGTCATTCCAAGTCATTATCCTTCTGAAATTTTCATGGAGTCTTCTGTCATAATTGTCTGGTCGTGTTGCTGGTGGCTCATATAAAATTAGATATATCTCTTTCTTTTCAGTTTTTTTTGCCATCTCGTAATATCGTTTGTCAATTTGTTTCTTTGGAATATCAAAAAATATATACGCATCCGCGTCTTTGAAATTTTTTGTCATATCTACAGTATTTGCCTCAAATCCCTTTTTTCCAAGCGATTTTTTCAGCTCATAAAATGGTCTTAGCGTATTATCTCTGTTCAAGATTTCATTTTGCAGGCAAAACAGCTGGTTTTGGGCGTATTCCCCCCCTCTACAGAAAAGTATTTCTCCCATCATTTCACCATTATTTTATCCAAGTCCGATTTTTGCATTGCACGATCAACCTAAATTCCTCTACATTCTTTTTATCAATTTCAACGGAATGCGACGTCTCTGAAATAATACTGTCCCCCCTATTATTTATTAATTGCCTCTTGCCTTCATATTTTATGCAAAAGCCAGTCATTGTTCAGGCAGTGCACGCGTTCCCTCCTTCAATTGGCGGAATAGAAACTCATGTGCTCGCTCTTAGTCGCGCAATGGTCGCGCAAGGGGCGCAGGTAATTGTGCACACAAGTACGTGCGCAAATTCTCAATCAATAGATTTGCCCCTCAAAGACGAGGGCATATTAGTAAAACGGCATTTTTTTATTTCCCTGCCCGGTTTTTCCTCAACCAAAATAATTCCATTTTTATGTATTCATCTAATGCTTGAAAACGCCAGCGTCTATTGTTCGCACGGATTCGGGGCTTTCGTGCCATTTCAGGCTTCGCTCGCCGCACTTCTAAAACGCAAAAAATTCTTTTGGACGATTCACGGGGTCCCCAAATTCTCGGGGGCAAAAAAAATATTTTTAAGCGCATATTCTCTTGTAGCAACCATCCCGCTTGCAATTTCAAAAAAACTAATCTGCGTCTCGGAAAGTGCAAGGGAAAATCTTCCTTTATTCGCGCAGAAAAAATGTAAAATAATTCCAAACGGCATTTCGGTCGATTTCTTTGCATCTGAACCGGGCGCAAACAATTCAAAATCAGGCTTCAAAATAATTTTCGTAGGTCGCCTTGATGAGAGCAAGGGAGTATGGCTTCTTTTGCACTCATTTGAGCAGTTTTATTTCGCTCACAAGGATTCAACTCTCTGCTTTATCGGCTCGGATGAAGGAACAAAGCAAAAAATGCAACAATTTGCAAAAGAAAAATCATTGCCCGTTTCATTTGAAAGTTTGCCTGTGCAAGAAATGTCTTCTGCATACGCATCCGCTTCCCTAACAGTTCTTCCAAGTCAATACGAGGGTTTTGGGCTGGCAGTCTTTGAATCCTGGGCATGTGGCACTCCTGCAATCTCAACACCAGTCGGGGCAATTCCTTCTTTTTATCAAGATGCATTCGGAGCCGATTCGCAAAAATTCATTTTCAAGGATGAAAAAGAGCTCTTGCAAAAACTGGAAGATATCCATCAGATGTCAACGACTCAAATTTTCAAATATGCAAAAAATGCAAAAACAGCCCTGAAGCAATACAGATGGGAAAAAATAGCTAAAGACACATTGGAGTTGTTCAATCTCCAAACCTAACAACTGCAATTTCGGGCAAACCGTTGTTTCAATCTTTAAACTTGGACGAAATTTAAACACAATCGCGGTGGCAGTTCTATTCTCTATCTTCTCTTTTGCGCCGCCGCAACCTGTTCAAAAATATTCAACAATTGCGCATGGCTTTCTGCGCGCACCATGCTGTTTCTGATGCTTGCCGCACCCCTAACTCCGCTTACAAGCTGTATTGAAAGCTCTTTTGCCTCCACAAACGCAACGTCATATTTCTCGCAAAGGGCAAAATAGTCTCTAAGATAATCCAGTTTGTCATATACGCCAAAACTTTTTGGCGTTTTAGTGGTGGTCACATTGCGCAGTTGCAGAAAAATAAACGGATTTTCAAGTGCGGCGCGCCCAACCATAATGCCGTCGCATTTTGATATTCTAAGAAGGCTTTGAGCATTCTGCACTGTTTTAACATCTCCATTGCCGATGATTGGGATATTTACAGATTCCTTAATCTGCCTAATTGCTCCCCAGTTTGCAAATCCGCCGAATTTTTGCTTTTGCGTGCGTCCGTGAATCGCCAATGCAGACACGCCTTTCTTTTCAAACATCTTTGCAATCTTTATGCCCTCGTCAATGCTTGGCAAGAGCCTCATCTTCACGGTTATCGGCAAATCCGAAGAACGCACTGCCGATTCCACGATATGTTCAAGCTTTGCTGGCTCTTTCAAAAGTTCCGAGCCCGCCCCGATAGTGCAAACCTTTGTTGCCGGGCAACCCAAATTCAAATCAATAAATCTTGGCTTGTATTCCTGCGTTTGCCTCCATTCCTCAATAAATTTTATCGCGCCCGTTATCTCCTCTTTGTTCGCACCAAATATTTGTATTCCCGTTATGCCGCTATTTCCCGCCCTGATAAGTTTTTGAGTTGCCTTTGCCTCTCCTGTTTTGAGTTTGTATTCTCTCGCCAATGCCGCGGCTGATGCAAGCTCTGTATATACTACATCCGCGCCCATTCTTGCCATCATTTCGCGCATGGCAATATTCGTGTATCCTGCCATCGGGGCAAGAAAGAGCGGAACCTTTGAACTTAATCCAATATCTCCAATTCGCATGTTTTTTCCTCGAGTCTTTGTTTCTATTTTTTTTGTTAAATCAGTCTTTCAAATCTAATTTTTCTAATTCTCTCCCATTTTTATCAATCTCTCAATTCCATCCGCAAGCGAAATCTTTGCCTCAAAGCCAAGCTCTTTTTTTGCTTTTGTTGTGTCTGCAAGCGTTTCTTCAACATAATCCTTGACCTTATTCTCAATATATTGCGCCTTTATTTTCTTGCCAAGCTTTTTGTTTAGCAACTCCATCAGCTCGTTTAGCGAATAATTTTTTCCCGTGCCGACATTGTAAATCCCAAATCCGATTTTTGATTTTGCAGCCAAAAGATTTGCACTCACCACATCGTCAACATAAGTGAAATCCCGCCTCTGCTTTCCATCTCCATAAATTATCGGGCTCTTTCCCGAGTGCATCTCATGCAAGAATTGGGTAATCAAATTTGCGTACTTTCCTTTTGCTTCCTCGTTTTTTCCATATACTGAAAAATACCTAAGCCCTATCACTTGCACTCCAAATCTTTTCTGGTAAAGTTGCGCCACTCTCTCCATCATAAGTCTTGGTTCAGTGTAAAAGTCCTTCACAGGTACGGGCGCATCCTCTTTATGTGGCGGTGCAACCCCATTATACACTGAAGATGTGGCTGCAAAAACCACTTTGCATTTATTCTCTTTCGCATACTCAAGAATACAAATAAAATCGGACACAACCTTTGCCATCAGCGCCCTGTCCTCATTATACATCGGAGATGAAGAATAAATGCCCTGATGAAATATCACTTCCGGCGCGTCCATCTTAAGTTTCGCAATCTCGCCGGCATTTGCCTCAAAAAATTTCACATCAAGCCCTGCAATATTTTTCCTACTGCCAGTGTGCAAATTATCAATAACATAAACTTCATGCCCTTCTTTTACAAGCCTCTCAACAATATTTGAGCCGATAAATCCGGCGCCGCCAGTTACAACTGCTTTCATTTATTTCACATCTTTACTATGTCAATTCAAATTTTTACAATCTGCTCTTGCCACATTTATTTCATACTTGTATTACTTTCAATTCCAACCTTTATATTCATAGCCCGGCGCCAATTTTTGAGATAATTTTCGCCGCCATCTCATTTGCAGCCTTTGCCGCCCGCATCTCATCCAACCCCGTGCTCAATGCATACAAAGCCGCACCTGCATAAAAATCCCCTGCACCTGTGGTGTCCACCACTTTCCCAACCTTTATCGCAGGGGCATCTCCCAAAACTTTTCCATTTTTATAAACTCTTGAGCCATCTGCCCCTTTTTTCAAAAACACGATTTTTGCAAGCTTTCCGACATTTTTTTCATCATACCCTATCGCTTTCATCTCGTCCTCATTCAAAAACAAATAATTTGCAATCTCAATTACCATGCTCATTTTATCCAAATTCTCTCTGAGCAAATTTTGCGACTCAAGCGAAACGGCAACCTTTCCCCCGTTTTCTTTGCATTTTTTTGCAAATTCATAAGCGCTCTCTCCAACGCCCGGATGAAAAAGCGTGATGCTTGTGCAAAAAAACACATCTGCAATCCCAAGAGAGGAAATATCCACCTTCTTTTCCCCCACTCCCAAATAAACCGCGAAAGTCCTTTGCTTGTCCGGGGTAATGATGCACATTATTCTGCCGCTTTTTCCGTCAACATTCGCCGTCAAATCCCCTATTTTGTTTTTTTTCAAATTTGAGCGAATCTTTTTTGCTGTTTCATCTTTTGCAACATTTCCCATGTACGCGCATTCGCGCCCGCCGCTTTTTGCATACGATTCGCAAACATTTCTTGCGTTGTCCCCCGCCGCCTCATGAATCGGTGCAAGCTCCTTTTCAATTTGCGCAACCTGCTCATCAGTCAAATGGTTTGTGCATCCGGCCTCAAGATTGTGTTTTTTCAAAAAAGCGTAATCCGCCTCATAAAATATGTCCATTACCGGCGTTCCCAATGCAAGAAGTTTGGTTCCTTTCATTTAATCATCCTTAAATATACCACATACCCCTGATATAAATATGGCAACCATTCTTGAGAATGCAATAACTCTTCTCCCGAGCAGGCCTTATCGTTTTGAGCGCCGAAACATTCTAATCGTTGATAACAAAATTTGCGCAGTTTCAAAATCAAAAATACATCATAGCCCCGCCCAAAAAATAGACTGCTCAAAAAAAATAGTAATGCCCGGTCTAATCAATGCCCACACTCACGCTCCAATGTCAATATTGCGCGGGCACGGCGATGATTTGCCCCTGCACGAATGGCTTTCAAAACACATGTGGCCAAAAGAAAAAAAGCTCGGCGCAAACGACATTTACACCGGAACCCTTCTTTCAATTGCGCAAATGTTTGCAAGCGGCACAACCTGCTTTAACGAGCACTATTTTCACATGAGTTCGGTTGCAAAAGCGGCAAAAGAGGCAAACATCCGCGCCACGCTCGGATATTCAATGATTGACTTGGGTGATTTTGCCTGCAAGGGGCAAGCCGAATTAAAGCAGGCCGAAAAAGACGCAAAAGAAATTTCAGCTGATAACTCCGGTCTCTTAACGCCTTCAATAAATCCGCACGCCCCAAACACCTGCTCATACGAGCTTTTACAAAAGAGCTCGCTTCTTGCAAAAAAATACGACTGCATTTTGCACATTCACGCATCGGAAACAAAATCCGAACTCGGATTCGTAAAGAAGAAATACAATTCAACTCCGATTTCTATTCTTGCAAAAACCGGCTGTCTCACAAAAAATTCCGTTCTTGCGCACGCAATCTACTGCAGTCCGTCCGATATTTCTCTTATAAAAAAATCCGGCGCAAGCATAGTTCACTGCCCGGTTGCGAATATGAAACTGGGCTCCGGCTCGCTTGCCCCAATCACAACATATCTTGCAAATCATACAAACGTCTGCCTGGGAACCGACGGACCCGCAAGCAACAACTCGCTCAACATGTTTGAAACCGCCAAAATGGCGGCTCTTTTGCAAAAAAACCATCTTGAAAATCCATCTGCAGCAAAAGCGGATGATTATCTTTTTATGGCGCTTGAGGGCGGGGCAAAAGCCCTCGGAATAAATGCTGGCAAAATAGCTCCGGGCGCGCTTGCAGATATCGCATTCCTGAATGCAGACTCGCCCGAATTAATTCCTTTCTCAAACAACGCGGGCTGGCTCCTCTATTGTGCCGGTGCGCAAAACATTTCCGACTTAATGATAAACGGGAAATGGGTAATGAAAAACAAAAACATACTCACATTTGATGTGCAAAAAGTCATGCAAAACGCGCAAAAAATATCCGATTCTCTAAATTAGGCGGCATCAAAACCAAAATAAAGCCCAAACCTCATATTCTGCGTATGAGCAAAGTAAAAATACTGTCTTTAGCAGACGCCGGGAAAATCGAGCTTAATTGGGCAGAGCTGAATATGCCTGTTCTTGGGATAATTGGAAAAAGGTTTGAAAAAGAAAAACCCCTTGCAGGGCTCACAATCGGCATTGCTTTGCATCTTGAGAAAAAGACTGGAGTTTTGCTAAAAACACTTGTAGCCGGCGGCGCAAAAGTCTATGGCGCTTCATGCAATCCAAACACAACCGATGATTCCGTTGCGGCGGCACTTGCTGTTCTCGACCCGAAAAATTTGCAAGTGTTTGCATGGTCCAATCAGTCCACCGAAGAATATTATTGGTGCATAGACCAGGTGCTTTCCTCAAAACCGGACATCATAATTGATGACGGAAACGACCTTACAATGCGCATTCATGAAAAACAGCCCGAGCTATTGAAAAAAATGATTGGCGGCTGCGAAGAAACAACCACCGGAATTGTGAGATTAAATGCAATGCAAAAAGAGGGCAAGCTCAAATTGCCGATAATGGATGTAAATGATGCCCACTCAAAATATTTGCTTGATAATCAATTCGGAACCGCGCAAAGCGTGACCGACGCACTCGTGCGCGGCTTGAACATTTTGCTTGCAGGAAAAACGGTAGTTGTATATGGCTACGGCTGGTGCGGGCGCGGAATAGCCGCAAGAATGCGCGGGCTTGGAGCGAATGTAGTTGTAGTTGAAGTGGAAGGTATTCTCGGACCGCACGAGCCAGGGCAAAACCGCGCTCTTTGCGCTCTTTATGATGGGTACCGGGTGCTAAGCCATTCGCAAGCCGCAAAAGAAGGAGACATTTTCATCACCGCAACCGGAAACAAAAATGTGATTAGAAAAGAGCATTTTCTGGAAATGAAAGATGGCGCAATTTTGTGCAACTCGGGGCACTTTAACGTGGAAATAGACATCCCTGCTCTTGAAAAATTAAGCACAGGAAAGAAAACAATCAAAGACAATGTTGAGCTATATTCTCTCAAAGGCGGCAAAACAATTTTGCTTCTCTCCGAAGGCAGGCTTGTGAATTTAGCCCGCCCGATGGGGCAAGGTCATCCGATTGAAATAATGGATGGCTCATTTGCGGTGCAAGCACTCTGCGTTGAGCATCTGGTAAAAAACAAAAGCAGGCTCAAACCCGGAGTAATAAAAGTTCCCGCCGAGCTTGACGGGCAGGTTGCGACTCTCTTGCTAAAAACACAGGGAATTACGCTTGAGACGCCGACACAAGAGCAAATAAACTATGCGAATGAATGGAAGGAAGGGACATGAGCCCGTTCTATAATATCAAATACTTATACGAGCAAATCAAGTAAATCTTATGTAGTGAAATGAAAAAGAAATACAAATCAAAAGGTGCATGAAATGTCATATCTTTTTACGTCCGAGTCAGTGTCTGAAGGTCATCCCGACAAGGTGTGCGACCAAATTTCAGACGCAATTTTAGACGAGCTTATCTCGCAAGACCCAAAAGCGCACGTTGCGGTCGAGACTCTCGTATCGACAGGTCTAATCGTAGTATCTGGAGAAGTTACTACCAAAGGCTATGCGGACATACAGGGAATTGTGAGGCGCACAATAAAACAAATCGGCTACACAAAGCCTGAATACCAATTTGATTATCTCGGCTCGGGAGTTCTTGTCGGAATTCATGCCCAATCCCCTGACATTGCACAAGGTGTGAAAGAAGACAATCTTGAGAACATCGGCGCCGGAGACCAGGGAATAATGTTCGGCTATGCATCGGACGAAACCCCGGAGCTTATGCCACTACCAATTCTTCTTTCAAACAAGCTCGCATACAAAATTTCGCAGATAAGAAAAGAAAACAAATTGTCATATCTTCGCCCGGACGGCAAAGTGCAAATAACTGTCGAATATTCCGATGAGCATGTGCCGCAAAAGGTGGTTATTGTTGTAATCGCCCAGCAGCACGATGAAAAAACCGCAGATGGAAAACTCGTCAGCGCAGAAATGATAAAAAAAGATTTGCTTGAATTGGCAATTAAGCCTGTTTTGGGAAAATACTATTCATCCGATACAAAAATAATGGTGAATGGCACAGGCAAATTCGTAATCGGCGGACCCGCATCGGACACGGGAGTCACCGGGCGCAAAATAATCGCAGACACTTATGGCGGAATGGCACCTCATGGCGGCGGTGCATTCTCCGGCAAAGACCCGACAAAAGTTGACCGCTCGGCATCTTACATGGCCCGCTATATTGCAAAAAACATCGTTTCCGCAAAATTGGCAAAAAGATGCACAGTTCAGCTCGGATATGTTATCGGTCATGCGGACCCGGTCTCAATTTGGGTAAACACCCACGGCACAGCAAAAATCTCAAATGAGAAAATTGTCGCTCTTATAAAAAAACATTTCCGACTAAAGCCGGGGCAAATAATTTCGGACCTCAAGCTTCGCCACCCAATATATTCAAAGACTGCCGCCTATGGGCATTTTGGCAGGGAAGAGCCGGAATTTTCTTGGGAACTTGTTGATAAGGCAAAAGCATTGGCAAAGGATGCAGGTGTATAATCTATCTGCACCCGCCAAAGCAATTTGCACCCACCAAGGCGATGAATTATCTAACGTCTCTTTTATCTGCGGGCATCAATTAGGTTTTTTAATCTCATTGAAGTCCTTCCTCTCAATGCCTGCATATTATCCTGACGAACAATCGCAAAAAGCCGGGAATTATTCCTCTCCCGCGAGTGCGAGTTCTGGTTTCTTGAAAATATCCGAAATTCTCAACGGCAATCTAACAAAAAAAGACGAGATAGCGCTTGCCGGTCTTCTCAAAAATTATGAAAATTCCTCCGATTCCTGCCCACAAAAAATACAAAATTTGCAAATCGCATACTCACTTCTCAATGTAAAAAACAAATCTTCCACACTTCTCCCTTCCATTGCAAACGCGCTTGCAGGTCAGATTAACTATCTTTCCCAAAGCGAGCAATTCACTTCTGCCGACAAGAAGCTTCAAATATTATTTGAAATGAACCCGAAAATAGTGAACAGCTCAAAAATTGTTTATACTGCGGTTGAAAATGCCATTTTTGATCAATTTCTCTTCATGAAAAGCATGGAGAAATTCGCATCCGACTCAACCTACATATCAAATCTTTTGGACAATTACCATTATTCCCCTGCCAAATCAACTTCCGTATCCGCCGGAAGCTACAAATACGACACTGTCGGGGATACGATTTACAAAAATTCCACTCTTGATTATGTAGGTGTAGGCGGCCAGCCCTCAAATTCCGCGCTCGAAAAACTATGGCATGAGAACAAAATCAGTCAAAAGGTTCAAATGTACGAGTTGCCCGATGATTTGGCAGTACGCTCCCACGCCTACCTCGAATCGATAGAACAGCTCTGTACAGACATGAAAAAGACCACAAACAACAGTACAATTCTTGAGCTCATCAACAGCATTGAAACGGCGGCAAAAGCCCGCAAACTTGCAATTACTCCCCTCACAAAAATCACCGATCCGGAGCAAAAAGAGCGTATCATTTCCCTGCTCTATGATTTCAAAACAACTTACAATACTGCCATGAAAAAAATAGAAAATGAGAAATATTTTGACGAGCTTTATTCCGCGGCGGGGAATAATTTAATTTACAATATGATTGTGAGCGCGAAAAAACATTCCCAGCTCGGGGTGTATGCAACTGGCGCGGCAATAGGAGTTATGTGTCCGCCACTTGCCTTCATGCCCTGGCTTACCCTGGGCGGCAAGGAAGCTATAATGGGTGCCGCAAATTCTGATGCACGCAGAACAATCACCGGGCTTTTCATGATTGGTGCCATGTTTCCGGGTGCAATAGGAAAAATAAGCTCCGGCGCAATAGCCGCAGATATCGGTGCATCTTCAGTGCAAATAGTGCGCGACGCAATGAGTACATCCTTCACTCCAACCGACATTGAAGCATTGGCGGCAAACTCGGTCCTGCTCTTTGGTATAGGAAATTCAAGAATATCAAAAACCCAATTTTCAAAAGGTGTCAAGGATTACTTTACCAAAAAGCTTGAGGCGACAGAAAAATTTGCAAAAGATTATGTCGCAAAAAAAACTGCCAAGCACGCCGCAAAAAGAGAATATACTAATCTTGAAAAACTGCAAAATGCCCTTTTACAAAATCCAAATTCAGATGTGAAAAAGGCGGCAGAAAAAGACAAAGACGGCATTAACTCACTGCTTTACATATGTGCGCAAAGCATGAATTCCGCTCAAATCAGCCAGTTCCAGGCTTATCTAAAATCAATTGCAAACTCTACTGAGCTTGGGGCACATAATATGCTGGCGGTCGCCTCTAAAATACGCAACAACATCTCCCCAAAAAAATCCGCTGTCCCAGAGCAAAACTTTGGAGTCTATAATCCCATTCCAAATATTGGAAAATCCATCGGTGGGGTTGCATATAATCCAGGAAAAATACGCGCATACAAAGATGGAAAGTTTGTTGATATTGATATGGAAAGCTCATCTACGCTTGTTTCTTCAGATATAAATATGAAAGATATAATGCACAAGCATTTGCACGATATCAAAAACACTGTTAGTAGTTTGCATAACATATGTGGCGTTGTTCAAATGACTTCTAAAGAATATGGCGAAACCAAAATTGCCGATAAGTTTGAAAAATTGGACAAAACCTCAACCTATTTTGAGAACGAAATCACTGCTAATTATAGAAAACTTTTAGGTTCTGATTTATCCAAATCCAAAACGAGAGAAACTATTTCCCAAATAAGATACCAAATGCAAAAATCGTTGGAATTTTCTCAAAATACATTGATGCCTGCATTAAAAGAAATATATGAAGACCTATCTATGAATGATGAAATACGTACCTATTGTAAGAACTTTTACGATCATCTTGAAACTATGTACTCTCAGAAAATACTTAAGCTGAGCAATACTTTGCCCGAAGGCTATAATGGCTCTTTATATCTCGTTTCAACCAAGAAAACAGATCCGAATTCAATAATCTCAAGCTCACCCGATTTTCTTACGAGTCCAATTTCATTGAACATTATCCCGGGTCCGGATGTTTATGCAAACGCCGACGCTGTGCTTTTGCAGGAGGCATTCAAGAACGTTGTTTCAAATGCATCAGATTTTGCGTCCTCTAATGTGGAGATAAGCTACTACAAATCCAGAAATAATTTGCACATTCTGGTCGCAAACGATACTAAAACCGGGATTCCTGAATCGGATGTTCTCAACCTTTTCAATCCAAACATAAAAAAATCAAATAGCAAAAGCAAGTCAACTCTTTTCGGGCTTGCCATGGCAAAAAAATCCATGAAAGCGATGGGCGGAGATATTTTTTTGGTGGACGCCGGGCGTGAAAGCGGCAAAACCATGTTTGAGCTGACTATACCTGTATGGAAAGAGTCTGCGGCAAATGATAAAACTGACTCTCAAAAAGAATTCCCCAAATCCAATTGGATGTCTGCATTTGATAAAAATCCTAATTTCAAATATACTCAATATGACAAACTCGGTACGCTGCCACGCGAAAAGAAGCCCATTAGCATTTTCCAAGACGAAATTGCCTCCAAATACGGCGCGCCAGTTTTCGGGCAGGGCATTGGCGGAAAAGCATTCTCCGGTGAAAAACCCAAATTTATCTCAAGCCCGCAAGGATATTTTGACCGCAAGGTTGAGCCGATTACTTCTTTGGACATGGCTTACATATACAAGCTAAGCGGAATCGAAATGACTGGGCTTCTTACTCCCATACTCACTTCAATGCAAAACGTCCAATCATTGACTACCACAATTCCAAAGGTTTCGGAATTCGGTCTTCAGCTTTCCGTTCTGAACAATTCAAGCGCGGAAGTGAGCGTTCAGACAACAAATATGCTTCGCATACTAAGCGACTTGTCCACCACAAACAATCCGCACATAATTGACATTTTAAGCAATCCAGAGCAAGGTCTGCCGATTGACATTCCCCACATCCTTGATATAAATAATAAAATAATTCTCGGATACGAATCAACAATCTCCGCCCTAAAAGAAATCAGCAGTGCGATTTCCTCCGACCCATCCAAAATGGCCGATCCAAAGATGAGGCAAGTACTTATTTTGTCCGCAGGCATGGCAGAGGAACTTGGAAATATACAAACCTACATTAAGCTGAATTTCGCTCCGATGGTTTCGTTCGCATCTTATCTTTCAACTCGGCAAAAGCCAAATTTGGAATTGCTGGACATATCTGATATTGTTTATAGTGCAATGCAGGAATCCCATTTGCCCGGCTCACGCTCGCTTGGCCATGGGTTTAATGTGCAAACGGACGCCGGTTTTGCCTATTACATGATTAATTCTGCAATCAAAAACAGCATGGTGAATCAGAGCAAGGAGGTAACTGTCCGAGTGCTTGCCCTAAACGATTACATAGTTGTGCGTGTAAATGGCGAAAACAGCATAAGCAAAAACGAATGGGAAAATGCGAAATCCAAAAATTACAACCCTCGCTCGCTGGCGGAAAATTTCTGCGACGGGCCTTCATTCAGGACTGCTTTCGCCGTTTCAAAAGTGATGGACGTTCCTTTCGGGCCCCTGTTTGAACCCGGGAAAAACACGACTTCAACAATTGAGATTTGGTTTAGAAAAGCAACTCCTGCGCAACAAACTAATTCACCACCTTCTCAAGTGCAATCAAATCAGGAGATAATACTCGCTCCAAGCGTGGAAGAATCTTCGCAAACGCAAATTCAATACAGAAAAATTCTTTACATTCCAAATGGCGAGTTGAATAAGATATACTCACCTTACTCTCCCAAAGGCAAAAACTTTGATAAGAAAAAATAGCTGATTTAAAAAAATTCACGCATTAGTACCACTGGTAAATATGTCAAAAACAATTACAAGCTCGCTTGATGAAAAAGGAAGAGTGGTAATCCCCCAATCCATCCGCGATAATCTGAATATAAAACCAGGGGAAATTCTAATCGTTTCTTCCCTAAACAATTCAATAATAATTGAGCCCGCGCACGAGAAAAAACTGCTTCATCTTGAAATAGGATTGTCGGATGAGCCCGGCTCATTGGCAAAAGCCGCGTTCGCACTTGCAAAAATAAATGTGGATTTGGTAAGCACTTCTTCGCGTTCATCAAGGCGCGGCGAAATTGCCATTTGGAGCGTTGAATGCAATGCCGGAAAAATATCCGTCTCCCAAATAAAATCCGCCCTCTCAAGCGTCGGGGCAAAAATACTCTCCTCAAGCCAAAAATAATCTCTTCAATGCGCTCGCAGTGAGGGGGGGGCGCCAAATCAACTTTCATGTATTTTAGCGAAAGCTTTATATATTTTGGATGTGGGAATATAGTGGGAAAGAGCCCAAACAAACAAAACAACTGAGGTGTAAATATGAAAACGAGAGACAAAGGGTGTTTAGTTCATTCTGGCATCCAAAACAAGCAATAAAATAATTGAAATGAAAACCAAGCCAGAGTCAATTGAGAAATCCATAAGCAAAAATCCTGCTTTGAAATATGGATGGAATCTTTTGAAGTGCTATGCCCGCTATCTGTCCGGCAATAAAGTCAGCGCGTCGTCTTCCACAGAGAATAATGTCAAGAGTTTTTGCTCGCTATGCAAAGAACTTTCTGAAATTTATTCAAGCGCGAATGCAACTGAGGGTGAGGCAAGGCAGTTTGCCTTTGTGTCAAACACTCTTTTATGCAGCATGGTTTCCCGGCTAAAAGCCGAGGGAAAAATAGACTCGCAAATATTCAAATCCGTGCGCGAAGCAAGAGAAAATGGGCTTTTGATATTTCCCGGGTCCGAGTCTTTTTTCGGGCAGAACGGAATCTATGTGTCAAAAATAAATTCAACCATGAGCTTGTGCTAAGCTCTATTTTTTTCTTTTTTTATTAAATTTTTAGTGCTCACGCTAATAAAAAATGTTTTTGTACGCTTTCTTGAAATTAAACTAAAGACAGAAAAAGTTTTTCGTTTTCTCCTTGACACCGATATAAGTACTTCTTTGACTCAAGACAATATCGCATTTCCTGCACGATATTATTTTGGAGGTGATCTATCCGCAGGTTCCCCTACGGATACCTTGTTACGACTTAGCCCCCCTCACGAAATCCTGGTTTGAAAATCCCAAGAAGAGATTGTCTCACCAAAACCTCGTTTGGGTGACTTGACGGGCGGTGTGTGCAAGGAGCGGGGACGTATTCACCGCTCGATGTTGACAAGCGATTACTAGGCATTCCAGCTTCATGGGGGCGAGTTTCAGCCCCCAATCCGAACTGAGCTCAAATTTGTGAGATTAGCGTCCCCTTTCGGGGTAGCAGCCCATTGTGTTGAGCATTGTATGCCACGTGTAGCCCGGAGAGATTCAGGCCATACTGACCTACCGTCGCCGTCTCCTTCCTCCCATTTAACACGGGCAGTCCACACAGTGTGCATCCGATCCGGAGATCGAATTAGCAACAGTGCATAACGGTCTCGCTCGTTACAGGACTTAACCTGACAGTTCGCACCACGAGCTGACGATGGCCATGCAGCACCTCTCGGCTCCTCAAGCAAGATCTTCAGTCTGGCTATCATTGTGCCGTCTCCCCCGGTAAGGTTCCCGGCGTTGTATCCAATTGAACCGCAGCATCCACGCCTTGTGGTGCTCCCCCGCCAATTCCTTTAAGTTTCAACCTTGCGGCCGTACTCCCCAGGTGGCAGACTTAACACCTACGCTACAGCACTGCGCCAACCCGAAGTTGACGCAACACCACAGTCTGCATAATTTACTGCTAGGGCTACTCGGGTATCTAATCCGATTCGTTCTCCTAGCCTTCGTCCCTCACGGTCGGACGTGTTTTGGCCGGGCGCCTTCGCCACTGGTAGTCCTTGCAGGATTACAGTATTTTACCACTACCCCGCAAGTACTCCCGGCCTCCCCCACTCCCAAGCCTGCCAGTATCCACTGCACGCCTGACGGTTAAGCCGCCAGATTTCACAGTGAACTTAACAGACCCGCTACGGACTCTTTAGACCCAATATTCGTGGATACCACTTGCTCTGCTCGTATTACCGCGTACCGTGCCAATGCTGATGCGTTGCATAGCATGGCGGCTGGCACGAGTCTTACCCAGATCTTATTCTGCCAACTATTTAAATTGGCCAAAAGGTGGAGACATGATGCCTCCACCACTCGGAGTTCCCCTGTCACGCTTTCGCGCATTGCAAAGGTTTCGCGCCTGCTGCATCCCGTAGGACTAGGACCCTTGTCTCAGTGTCCTTCTGGGGGCTCCAACTCCCATTGCCCCTACTGATTATCGGCTTGGTGAGCCGTTACCTCACCAACTACCTAATCAGGCGCAGTCTCATCCTAAGGCCAAACAGCTACAATTTGCTGCAGATTTTGACCATCAAGCATTCCAGCATAGATGGCCCATCGGGATTTATCCTCAGTTTCCCGAGGGTATTCCCGTCCTTAGGGCAGATTGACTACGTGTTACTCAGCCGTACGCCGCCGGTGGAAGCCCACCAGCTAGACTTGCATGGCTTAATCGCACTCCGATAGCAGTACCCTCCAGCAGGATCAACTGGAGTCGAGTACTTTAACTTAACTAAATTAACGGTTCTAACACCACTTTTTCTATCTTCGTATGTTCTTCAAGAAAGCGTACGTCGATTAGAGCAGGTGCTCTAATCCCATCAGATAATTACTAGAATTCGGCAGGAAATATTCTGCCATATAAAAATTTTCACGTTGCGCAAAAACGCACAAGCGCGTAGCAATAAATGGCGCACTTCATCTATTTAAACCTATTTGTCATTTTGCACCAAATCCACCTCTATATGTGTGTGCCGATTGCATTTTGAGTTATTTGTCCTGCAAAAATCAACCTCCATATATAGTATATATGCGAATCAAAACTTCCAATAAAAAACAAAATCCAACTTTTGCCCTCTCGTGCAAAAACACAAAAAGGCAAAATTCCACTGCCAAAAAATCTGAAGGGCAAATCTTGCTCCCTTTGGTCAAAAACACAAATAAGGCTAATTTCATCTCTAAAAAATTGCAAAACTAAAAAAAACAACAACTCGGAATAAAAAATCAAATTTTGCAAAACAAAAAATATTTTACAGCCTCCCGGGCTTGCATGCGGCCCGAGCCGCCTATGTTTTTTAGAAATTTTTTTGTTTTAATTTTTAGCCGACGTTCAATTTTCCCAAAACAAATTTTTGCCCATGCAAACGGTTAAATATCGTGCCATATTAGTTTGCTTATATAGGTGAAATTCTTGATTGAGCAAATATTATTCGCAATTTCAATTGTCATAATAATTCTGTTGCTTTTTTGGCTGTTTTTCCCTAAAAAACACAAAAACCAATCTCACGACGAATATCACGCGTATTCTCATGTGGATCCAGATGCATATTTTGCAAAAAAAATGCTTGAGCGCGAGCCGGGAGCAATGATTATGGATTCCGTTCCTCTTCCGCAAACTTCCGCAAGACATTATGTTGAAGAGCAGGCTCAGTCAACTCGTCACGCCGCAAAAATATTTGCGGGCGCAAAATCCCGCCACTTTGCCAAAAAGCCAAAGAAGACTCATAGCAAAAAAGCAAAAAAGAAATAGCGCAACTTCTTTATTTGTACCCATTCTTTTATTCTCATGAATAATTCTATTCTCGGAAAAATTGTTCGCCCGCCAGAGTTGTTGGTTCCAATCTTTCTGCTCTTTCTTTTTTGCGCCCAAATCCATTGCGCATCGCTAAGTCTGATTTCCCCACCTGAAGATTATTTTTTCTCAACGCTTAATTCATCCTTTTCAAGTACGCAAATTCATTTTGAACTGTCCGACCCTTCCATTTACAATTGCTACGCATTCCTTAACACCAAGCAGATGGCAATCTCCCCAAATGCGGTTGCGGGCAACGAATATGAATTTGAAATATATCGCTCGTCAATGGATGTTGGTAATAATGTTTTTCAGATAAAATGCACTCCACTTGATTCTGCGCCTGCCGGTGCAGACTCAATAGAATCAGAGCGCATCTCATTCTGGTATGGAAAGCCCGCAACTCTTACTCTTCTTTCCCCGGAAAACACCGCGCAGATGCACACCAAAAATATAGATTTCGTTTTCAGATACAACAAAAACGATTATCACCAGGACTCTGCTCTTTGCTTTTTGCACATGGGCGGGCAAACACTCGGGCGCATCAGTGTCCCTTCCGGAGCCGAAGCAGTGTTTAGCATTCAAAATATGGTAAGAAAATTTTCCTACAAATGGTTTGTGGAATGCAATGGCATATTTTCGGAAAATCGCACTTTTGAAATTCTTGAGGCCGTGCCTTCAAAAGTGATTTTGCAATATCCATACAACCGTCAGGAATCTCCGATTGCAAACCCGCAATTTCGGTTTAGCTATATTTCCGGAGACGATGCGCCGGATCCCGCATTGTGCCAGCTCATAATCGGACCAAGAATCGCCGAGCAGATGAATCTTTCTTCGGGGGCAGTTGCGCAAGTTCGCACCGCGCCTTTAGATGAAGGTCTCTATCTTTGGTATGCAAAATGCAATCCTCAAACCGAATACGAAGCGGACTCAGAATTTTATTCTCTTAAAATTACAGGCACACAACTCTATCAAGAGCCAACGCCAATACAAGCACCAGTTCTAAATATTGTGAACACTTCTGAAAAAAACATTTCAACTCAAAACAATTCCATTGTGCAAAATCCTTTTGCAAACTTGCCTCAAGTGGTTCTCATCGCCCCGCTTTCTGTGCAATTAAATGAAAACGTCTCTATCCAGCTTTTTGATGATAAGGCAATTCCTCTCTCAAACATACGCGTCAAAATCACAAGCTCAGGCGGAAATTTTTCATATATACTTACTAATTCGTCCGGCATTGCTTTTTTCATTGCAAATGAAAAGGCAAATTATTCATATTCAATTGCCGACCATAAAATAATCCAATCGCCAAAAACTCAAGTATCAAAAGAAAAAACCGTTTTTGAAAATATTTTGCCTTCTACTCCCGAAAAAGCTTCAAATCAGACAATTGTGCAAAATGCCTCCGCTCAGCAGTCAATTTTCACCTCTGTTAATCCATCTTATTATTCTGTTTTTGCGGGCTTTGCTGCGGGCACAATATTTATCGTACTATTATATTTCGCATTTTTCAGGGGTAAAAAAAAGAAAGCGGAGGAAAAGCCGAACGCTTCTAAAAAATAATTTTTTGCTATCCACCATTTTTTGGTTTTATTCATTTGCCCAAATCCGCCCGCCTTACAATAACAAAACCTTTTTATCATTCAAAGAGTATTCATCTTCAGGTGTTTTTAATGAAAAAATTATTTTTTATACTTGCATTGTTCTCGCTCTCCATTGTGGCGTTTGCGCAAAATGCTTCCGTGGAAATAGTCTCTCCTATCAACGGAGAATATATTCTTGATAAAGATGTCAGTTTCAAATTCATTTATCATCCGGGTGAAAATGATTTGCAAACCGCCAATTGCTACCTAAAACTTCAAGGCAAAAAAGGAATCGGACCTCTTGAGGTTCCTGTTGAAACAGAGGGGCAAATTGATATTACTGATATGCCCAGAGGCAATTTTATATGGTACATGGATTGCAACGGATATTTCTCATCCCCGTATTTGCTTGTAATGGGAAACCAAAGCTATGAGGAGTTTAAGCAATCGCTTCTTGACGCGGCAAAAAATGCATCAAATGCAAATGCAACCTCTATCAATCAGACAAATTCATCAGTTGTGCAAAACCAATCCGAAATTTCTGCAGTGCAAAATCAAACCAATACAACTCAAACCGCACCAGAGCAAATCAATCAAACCAATACAACTCAAACCGCACCGGAGCAAATCAATCAGACGAATACAACTCAATTGCCTGCGCAAACCAACCAAAGTACATCAAATATCCCCTCATACGCAAATCTGACTACGAACCAGTCCGTGCAAACAACTCCTGCAAAAACCATTCCGGCATCCGGAACATTTGACATCGCTTATTTTGCCATCGGTGCGCTTGTAGTCGTAATAATCGGGGCCGCGATTTATTATGTGTATAAGCGAAAAGAAAAGAAAGAGGGTGCCAAATAATTTTTTCTTTTTAATTTCTAATCTTTGGTTCTCTTTCTGTTTTTCTAATTTGTTTTTTTGTGTGCAATTTTATTCCCACTTTCTATTTTTGTGTACCACTTTTACTCGTAAAACAAAGAAACCTTTATAAATTAGAACTGAGCTATTAATTGACCTTTCAGCCCCCAAGATGGGTGCTGACATCAGCGCAGGGCACTGGCTTTTGCGCGATGCAAGGAGCGCGAAACTTTTGTTTTGCTGTAAATTTTTGCACACTTAGTATTACTCACCGGCGTTCGCGTCGGAGTATACGAGGTGCTCTTAAGGTGCGTATCTTGGCGTTTGCCAAGAGCGCTAGGGAAGTTATTTCCCACCGCCGATTGCAGAGAGCCATTTTCCCCGGCTCGTTTGTATGCAATCAACACGGCAATGTGTATGAAGACAGCCAAAGAAAGTTCACGGATGTGGTATGTTGTTAACGCCATTTAGTGGATAGCTTGGCTTGGGTAGGACGAAGTGCCGCGGCAAGCCGCGAAAGTTTCAGGGTAGGCGCATGCATCCTTTGATCCTGAAGTCGCACCGTGCCCTGCAATGGGCGAATACGCCGGAAATTAAAACATTCTAGTACCGGCAGGAAAAGAAACCAATAGGGATTTGGTAAGTAAGGGTGACTGAAAGCCAAACAGTGCAAACTGAATCCGACTCTGGTAACAGGGCGGAGATGTGGGGCGGATCAACCATGTATATGAGCATAATCAGCTGGAAAGCTGAGCTATAAAGAGTGAAAGCCTCGTGTGCAAAATATATGTGGTGAGAAGCCAAAAGAGTAGTGCCCTTCGAGTATAGGGCATAAATACGGGAGTATCAACTTCCAACACTAAATATAACCCAAGACCGATAGCGTATGAGTAACGCGAGTGAAAGCTGAAAAGTTCCCCGGAAGGGGAGTGAAAAGATCTTGAAACTAAATGGCTACAGTTTGATATTGGCGTGAAAGGACAGCCCTCTTGAAGTGACCATCCGCAGGGGTGGAAGCGAAAGAGGGTTACCAGCGTCGTATCGTTCTTCTCGAAGCAAGAGCCAGGGAGTTGTCGGGCGTGGCAAGGCGAAAGCCGAAGCGAAAGCGAGAGAGCTAATGGCTCGTCGTCAGAAATGGCGATCAGTCACTCCCCACAGACCCGAAGCGATTGTGATCTACGCGTGCGCAGGTTGAAGTCCGCCTGACGGCGGATGGAAGACCGCAACCAGTGCTAGTATATTCTGCTTGGGTGACGCACGGGTAGGGGTGATAGTCCAGTCGAACATCGCAATAGCGGGTTCCCCTCGAAGTATATCTTAGTATAGCCTCTCTGGAGACAGGTTATGGGGTAGGGCACTGATCATTGGGAGCGGGCTCGAAAGGGCTCACCTGATTGTCAAACCTCGAATCTATAACCGTCGAAGAAGGAGGGAGTCGGGTTCCGTTGGGTAAGCTAGCGGGCCGTTACGGGAAAGACCGAGACTAAGGTTAAGGTCCCTAAATTTAGGCTAAGTGTGAATCTACAAGACGTTTTTGGTCTTAAACAGCTGGAAGGTAGGCTTAGAAGCAGCCATCCTTTAAACAACGCGTAATAGCGGACCAGTCTAGATCAAAGATTTCGAAGATAATCGGGACTAAGCCTATTACCGATACCTTAGAGTCCATCGCAAGATGGAATTGGTAGGGGGGCGAGCTGGCAGGGTAGAAGCAGGGCGGTAACGTCCTGTGGACCGGCCAGTTACGAATATCCTGGTATTAGTAACAGCATATCAAGGTGAAAATCCTTGACGCCGCATAGCACACGGGTTTCTGGGCCATGTTTATCAGCCCAGAGTAAGGCGATCCTAAGTGCAAAGGCAATTCCTAATGCACAAAAGGGAAACCGGTTAAAATTCCGGTCCTAGCCGAATAGACGTGGCAACACAAGTTTTGCCCTCGACGGCTTGGGGTAGGTCTAGCAGAGGAGACTCTGTCTAACTAAGGCAATGCCATGAAGACTGATTGTCAGGAGCAGTGGTATAATCTTAGGAATGTTAATTTAGACCGAACCCTGGGCTCCATGAAAAGAGCGCAATTCCGATTTCGGTTAATCGTACCTAGAACTATTACAGGTGCTGCTGGCAGAATAAGCCAAGGCGTGTCAGGACAACTCAGCATAGGGAACTCGGCAAATTAGTCGCTTAACTTCGGAATAAGCGATGCCTGCTTGCGTTCATAGCGCTCGCAGGCCTCAGTAACAAGGGGAGACCGACTGTTTAACAAAAACACAACTCGCAGCAAATCGGAAACGATTAGTATTGCGGGTGACGCCTGCTCACTACTGGTACGTGAAAGCCTGTTTCAACGGGCCTAAGCGCCAGCAAAGAGCGGGGGTAACTCTGACCCTCTTGAGGTAGCGTAATACCTCGCCGCTTAATTGGTGGCTTGCATGAATGGCGTAACGAGTCTCCCACTGTCCCATGCTGGGACCTGGTGAACCTACTACACTGTGAGTATGCAGTGGACTTCCAGGGGGAAACGAAGACCCCGTGGAGCTTTACTATAGTCTGATGTTGTAATATAGGGTGGCTAACGCAGCGTAAATGGGAGCCGTCACGTCGCATCTCTCGGGATGCGGATAGGCGCCAATGTAACACCATTTTAGTTGCCTTGTATTGCTTACGCATGAGCGGACAGCGTCAGGTGGATAGTTTGGCTGGGGCGGTACACCCTCGATAATAAAACAAGGGTGCCCAATGCTTAGCTTAAGTGCGTCAGAAACGCACCGGTAAGGGTTAAAGACATATGCTAGGCTGACTGTATTCTTAAAAGCGTGGAATGCAGAGACGAAAGTCGGGCTTAACGAACCTTGGTAGCCTTTTGATGAGGCTCCAAGCTGTCAGACAAGCTACCCCGGGGGTAACAGGCTCGTCGCGGGCGAGAGATGGCTAAAACCTTCTTTTTCGCAAGCGCAAAACTGTTTCTTCAACTTCGTATCCCCAATGAATTGTTAGGTATGCATCAAGCAATTTTCGCTTGACGTGAACATAATAACTTTCGCTTTTTGCCAGCCGTCGATGGATGGCAAAAGGTTATGGGGATACTATTAGCTCTTTTCCTAAGATTAGCAAAGAGTGCCGTTGAAAAACAGTTTCGCGCGTTTATGGGTTTTTGTCACTCAAATACCCATCGACCCCGCGGTTTGGTACATCGCTGTCGGCTTAGGTCATCCTGGCGGTGCAGGAGCCGCCAAAGGTTGGGTTGTTCATCCATTAAAGACCTACATGAGCTGGGTTCAGTACGTCGCGAGACAGTACGGTAGTATCTCCTGGGAGTGTTTTCTGACTGAGAGTAAGTACCCATGAGTACGAGAGGAACGCGGGTGCGGTGCCTCTGGTATACCAGTTGTGTAAAGCATTGCTGGGCAGCTACGCACTATTTGATAAGACCTGAAAGCATCTAAGGTCGAAGCAAATCTCAAAACGAGTCAGATTAAAGGGCGGATAGCAGATCCGTTTGATAGAATGGGGGTGTAAGTCACAAGCTCACGCGAGTGATTCAGCCTGCCGTTACTAAACCTCAATACCACATCCGGCTTGAATCTTTGGCTGTCAATTTCATATAACATTTTTTTTGCAAACCTTTAGCGCAAGCGCTATCGGTCTGAATCTTTGTTTCCCTCCTTGCGTAAGCGCTAACTTTTTTTTGGCTGTAAAATTTCAAATGCTTAGCGTAAGCTTTGGCAAAAACAAAATTTTAGAAAAAGCCGTGCAAAAATATCCCTCTTCAAATTTAAATCCCACGTGCGTTATTCTCTTTGTTGATACTAATGTTAGAACAATTTTCCTCATGGCTCACCTATTCGGTGCTCGGACTCTCGCAAGGCACTCAATTAGCGTCCGCCGCGGAATTTTTCATATATGATTCAATCAAAATAATATTGCTCCTGGCAGTAATAGTTTTCTTGGCTGCTCTTTTGCGCACTTTTATAACTCGTGAAAAAGTGCAATCAATTTTGGGAAAAAAGAAAGAAGGCGCCGGAAATTTAATGGCGGCAATTCTCGGAATTCCGATTCCGTTTTGTTCATGCTCGGCCGTCCCGCTTTTCATCGGATTTATTGATGCCGGAGTTCCGCTCGGAATAACATTTTCATTTCTGGTCGCTTCTCCCCTCATAAACGAGGTCGCAATCGGGCTTTTGCTCGCAACCTTTGGCTGGCAAATCGCTCTTTTATACATTTTGTGTGGGCTTGCAATCGCAACAATCGCCGGCATAATAATTGGCAGGCTCAATCTTGAGGGCGAGCTTGAGAAATTGCCGAATCAGTCATGTGCCTGCGCATGTGCCTGCAAAAAGAAACAAAGTCAAAAGCCCAAAAAACCAACCTGGGCTTCACGCATTAATTCTTCAATTTCCGAATCAAAAAGCATTACGCTTGGAGTTCTTCCTTACGTTCTTGTTGCAATCGCAATCGGCTCGCTTATGCACAGCTATATTCCAAACGATTTTCTTTCCCAAATAGCCGGAAAGAATAATCTATTTGCAGTTCCAATTGCGGTGTTAATCGGAATCCCGCTTTATTCAAATGCCGCCGGAGTTCTTCCAATAATCGGCGTGCTCGTATCAAAGGGCGTGCCGATGGGCACCGCACTCGCATTTATGATGAGTGTAATCGGGCTCTCTTTCCCGGAGATGGTGATTTTGAGAAAAGTGCTCAAGCCAAAGCTGATAGCAATATTTGCGTTTATCTTATTTATCTCCTTCGCAATAGTCGGCTACTTATTCAATTTCCTCTTGGGATAGACGCATATTTTTTAAAAATAGAAAAAAAAAATAGAAAAAAGAAATTAACTCAATTTAAATAGCATTTACTATTATGCAACTTCAAATCGCTTTAAGCGTTTTTCATTTTTGCTTCATACACATATCCGTCTTTTCCAAGATAATACATGCATCCACTTTTTTTGTTTACCTTCTCTGTGCCCACCTTCTTTTTCTTTCCGCTCTTGTTGTGTTTCATCGGTGCGGCCCAGACATACCCGTCCTTTCCTACGAAATACAGGTAGCCACTTTCTCGTGTTATTTTCTCACTAGTCATCTTACTTCCCATATAAATCCCTCCTCTGATGCCAGCATGATAGTGCGTTGGAGTTTAAAAAGCTTTGAGCGTTTTTCCAAATTCTAATCGTTTAAAACATTATTTGCATCAAGCAATGCATTTCAATTTTTCCCAGTTACGATTTTTCTTCATCCCTCTTCGGCATAATAACGTTTATATATTATCCATCTCTATTCTCTCGTGTGTATAATAACTTTCAGAGAGGGATAAGGATGAACTGTCAAAGATTTGTGAAAGGCCAAGGAGCAACAGAGTATCTGGTTCTTTTGGCAGTAGTTCTCATAGTTGCAATGGTCGCGATAGCACTTTTAGGTTTCTTCCCAGGCTTGGCAGGGGATGCAAAGAAGGCGCAATCCGATGCTTACTGGAGAGGAACAGCAAGACCGTTTTCAATACTCGAACACTCTCAACAATCCGGAACGACCAACATTACATTGCTCGTGCAGAATGTCGAAGCAAATCAGCAGTCAATAACGAATCTCTCAATTTCAGGTTCGGGGCTTCACGGTTCTCTAGTGCCCGCAACCGACCAGAGTTTCTTCTCTGGTGGGGAGAAGAAGGTATTAGTAATCCCACTCTCAGGTTCATGTACCGCCGGAAACTCTTATGAGTATCATGTGAACTTCACATTCTCAAATTCAGACGGTACAATTTCCAATCAAAAGCAATATGGGGAAAAGACTTTGATTGGCAAGTGCGCATGAGCGCATTTATAATATTTTTTGTTTTATGAATGTTTATGGAGGGAAATATTATGACTTATGGTTTCAAGAAAGGTCAAGGAGCAACAGAGTATCTGGTTCTTTTGGCAGTAGTTCTCATAGTTGCAATGGTTGCGATAGCACTT
>JBAZLL010000009.1:0-53665 GCA_041650255.1 Candidatus Micrarchaeia archaeon | reverse complement strand
TATTTAACTTCATCAGTGCCTGAGCCTACCCAAAATGCCTGTCTTGCAGTGTAGGCAAAGTCTCCACCTGCTTGTGGGTCTGTTACCTGCCTGTCCTTAAAGCCAGAGAATTGGTCTCCACCGATTTGGTACAAGTTTGTGCCAAGGGTTCCGTCACTGTAGCCTCTTAGAGGAGACAATGAGTTGAGACCATCAGCATTCACATCGTTTGTTGTGATGAATGTGGTGTAGCTGTCCTCAGAGCGGGTGTTGATACGGTTCGCAAGTGTTTTGTCTAGAGTGTCAGTTATTAGAGTGCTGAACTGAAGCTCTGACGCCGCCGCAAAACTTACCAACAAAAATAAAAGAACAAATGCCCTCCAACCAATTGCAAAATGCACCATAAATACCCACCAACAACTATATTACACTATATATGGTGTTCTGTTCAAATATATAAGCATTACCCTGAATTCGGAGTAATGAGAAATATTCCCATTCAGCATGAAACGACATACAACAGGCTTAGGGCACTTGCCAATAGATACAGATTTAGGATAATTGAACTTACACAAGATGAAACTTTGAGCATATCTCAAATTAGCAAAAAAATCAAGCTTTCATACACAAAATGCACCGATTATGTTAGTATTCTAGAAAAAGAAGGGCTTGTGAAGAAAACCAGAGATGGAAGAGAAATGAAAATATCCGGGCTTGCTAGAATAAAAGAGAATGGCGTTGAAATTGCAAAATGACTCAGTAGCTCTGAATTGAACATTTAAGCAAAAGAAGCGTCTAAACTTATGAGTGCGGATTCAGTAATGAGACAAGGAAATGTTATGGCAAAAGCAATAAGTTATGTAATAGAGCTTGACAGGCAGGGCGCCAAGACCATACTAGAGGCATTGCTAAATCCAAAGCCAAATAAAGAAAGAGATGTGACTTTGGAACGGGCAAGAAAACTAAATATTGAAATAAGATAAAAAATGAACTAAGAAGATAACGAAGCACTAAATTTAGTAATTGACGTATTTTTTTCACTCATTGAACAAGCTTTATTAACGTTGCAGAAGTTTTGCTCTCTTCAAAAGAGGAATTTATATGCGCGAAAACAATGTGACTCTAAAAATTGCAGGCGAAGCGGGATATGGCATTGCCACAATGGGTGCAATGTTTGCAAAATTGATGCAACGAAGCGGGCTTTATGTGTTTGGCGAAAGCGATTATCCATCTCTAATCAGAGGCGGGCATAATACGATGACCATACGCGCATCCGACGAGAAAATTTATTCGCTTGACGGACAAATTGACATTTTGATTGCGCTCAATAAGAAGTCGGTGCATGAGCACATAGAGGAAATGACCAAACAGGGAATCATCATATATGACAGCGGCAAAGTGCAGGAAGCACAAGCAAAAATTTCAAGGGAAGATGTGAAGATGCTTTCTGTCCCCCTCACAAAAATTGCGGATGAGGCGGGAGGTCAGGACATTTATTTCAGCCAGGTGGCTATGGGCGCGCTAATGGCATTGCTCAAGATGAAGCCGGAAGCATTCGGGCAAATTATTGAGCAGACTTTTGAGAAAAAAGGAAAAAGTGTGATAATGCAGAATAAGGCGGCACTGTTGGCGGGACATAGATATGTAATGAAAAACGACGGGGTGGAATGCGATATTGCCATACGCCCAAAAAAGAATTTACATACACTGCTTCTTGGGGCAAACGATGCCGCCTGCCTTGGCTCAGTAAAAGCCGGAGTCAGACTGATTGCGGAATATCCGATGAGCCCGTCATCGTCCGTGTTGCATTGGATGGCTGCAAATGCAAAAGAGCACGATATAGTGGTGAAGCATACCGAAGATGAAATTGCTGCAATGAATTATATTTTGGGTGCCGGGTTTGCGGGAGTACGAGCAATGACTGCAACTTCCGGAGGCGGATTTTCGCTTATGGCGGAAGCGCTTGGAAATGGAGGCATGGCGGAAATTCCGTGCGTAGTGATTAACGTGCAAAGATGCGGGCCCTCCACAGCATTGCCGACTTATACCGAACAGGCTGATTTGCAGTTTGTGTTGCACGCATCCCAGGGAGAGTTTCCAAGAATTGTTTGCATGCCCGGAGACGTTGAGGAAGCGTTTTATGAGACATTTAATGTGTGGAACATGTGCGAGCTTGCACAAACCCCGGCGATTATTTTACTGGACAAATATGTGGGAGAATCAATTGAGACCGTCAAATATTTTGATTTGAAGGGAATGGAAGTGAAGCGCGGTCTTTTGCAAACTGATGAACAGATGGAATCGGTAAAAGATTTTTTGAGATATAAGGTAACGCAAAATGGCATTTCCCCAAGATGCCTTCCGGGGCAAAAGAATGGGATTCATGTGTGCTCCTCGTATGAACATGATGAAACCGGTTTTACATCGGAGGATCCGAATAACCGCATAATACAAATTGACAAGAGGGCAAGAAAATTATCCGCCATAAATCCGAATTTGTACCAGCCTGCATTTTACGGAAATTCCAAATCCACAATTCTTGCGGTTTCTTGGGGCTCTACAAAAGGACCGGTGCTTGAAGCACTAAAAAAACTCAAGCGGGAAAATATTGAAGTGCGATTCATGCACATAAAATATGCGTCCCCATTTGCCACCGACACGATTAGGCAGGCATTGCAGTCGGCTTCAAAGGCGATTATTTTTGAAGGCAATTCCGAAGGGCAGATGAGAAACCTTATTCGTGAAAAAACGGGGATAATGATTGAGAATTTGTATTGCAGGTATGATGGCAGACCATTTGTACCGGATGAAATTGTTGCGAAAATAAAAGAGGTAATGGAGAAGGAATAGGTGATTTTCATGGCAAGCATAAACGATTTGGCAGAGCCTGAGCATACCATTACCTGGTGCCCGGGGTGCGGGAATTACGCTATTTTGGCGGCGCTCAAAAAAGCGATTATTGATTGCGGATTGGAACCGCACCAAACGGTTGTAAGCTCGGGAGTTGGATGTTGCAGCAAACTGCCGCACTTTATCAAGACTTACGGGTATGAGGGTCTGCATGGAAGAGAGGTTGCCGCTGCATCGGGGACAAAACTTGCAAATCATGAGCTTGAGGTCATAGCGCTCGGAGGGGACGGAGACGGGCTCGGAATCGGCGTTGGGCATTTTGTGCATGCGTGCAGAAGAAATTATGACATGACATATATTGTGCATGACAATCATATTTACGGGCTGACCACTGGACAGACCTCGCCAACTTCGGAACAGGGATTCAAATCAAAGAGCACGCCGGACGGAGCGCTTGAGATACCCATTAATCCGATTTCGCTTGCAATAGATTCGGGAGCCACATTTGTCGCGCGGGGATTTTCGGGGGAATTGGTGCATTTGTCAAAATTGATTGCGGCGGGAATAAAGCATAAGGGATTTGCATTCATTGACGTTATGCAACCTTGTGTTGTTTGGAACAAAATAAATACTTTTGAATATTACAAACAAAAGTGCTACAAATTGGATGAAGACAAAAAATATGATTCAACAAATAAGATGATGGCGCTTGCGAAAGCGCAGGAATGGGAAACCAAGATTCCGATTGGAGTTATTTATCAGCAGGATAGACCCACTTATGAAGACGGATTACCTATGCTTGGGAAAGGTCCGCTCTCAAAACTGCCGATTGATAATGTAGATATGAGCGGATTGCTCAAAGAATACGAATAAACGGCGTTTAATAAAATAGAAAAATTAACCGCTTTGCAAAAGAATAAGCAGAGTTTAGTAAATTAGAAAATTAATTGCGTTGCAAAAAAATTGGATGCGCGTTTTGCAAATTAAACAATAGCCGCCGGAATTAGTCCCCACTCACTAACAATGGCGAATATTCCCGACTTTAGGAACTCCACGGCTATTGCCGCCAAGAGAAGGGAGGCTACTTTTGAAAGTATTTCTATTCCGTTGTCTCCTGCGAGCTTGCTTATTGGTTTTGCCAAAAGCAATGTGGCAAGAATTGCGAATGCGACGACTGCGATTGCCGAAAATACCGTCGCTATGCCGAACTGGGATGCAAGTATGATTGCGGTTGTCATTGCACCCGGACCGGTAAGAAGCGGAATGCCGACCACTACAACTGCGACGTCAACATTCTTTGCTTCCTCTTTCTTTATTTCTATTCCAAGGAAGTTTTGCACGGAAATAATCAGCAAAAGAATTCCTCCTGCGATTTGAAATGCGGGCATTGATATTGAGAGTGCAGACATGAGGGTTGGCCCGACAAGCGTGAAAGCCGCCAATGAAATTACCGCTATTGAAGTTGCGACGAATGCTGAGCGGCGCTTTTGGGCATCGCTCTGCTTGCTGGTGAGCGCCAGAAAGACTGGCAAGGACGCGAACGGGTCCATTATTATGAAGAGTGCGACTATGGATTTGATGAACCCTTCAAGTGACAGTTCAAACATATTACACCAAACAAAAGCAAGATTAATTAAGCAAATTGTGAAGGTTGAAAATCCAAATTAAGAAAGGTTTAATATGTTTAACTTTTAGAAAAGAGGTATGCAAAAAACAAGCTGGTTGATGTTCATTATTGTTTGCGCGCTCGCACTTCTTGGCGCATATCAGGCGCTAATTGACCAAAGCGCCCAGAGGGCGGTTATTAGATATATGGCGTTGAGCGGATTTTTTCTTCTTTGCATGACGTTAATTATCGGACCGCTGGCAGTTCTTTTTCCGCAAAGGTTTGACGCATGGGTTGAGCCGCGAAGGGCAGTTGGGCTTGCGGCGTTTGTATTTATCGTGTTGCATTTGTCTCTTGTGATGAGCCTTTATTTTGGGTGGAATTTTGCCAGAGTGATTGCAAATACGGGACTTGCGGTTGCCACTCCGGCGGTGATTATATTGTTTGCCCTCACTGCCACCTCGTCGGATTGGGCGATTAAAAAAATCGGATTTGGGAAATGGAAAATTATTCAGGAATTTAATTATGCGGTCTTTATACTCGTGTTTGCCCACTTTTTGATTAAAGCATCCGGACCATCTGTACTTCCTGCCGGATTTCCAAAGTGGGATTGGGCGGAATTGGCGATGATTGGCTTTGGAGTTGCAACTGTTGTTTTGCAGATTGCGGGCTTTTATGCAAGAATTTCAAGAAAAAAAGAACCTGCACCCCAAGCATAACCTTTTATTGTGAGAAATATCCAGAAATATTGGCGGGCAAAATAAAGCCTGTGAAGGAAATAATTCAAAGAGAAGATTGCTTCTTTTGAGTTATATAGGAGGAAATTAGTATGGACGACAATGAAGGCGGAAATGAATATGGCCGTGGCCGCTCTGGACGCAGAGATTTTGGCGAGCGAGGAAACCGTGAAATGCACAAAGCAACATGCGCAGAGTGCAAGCAGGAGTGCGAAGTTCCATTCGTGCCGGCGGAAGGCAGACCTGTGTATTGCAGAGACTGCTACAAAAACAGAAAGAGATACTGATTGGTTTTAAGCTGATTTGGGAAAATCTTTCACTTTTTATTTTTTATATTTTTTATTTCTTTTATTTTCTATTTCTTGTTTTGTTGTTTAAGGTGTTTGCTTTCAGTGGAAAACTACCCTTTCTAAAGGTAGATATTGCATGCTCAACTAAGCCTTTACGAGGCGATTGTTATGTATGGATATGGAGCAAGAAAAAGAAAAAGAGATTTTAGGAAAATAGCACAGATTTTGGATTCCATGAGATGCGGGGATTCGGCTCTTGAGGTTGAATATTCACCGATTTAATTTAGAACAAATTGACCCGCATTTTAGGCGGGCTCCTTTTTATAGTCGGAGTGAGTAATTAGTATGCTATGATGACACCGCTCCAGTTGGTTAGCTAATAACAATGACCAGTCGGAGTAGCTTCTGAGCAAAAAAAAACTAATACTAATTGATTTCATAGCCAAGATTGCAAAGCTTATATTCAAAAGGAATGTAAAGTGCACATGGACAAACGAAAAATAGCCGGATATGTGATGGCAATCATCGGATTTTTGTTTATTTTATATACGGTACTGAATTATTCGCTTGGATGGAATTTGGATGTTCCGCCTGCGGCAATTGGAATAGTTTTTCTTGGGGCGGGAATAGCAATTGTGAAAAAATCAAATAAGCAAAATTAATTCTAATTTTTCATGTGATGATATCCTGCATCTATTGCCATGTGCAGGAAATAGCCGATTGCAAATGATACAACTGCGGGCATGAAAATACTTTTGTCAAATGCGAAAAAGCAAAAGATTGCCGCGCAAACAGTCACAAGAAGTGCCATTATATAAGAATGAAGGACATAGCCGTCCGGGAACCAGCCGACAATCATGCGCACAACGATGTAACAGATTCCCATGAATATTAGCACCGTACCCGCATTACAATATGTGCTAATGCCGCTTATGCCAAAAATGGAATAGGTCAATGATTCGGAGCATATATCCCCTGAAATTTGAATTGATGCGGGATAGAGTGCAACCACTATGAGAGTAAAGAGAAAAAGAAAAATCGCGGCGGAATGAAGTATCTGCTTGAGAAAATTTGTTACCATGTCCAAATCCGGAAAAATCATGCCTGCCGCAAACGCCAGTATTACAATATTGGAGGCGGAAGTGGAAAGCCCAAGCGGAGAAGAAAGAAAATGAATTAATATCATGAGCAATACGGCAGCCAGAATTTTTTTTCCGGTAACTATAACCCACCCAAACATGAAATGAGAAAGGGAGGGAATAATAAAAAGATGATGCGAGAGAGAAATTTTTTAAAAATTAACAAAGAGCAATTACCGGCTCGGCGTATTTTGCAGGTTTAAAATTTAATACAAAACAATTACCGGCTCAGTGTAATAGCGGGCAGAACCGTATTTCACTCTTTTTTTTACCATTTCGCGCAAAAGAATTGAGGCGGATTCGGCAGATTCGTTCAGATAGCCGAGCCTGAAATTCAGGCGTATTATTCGGTTTGGAATCATGTGCCTTGTGCTTTTTGGAGGAAGCGGCCTTCCCGCAAGCGCCTCTTTTATCACTTCCTGCTTTGAAAAGATTTTTCTGGCAAGAACAGTGTAACCGGAGTCCAGGAAGGTTTCGGCACGATTGTCTTCTATAAACATTACTTGCCCGTTAAGCGGTTTTTCAGATGATTCCACTCCGAGCCATGAGCGAATAAGCTCCTCCTGATGCGCGCTTATTGAATCGAGTGTTTTCTCCTGAGAAGGTATGAGCTTGCACATTTTTTCTCCATTAACTTTTGCGATTGCCATAAAGGACGCATCCATTGACTGCAGTGCATCAAAGCCCTGCTCAAAGCTTACTGATTCACCTTTGATTTTGCCAAAAGAAAGCTCGTGAGCGGCGATATGCCATCCGCCGATATGAATTGAAGGGTCTGAATAATCCACCATCTGGCAGACCGCGTTCTCGGATTTTAATAATTCAAGCACCATGCGCCGATGATTGCCATCAAGCACTATTTTGTGTTTTCTATCAACGATAAGCGGGTCCACAAGCTTTCCCAAATTCAGCATTGTTTCACGCAGGGCAGTCAGATTTTGCTCCACGGTTTGCTCGTGAATTTTGAGGCTTTCAAGAGGGAGAATTTCTAGCCTAGAGAGTATATCTTCTGCAAGCATAGGATTATTCTTGCCCGTAAATATTTAAAATGGCTAGATTTTGCAGGTGCATTTATTGCGCAAAAATGCCCTGCTAAAAAACCGGTTAGAGGAGCATTTGCGAGGGTATGGATGGGGTTTTTTAACCATATATGTTAAGTATGCAATATGGACAGGCGTAATGTAGTGGGTGCGATTTCGATTATTTTCTCGCTTACTATGGGTCTTCTCGTCATATTGGGCGCGCTTGTAATGATGTATGGTAATTTTGATTTGGGGCTGATTTTATTCGTATTAGGTCTCGTGCTGGTTATTTCCAACGAGGGAATTTTGCCAAAAATTAGAAAGCCGCTAAAGAAGACGGAGGACAAAGAGGCTGCCGGACTTATTGAGGAGATTGTGAATTTGGCGGCAATAGGATATGCCCCTCCGATACTTTTGGGCGCATATTTGTATATTAGCGGAACACAGGATTACAAACTTATTATTTTCATGGGGCTGACGTTTGTGGTGGTCACCATGAAGATATTTGCGAAAGTGGCGGCGTCTAAATTTGCTTATAGGACAATTGAAGAGGAAGAGGTTTATGCTTACAAGCCGGACGAAGACAAGGCGCCTGAGCAGGGAGTATAGGCAAAGGCTTAACTAGGTTAACATAGATACTTGACTTATGAAAAAATATATGCCTCTGACAGAAGAGGAGGAATTGTTTAAGGAAGAAGATGAGGAGCCGGAGCAGGGAATTTAGAATCAGATAATGGCACTCGTTTTGTGCTCTATTTTTGCAGTTGGAATTCTATAGAGTTGCTTTGCTTTAGAATTCTATCTTGTCGGATTGCATAAATCCTTGCAATGCTTTTGGAATGAGTATGCAATTGTCTTCCTGATAGTTTTCCATTATTGCGACAAGGGTTCGCCCCACCGCCAATCCACTTCCATTTAGAGTGTGCACATACTCGTTTTTATTATCACGGCGGAATTTGATGTTTGCGCGCCGAGCCTGAAAGTCCGTGCAATTTGAAACGGATGAGATTTCGCGATAAGTGTCTTGCGAAGGAAGCCAAACTTCCAAATCATAGGTTTTTGAAGACGCAAATCCCATGTCGCCGGAGCACAAGAGCATTGTGCGATACGGCAGATCAAGACCCTGCAAAACGCTTTGTGCGTCTTTTAGCAATAGTTCGTGTTCGTTGAAAGAGTCGTCCGGCAAACAATATTTGAAAAGTTCCACTTTGTTGAATTGGTGCTGGCGGATATATCCTTTGATGTCCTTTTGATAATTGCCCGCCTCTTTTCTGAAATTTGGAGTGAGGGCGCAATAATTCAGGGGAAGGTTTTGTTCGTCTAATGTTTCGTCCGCGTGAAGATTTCCGAGTTGGACTTCCGATGTTGGAATGAGCCAGAGGTCGGTTCCATCAAGTGCATAAAGCTCTTGTGCAAATTTTGGCAATTGCCCCGAGCCGGTCAGCGCTTTTGTGTTTGCTATATAGGGAACTGCGACTTCCAAATAGCCGTTTTTGGATGCAGTCTCAAGCATGTAAAAAGAAATTGCGCGTTCAAGCTTTGCCAGCTCGCCGTAAAGAACACTAAATCTTGAGCCGGCTAATTTCACTCCGCGCTCAAAGTCCATGAGCCCGCATTTTGGGCCAAGCTCGTAGTGCGGCAAAATGTCTGAAGAAGTTTTTAGTGGCTTGCCCCATTTACCTACTTCCACATTTTCGGATTCGTCTTTACCAAGCGGAACCGATTCGTGCGGCGTGTTTGGCACGGTGAGCAAAATTTCGTTCATGCGAGCCTCAAGAGAAGATGCTTTTTCATCCATCTCTTTTATGCGGTTGCTGATGATGCGGGTTTTTTCAATTGCATCAGAGATGTCTTTGCCCTCTTTTTTTGCGTCGTTTATTTTTTTTGAGTGAATGTTTCTGTCCGCTTTTAGAGAGTCGGATTCTTGCTTGAGGGTGCGCCATTGCTTGTCTAAAGAAATTATCTGCTCTATCGGTTCGGATGATGCGTTGCGTTTTTTTAGTGCCGCAATAAAAGGTTCGGCGTCTTCTCGGATTGCTTTGAGGTTTAGCATTCAAATCCCCTATGATCATATATTTGCTTTTATTTGCTCTATTAATTCATCCCCTATTCTTAATTGTGCTTCTAAAGTGGAGGCGCCTACATGGGGAGTGAGAAGCACGTTTTGCAAAAGCAAAAGCTCGCCTTCGTATGGCTCGGTGGGATAAACATCCAGTGCCGCACCCGCAAGCTGACCGGATTTAAGAGCGCTAATTAATGCCTGCTCATCTATTAGAGAGCCTCTGGCAAGATTTAGAATATATGCTCCTTTTTTCATTTGCATAAATTCCTTTTCACCAAGAATTGGCGGATCGCCTTTATTGGCGGAGGAATGCAAGGATATTACGTCTGCGCGGGAAAGAAGAGCTGGTAGGGAAGGGACAAACTCGTATTCAAAATTCTTATCCGAGCGCGCAAAATAAATGACGTTCATTCCGAGGGCTGACGCTTTTTTCGCGACTTCCTGCCCTATTTTTCCCATTCCTATAATGCCCAAAGTTTTGCCAAAAATTTCCGAGCCTACACCCTGCTTTTTCTCCCATTTGCCTTCAATCATTTTTGAATGCAAAAAGCCCACTTTTCGCATTGTTCCAATCATCGTGCAAATTGTCAATTCGGCAACGGAGTTTGTGGAGGCGCCGGGGGTGTTTATTACTTTTATTTTTTTTGCCTCGCAGGCTTTGACATCCACATTGTCCAATCCAACGCCGGCGCGAGCGACTATTTTCAGTTTGGGGGCGGATGAAATAAGTTCGGCAGTCACTTTTGTTGCAGAGCGCACAATTAGAACATCGGCATCTGAAAGGGCGGATTTTAAGTCGGAAGGCTGAAATTTTACTTCGCCCAGCGCCTTGAGATTTTCAATCACTTCTTTTTCCATATTGTCCGCGATTATTATTTTGGTCATGAAAATCACCTTTCAACTCGATTTTGCATTTGCATTTTACTTTTTGTACATTCAATTATATGCCAAGCTCTGCTTTTGCTTTTTTGAGCGCATCCAATCCCTGTCTTATTTTTGCCTCGTCCAAATCGCCCATTGTGCAAAAACGCAGGGAATTGTCTTTCCAATCCGCGTGCCCGCCGCCCAATTTTACGCCGTATTTGGATTGGAGGAGCTTATTGAGATCTGCGTTTTTTTGTGTGTAGAACGCAACTACGGTGCTTGATTCAAAGCCGGGCTCAACTACGAGCTTGAAGCCCATTTTTTGTATTTCGTCCCGGGCAATTTTTGCAAATTTTTCATGGCGGGAAATGAAATTGTTTATGCCCTCCGCATCTATTATTTCAAAGGATTTTGAGAGTGCCCAAACAAGAGATACCGCAGTTGTGTTTGGAGTTTCAAATTTGGCGGCATTTTTTCTGAAGGCTTTCAGGTTCAAATAAATTGAGCGGACAGGATTGGATTCAATTGCAGAGATTGCGTCCTCGGAGTGGGAAACGACTGAAACTCCGGGGGGGCAGGCGGCAGCTTTTTGCGATGCCCAAGAGTAAAAGTCCACGCCGTCTTTTTGGTGGTTTAGTGTATACGCCGGAAATGCAGAGGTGCCATCCACCAACGTGAGCATTCCCTTGCTTTTTGCATAATTGCAGATTTCAGACATTTTGTTTAGAATTCCGGGGCTTGTTTCATGATGCACCATGCAAAAGAGCTTTGCACCATCTGCCGCCGCTTTGTCTATGTGAGGTTTTGCCCGCTCAAGAGTCCAGCCTTTTGCGTCGTTTTGGCGGATGAAAATTGAGCTGGGGTAATAGAGTTTTGCGTGTTCGCCGAGTTTGTCGCCGAACGCGCCGTTTGAGATGACAAGTGCTTTGCCCTCTTTTGGCAGGGCGCTTTGCATATTTGCATCAATTGCGGCGGTGCCGGAGCCGGTTATTACATGCGCTTGTGCCGCATTTGAAAGAGAAATTATTTTTTGCAAAAGGGGCTTGTAAATTGACTGGAATTGAGAGCCGCGATGAGTTATCATTTCCTGCGCTTGTGCCGCGAGAACTTCTTTTTTTACTGAAACTGGGCCCGGAGTAAACAAAAGCATCGTATCACCTGAATGGCTTATCTCGCGCAACCCATAAAAAACCAGCTATATAACGGCGGACAAAAGCATTGCTTAAATATTTGGAATGGATTGCACCGTCATCTAATGAGAGGGCAAGGAGAAAATTAGGACAATATTTCTTTTTTTATTATTTTTCCCTTTTTGTCAAATTCATATACATAGGGCACGCCGGTCGGAATTTCTAGCTTTAACACTTCATCTTTTGTCAATTTGTCAAGGAACATTACAATTGAGCGCAAAGAATTTCCATGCGCGGAAACGATTATGTTTTTGCCTTTTTTCAAATTGGCTAAAATGTGTTTTTTGAAATAGGGAATGGAACGTGCGGCGGTGTCTTTGAGAGCTTCCCCGCCCGGAGGGGCGATATCGTATGAGCGGCGCCAGATTTGCACCTGCTCTGCGCCATAAATTTTTCGCATTTCGTCCTTGTTTTTTCCTTGCAAATCGCCGTACATGCGCTCGTTTATCGCCTTGTCTTTTTTTATTGGGAATTTCCATTTATTGTCCTGCATTATTATTTTCAGCGTGTCTTGAGCGCGAATAAGAGCAGATGTGTATCCCAAGTCAAATTGGTAATCTTTGAGTTTTTTTGCGCATGAGTGGGCTTCCTGCTCGCCTTTTGGAGCGAGTGGGATGTCAATCCAGCCGGTGAAACGGTTCTCCAGATTCCACTGTGATTGCCCGTGGCGAATCAGCACAAGTGTTGCCATGAAGCTGGTAAGAAGGTGAACAATAAATAGGTTGGGGTTGGAATAGAGATTAGGTGTGTTTATGTCTAATGATTACGATGTGATGATTATTGGCGCAGGATGTGCGGGTCTGTCCGCCGCAATGTACGCAGGAAGATTCGGGCTAAAGACAATTTGCTTTGGAGAAATGCCCGGCGGCACGATTACAACTACGGATGCGGTGGAAAATTTTCCAGGGATAAAATCAATTTCCGGACTGGAACTTGGAAATAGACTGCTTGAGCATGCAAAAGAATACAAGGTGCCAATAAAGATGGAAAAAGTAGAGGCTGTGAAAAAGAAAGGCGCGCTTTTTGAGCTGAAAACGGATTCGGGAGAATATGTTGGAAAGACAGTTATTTTTGCGACGGGCACGCAATGGAGAAAGTTGGGTGCGCCCGGAGAGAAAGAGCTTGCGAATAGAGGAGTGCATTATTGCGCATTGTGCGACGGGGCGTTTTACAAGGACAAAAAAATCGCGGTGATTGGAGCCGGGGATTCGGCGGCAAAGGAATCGCAATTGCTTTGTGAATTTGGGAGCAAAGTCTATATTATTGCAAGAGAGGAAAAGCTCTCGGGCGAGCCCGTGAATGTAAAGCGGGCGTTGCAAAACAAAAAAATTGAGCTCATGACGCTTGTTGAGGTAAAAGAATTTGTTGGAAAGGAAAAGCTGGAAGGGCTCAAGCTTACGCGCAAAGTGAAGCCTGCGGGCGAGGCTGAAACAGACTTTTTGAAAGTGGATGCCGCATTTATTATGATTGGAAATATTGCAAAAAGCGAATTGGCAAAAGAAATTGGCGTGAAGCTCAATGAAAAGGGCGAGATAATTGTGGATAGGATGGCAAATACGAATTTGACGGGTGTGTTTGCGGCCGGCGATGTGAGCGATGGAAAGTTTAAACAGGCAATCGCAAGCGTTGCTGAAGGAAGCTTAGCCGCTTATTCTGCGTATAAATATTTGGAGCGCAAAGGGTAGCTTGCGCCCGTTTTACCCTAAATAAGAATTTACTCGTTTTTGCACGAATAAGAACATTTAAAACGTTCAAATACATAAGATAATTGGTGAAATTATGGCTGGGATAGGTTCAAGTGGGATAATGATACAGAAGAATAATGGGAATAGCAATATCGCGAAGAGCATCGAAGTTTCTGACACGGACGCAGGAAAACTGTTTTGGAAGTACCATGGGGCAAAACAAGAAATTGATGTCGAAAAGCTATCCAAGAAGTACATAAAATTCGAGAAGGTTTGCGATACTATTTGCGAAAAACATGACGTGAAGAATAAGGAGAGTGCGAGATGGAAACTCACTTACTTTGAGGGAGTTTATCCTAAGTCGCTTTTTGAGGCGTTCAAAGTAAACGCCTATCACGTGATAGCGGGGCTTACTGTGGCAATCTTTGGAACATTAGCAGTGCTTTCGGCTAAACCGACATTTGAGATTGTAAAAAATGCGATTACAGAACTCTCCGAAAATGCTGAGACAACAGTGAATGGAGTGCAGAATATCGGAGTTGGAATGTTTTTTGGCGCAATGGCATTTCTTACAGCATATACGACAGAAGTACTTGCAGCCGATTTGAAAGCCAGATTTGATGAAAGCATGGACACGCTTGCAGGGAAAGTAAGCAAAATATTGAACGGCGTAAAAGCACAGGAGTAAGAAGTATTATATACTCCTTTTTTTATATTATTTATAACAAACAGGGCTTGTTTTGAAATATTTATTGAAAAAACTAGTTTGAAAACCAGCCTTACAAATTCATTTATATATTTTATCAGCAAGAGAATACTGGTTCGGATTTTTTGATAGGTTGCAAAATCAGAGCCAACTATTTTCGGGTGATTTCTTATGGATAGCGGCCAATTAGAAGGTGCACGTGCAAATGCCTTAAAGACGGGAACAACTACAGTCGGCATGGTATGCTCGGACGGAGTTGTGCTTGCGTCCGACAAAAGGGCAACGATGGGATATTTTATCGCTTCGAAAGATGTCACGAAAATATTTGAGATAGACGAGCATTTGGCAATGACTGTCGCAGGCTCGGTCGGAGATGCACAGGCTCTTGTGAGAATGTTGCAAGCTGAAAGCAGGCTTTACAGGCTAAAACATGGCAAAAACATGCGGGCGAAAAATGCCGCGACATTGCTTGCGAACATAATGTTCCAATACAAATTTTTCCCATACTACGTCCAGCTCATAATTGCGGGCAAAGAGGACGAGGGATACGGAATGTATTCAATAGACGCAATAGGCGGAACAACCGAGGAGACAATGACCTCGACAGGCTCGGGCTCTCCAATCGCATATGGTGTGCTTGAGACAAATTACAAACAGGGAGTAACTGTAAAAGACATGACACCTGTTGCTTTCAAAGCGGTGAGCACGGCGATGAAAAGAGATGTTGCAACCGGAGAATCGGTTGATGTTGTTCTCATAACAAAGGCGGGCGTGAAAAGGCTTGCAAAAGAAGAAATAGCTAAAATGGTTTAAAACAAATTTTATTTTTTTTCTTATATTTTTAACAAATTGACCAGTTGGACAGATTTTGAAATTTTTTTATGAGGTAGGCTTTTTATGGAATTTAAAGAGATTGAAAAGAAAGTTAGTGAATTGGTTCCGCCCGAGTGCGGGCTCTCAAAAGTTGAATCCGAAGGATTGGACATTGTCATTTATCTAAAAGATATAAAATCGTTTTATGCAAACGAACAGCTTATTCGCAAAATTGCCGGTGCATTGAGAAAAAGAGTGCTGATTCGCTCCGACCCGTCATCGCTAATGCCGGTTGATGAGGCATTAAAAGTAGTGCAAGAGGCGATTCCAAGCGAAGCCGGAGTTGAAGACATAAAATTTTCACCCGAATTTTGCGAAGTGATTATTGAGGCGCTAAAGCCCGGACTTGTGATTGGAAAGGGCGGGCAGACATTGCGCACAATTATTGAAAAGACGGGATGGGCGCCAAAAGTTGACAGAAAGCCGACGATGCCCTCATCCACCATTAAGGGAGTGAGAACCTCGCTTCTCAAAGAGGCGAGTGCAAGAAAGAAATTTCTAAATAATTTGGGGAGAAAAATCTGCACTACTGTGCCAAAGTCGGATTGGGTAAAAGTTACGGCGTTGGGAGGATTCAAGGAAGTAGGCAGGTCGTGTTCGTTGATTGAAACTCCGAGCTCAAGAATACTTATTGATTGCGGAATTAATCCTGAAACTTTTGAGCCGCAGAAAGCATATCCATATCTTTCGGCGATGAAGCTTGAGCTTGAAAGGATAGATGCAGTCGTGCTTACACATGCGCATTTGGACCACTCCGGTTTTATCCCGTATCTTTTTGCATACGGATACGACGGTCCGGTTTATTGCACGCCGCCGACTCGGGACTTGATGGTTTTACTGCAAATGGATTTGATTAATGTCATTGCAAGAAACAACGAGGGCAAGGCGCCCTATGGAGTGAAGGACATACAAAAAGAACTCGCGCACGTGATTACATTCAACTATGGGGAAGTGATGGACATTACCCCTGAAATTAAACTTACATTTTACAATGCGGGGCACATACTTGGCTCGGCACAGGCGCATTTGCACATCGGAGACGGATTGCACAATGTCGTGTTCTCGGGCGATTTGAAATATGGATTCACGAAATTGCTGGATCAGTCCACTACAAATTTCCCGCGCATTGAATCATTGTTTATGGAATCCACTTATGGCGGAAGAAATGACGTGATGCTTTCGCGCTTTGATGCGGACAAAAATCTCATTGATTTTATAAAAAAGGTAATGGAGCGAAAAGGCAAGGTGCTTATTCCGGTTTTCTCTGTGGGAAGATCACAGGAGCTTATGCTCGTGCTTGAAGAGTTTTGCGCGCGAAATCCCGACCAGGCATTTGATGTGTATATTGACGGCATGGTGCTTGAGGCATCCGCCATACACACGGCTTACCCGGAATATTTGAAGCACAATATTCAGCGAAGAATATTATCAAATGACTCGCCATTTGAGTCCAAAATATTTATTACTGCAAAGGGCGACCGCAAGGAAATAGTTGAGAACGACAAGCCGTGCGTGATTCTTGCACCCTCGGGAATGATGACCGGAGGTCCGGTTGTTGATTATTTGAAATTGATGGCGGCGGATGAGAAAAACGCGCTCGTGTTCGTTGGATATCAGGCGGCAATTTCAATGGGAAGAAAAATACAACGCGGGCTAAAAGAAGTGCCAATGGTCGGAGATGACGGCAGGACCGACATGCTTAAGATAAATATGGAAGTGGTGACGGTTGAAGGATATTCCGGGCATTCGGACAGGTCGCAGTTGCTAAAGTATATCAAAAATATCAGACCGACTCCGGAAAAAGTGTTTACCTTGCATGGAGAGGAAAATAAGTGCGAGGAGCTTGCGAAAACCATTTCACGCATGTGCAGAGTGGATGCGCGCGCGCCCATGGATTTGGATTCGTTCAGGCTTAGATAGTTTTTTAACGCCCAAAGCAGAGGTTTTCCTATGGCTGCAGATGCAAACCCAGATGTCACTTTCGGACTAGGACTCGCTTCAACCGCTGCCCAAATTGGCGGCGGGCTTGGATTTGTATATGGGCTAAGTCCGATGTCTGGGCACATGGGTTCTGTTTTTATGGGGCTTGGGGCAGTCGTTGGCGTAGCCGGAATTTCGCTTGGGATTGCAAATATGAAAAAATAATTAAACAGATTTTAGCTGTTTGGCATTCGGCCCGCTTATTGAAAAAATGTTGATGCAAAAGGCAAAAGTCGCATTCAGCCTGCTTTTATTCTTTTTCTTGCAAATCAGACTATGAGAAAAATACTTATTACCTCGGCTTTGCCTTACGTGAACAATGTGCCCCATCTTGGCAATATTATAGGATGCGTTTTATCTGCGGACGTGTTTGCAAGATATAACCGGCTGATGGAAAGAGATATTATTTATGTTTGCGGCACGGACGAATACGGCACCGCCACCGAGGCAAAGGCGCTTGAGGAAAAAGTGAGCCCGAGAGAGATTTGCAACAAATACAATAAGATACACAGACAAATTTACGATTGGTTTAACATATCGTTTGATATTTTCGGAAGGACTTCGGATGAGGTGCACACAAAAATTGTGCAGGAAATATTTTTGGATTTGTACAATAACAATATGCTTGTTGAAAAGCTGATTGAACAGCCTTATGATGCAAAGCTTGGAATGTTTTTGGCGGACAGATTCGTGATTGGAGAATGCCCGCATTGCCACTCGTTGGATGCACGGGCGGACCAGTGCGACAAATGCAACAAACTGCTTAATTTTTCCGATTTAATTAATCCAAAAAGCAAACTTTCGGGCACAACGCCACAGCTTAGGGAAAGCCGGCACTTGCTTATTGATTTGCCGAAAATACAACCGGTCATTGAGCAATGGATTGACGGGGTTGAAAAGAGCGGGAGATGGAGCCAAAATACGATTGCGATTGCAAAGGGATGGCTGGCGGAAGGGCTTGAGCAAAGAAGCATTACCCGCGATTTGAAATGGGGAGTCAAAGTTCCGATTGCAGGCTGGGAAGATAAAGTGCTTTATGTCTGGTTTGATGCGCCGATTGGATATATTTCAATTACATCTTCGTTGAGAAAAGATTATATGTCGTGGTGGGGCGGAGACGAGAAAGTGGAGCATTACGAATTTATCGGCAAGGACAACGTGCCGTTTCATGCGATAATTTTCCCCGCGACACTTATGGGAACGGGAAGGAAATGGACTTATCCACATTATATTTCATCCACCGAATTTCTAAATTATGAGGATGGAAAATTTTCAAAGTCCAGAGGAGTGGGCGTATTTGGAAATGATGCGATAGATATTGCGCATGATGAGAAGGTAAAATGCGACACGTGCGGGCAGAGGGAGCTTATAGATGCGGATTCCTGGAGATATTATTTGATTGCGAACCGACCGGAAACTTCCGACACCACTTTTTCATGGGATGATTTTGGAAAAAAGCATAACAACGAGCTTTTGGCAAACTTTGGAAATTTTGTAAATAGGACGCTGGTGTTTGCAAAAAATAATTGCGAGGGGATTGTGCCGCAGGCAGAAATATTGCCAGAGGACAGGGAATTTTTGGATGCCCAGAGGATTAGAATTTTGAAAATGCAGGAATTGCTTGAAGGAGTAAAATTGAGGGCGGCGATTGCCGAAATGATGTCAATTTCGTCCGCCGCAAACGCATATTTTCAGGAGAATAAACCTTGGAGCCTGACAAAAGAGGATTCAACTCGCATGGGCACAGTGATGAATGTGCTGTTAAATCAGGTTTATGATTTGGCTATTTTGTGCGAGCCATTTTTGCCAAACACTTCCAAGAGAATATTTGCCCAGCTTAATTGCCAGAGCGCGAAATGGAAAAGTGCCGGCGAAATGAAATTAAAAGAAGGACATGCGCTTGGAAAGCCGGAGCATCTTTTCCACCCGATTGACAAAAGCGTGCTGGACAGGCTCAAGAAAAAATATTGTGGGAAGCAGGCAGACTTGGAGAATAAAGAGCAGGGAGATAAGAAGAAGGGGGAGAAAACAAAATCAAATACGGACATAAAAAAAGATTTGAAAACTGCAGAGCCGATAAAACATTTGGGATTGGAAAATCTTGAATTGGAAGTCGGGCTTATTGAGTCGGTTGAGAAACATCCGAATGCGGACAAGCTTTTTGTTGAGAAGATATTGCTGAAGGGCGGCGAGATGCGAACCGTATGCTCCGGACTTGTGGGGCATTTTAGCTCCGATGAAATAATGGGCAAGAGTTGCGTCATTGTGAAAAATCTAAAGCCTGCGAATTTGCGCGGAGTTGAAAGCGCAGGAATGCTTTTGGTTGCACACGCACCGGATGGAACGATGGAAATTATTTCCCCCCAGGCGGTTGCGGGCACCCCGATTTTGTTTGAAGGAGTGAAGAGGGCAAAAGAAATGCGCGAGATTTTAATTGATGAGTTCTTTACAATTGAGCTTGTGGCAAGGGGCGCGGAAATATTTGCGGACGGGCATAAACTGAGTGCTGATGGAAAGCCGATAAAGTTGGAGAAAGTAAAAGAAGGGGGAGTCAGTTAGAGAGGATTGGATTATTTGGAATTTGTTTTGCAAGAAAAATAGAAAAAGAAAATAAAAAGAAAAAACTATTTGCTGTAGGCAACCAATTCCATTGTAGTTGAGTCGTTCGCGTAAGCCACTTTAAGCGGTATGGGTACATCCGAGGACGTCCAAAAGTTGGCGCCACCTGAAGTGTATTTGTCCGCATTAAATGTGCCTGCGGGAACAGTCACTGATTCCTTTCCAACAAATGTGACCGATGCGGCCGTAGCTGTGTCGGTTGTTGAGCCGGAAGTGTCTGCCGGGCATTGTCCGGGTGTGTCAAATTTCTGTCCTCCAACTTCCATAGAAGTGGAAGTTTTGAGGCATTTGAGAGTTGTTTTGTCCGCCCACATCTTTGAGAGAATGATTGTGCCCTCAGTAGACATATCAACGGTTGTGAGCCATGCGGCTTTCCCGTCAACTGTGTCTGCTGAAACGGTTGTTTTGAGGTTCAATGGAGCCGAGCCCGCTGTGCTTACCTTGTATTCAAAGCTCTTTATTGAACCGTAATCATAAAGCTGGTCAAACGTGCTTTTTGTAGTTGGTGCGGTTGTAGTCTCGGTTTTTGCCGGTGCGGTTGGCTCTGCAGGTGCAGTTGTTTGCGGCGCAGGCGCAGTTGTTTGCGGCGCTGGAGATGTTTTTTCAGGAGTTGCCTGTGGTCCTGCTTGTGTGCAGCCAAAGAAGAGAGTAAGGCATGCCAGCAGGGCAAATATTGCTAAAAAGTTTTGTTTAATTTTAATCACCCGAAAAAAGGAAGAATGCAAAGCGTATAAATGTTTTGGAATTTATCCTGCAAGAAAGATTGCGCACTTGGGATTTGAAAAAGTAAATTTTCCTGCCAGATTATTTTTGCAGGAAAACTGTTTTTGTCGGATATGCGAACTCGATGCCTTCTTTTTGGAATTGGTGTATTATTTCAAGATTTATTTCCTGCTGAATGTCCATAAAGACGCGATAGTCGCTTGATTTCACATAATAGACTACCTCATAATCAAGGGAGGAATCGCCAAAGGATTTGAAGTGCACTCTATCAAGTTCCGCTGTTTTGTTCTTTGTGATTATGTCGGTTATTATTTTGGGTATTTTTTCAAGCTTTTTTATTTCGGTCTGATAGATTACCCCAAAAGTGAATACGCCGCGTCGTTTGTCCATGCGCTTGAAGTTGTTTATTCTTGACTCGGTGAGCTGTTTGTTTGAAATTATCAGCTCTTCACCCTGCAAAGATTGCAGACGAGTTGTTTTTATTCCGATTCGCTTTACCGTTCCGCTGTCCGCTCCAACAGTGATGAAGTCGCCGACTCTGAATGGCTTGTCAAAGTAAATTGAAAATGAGGCAAATACATCGGTTAGAACGTTTTGCAATGCAAATGCTATTGCGATGCCTCCGATTGAAGCGCCTGCGAGCAATGGAGTGACGTCAACTCCGATGTTTGATAGAAAGAGCAATATTGCAAAAACCCAAAGAACGAGCTTGAGAATTTGATTTGCCAAATGAATTATTGATACATCTTCCTCGCCGCCATCCTCCTGCTTTCGCTTTTCTATGAGCTCGTTGGTGCCAAAGTCTATGAAGTGCTGACCTGCTTTTACCGCATAATAAACAAGAGTAATGATTACGATGTAATAAATTGCCAGGCTTGCAAGCGCAGGGAGAGTGACAAACTGGCTTGACAGATACAAAGATACACAGAAATAGAATGGGGCGCCGAGATGATCCAATATATCCACCAGAGTGTCATCAAACTTGTTGGTGGTTTTGTCGGCTATTTTTCTCAGGTTTGTAGAGAGAATTCCCTTGCCCACTCTAAGAATTGTAAATGCAAGAACGAACACTATTGCGGCTGTCCAGTAGTCCGTATATGTTGCCGGATTCAAAACAACTGAAAAATCAATATTTAATGGTGGGAGTGCGTTTGCCATGAACTAATCAACGCGATGAGATATAAAAACTTAGCCCCGAATTGGGAAATTTTGATTTACATATCATTGTTGGAGACGAATACTGCCCCAGATGCAAGATGAATGAAAAGACAGCTATTTCACAGCGGGTTGAGCGCGGTTTTTTGGCATGTGTCTGTCGACCTAACAAAATGAAGGGGTGTTCTTATAAACTTGAATTCAACAAATTAAAAGTACGAACCGCATTAGAAAATTCGCTCGGTACGTGTTTTTGAGCCAGGTTGGCAGAACGGCTATGCGCCTGCCTGCAGAGCAGGAAAAGGGGGTTCAACTCCCTCACCTGGCTTACTTTTTTTAAAAAAAATTAAATCGGAAAAGAAATAATTTAAAAAAAGGGATAGAAGGGGAGACAAAAAAATAAAGCGGAAAACACAATAGAAATAGAAAAATAAAATTAAAATAAAAAAGAAAAAACTAGAATTTGAGCGCTTTTCTGGACTTTCTTATAAGGTCCTGCGCGTCCTTCTGTCCACCGAGTCCGAATGCAAGGCCGAATGCGATTGCAACTCCATAGACTAGCCCTTGCAGGATGGTTGTAAATACCTCGCGCACAAACACCATCTGAAAGCCCATTGTCTCAAGACCGACTACTACAGACAGGCATACGATGAACCATTTGAGAAGCTCTGCAAGCGTCTTTTGCATGTAGAACTTGTGCAAATCAAGCACTGCCTCGCGGACCCATTCGCCGATGAGAGCTGAAACCAGTACAAGCAAGCCGACTCCCAAAAGCACCGGAGCGTAGAGAAGGATTGAGTCGATGAACCAGTTTATGGAGCTCAACTGCAATACATCAAATGCGGCGGTGAGGAAGAGAAGCATCACATACCATTTTGCCGCGATTGCGAATAGTGGGGAAATTTCGTTTCCTCCCAATGCGTCTTCAACTCGGTATTTTTGCAATATCTTTTCCACTTTGAGATATTCCAAAACATTGGAAACTATCTTTCCGATAATCTCGGAAACGAAATAACCTAATACTAGAAGAATTATTGCCTCAATCACATTAGGTACAAAGAGAACCGTTTCGGTCGCAACCGCATTAAACGCACTCGTAAAATTTCCCGCGATTACAACAGGATCAAATGACATCATGACTAAATCACCCGAATCAAAAACAAATACATTGCTTATAAGCTTTTTGCCCGCCTTTCATAATTGGAAGTGCGATAAATGGCATTGGAAATTGAAGTAGATAAAAAAAACTGCACAGTGTTTACAAAAAATGCGCAAAGCATCAGCTCGCTAATTAGCGGAAGCTATGGGAAGATGGAACATGGAGCGCTGTTTCTTGATGTGCAAGAGGCGCTTTATCTGATTGACATAAGAAATGCAAAATGCACCGATGCGGCAAGAAATTCGTATTCGTTTAATGATGTTGCCAAAATGCTCGGGGGAAAAAAGCAGATGGCAAGATATTTCACTTATGCGGCGTGGAGAGACCGCGGGCTTGTGGCAAGGCCTGCAAGTGAAATTGAGAAGAATTATGGGAGGGACGTCACCAAAAAATACGAGGGCGGAAAATTTGAGAAATTCGGATTCGCGCTCAAAGCAAGTTTTTATGCGGATGACTTGATCGGGATAATTGATGATGAGCAAAGCGCAAGGCAGATTTATGAAAATGGATGGTTTGGACAGTTTGGCGCATACAAGGCTGAAAAGAGAGGGGCGCTTGGCAAATTGGATGTTTATGAAACATTATTTCTTATGAAGCACTCCGGAATGCACGTAAAGGAATATTCGCAAAAGGATATTGAGAAGCTTGCGGCGCACAGAAGACAGGATTTTGAGCCGATATATGAAGTGTACGAGGACTGGAGGCTGAACGGATTTATTCTCAAAACCGGATTTAAATTCGGAACTCATTTTCGCATTTATTTTCCCGGTGCGAGTCCGGTAAAAGAAAGCGGATGGGTGCACAGCCAGCATGTGCTTCATGTTTTCTCGCGCTCAAGCAAGATGCTTATCTCGGAATGGGCGAGGGCAATTAGAGTTGCTCATTCCGTAAGAAAAACTTTTGTTCTGGCGATAAACGGGCAGAAGAAAAAGAAAGTGAAAAAAGCAAAGAGCGTGCAGGGGCTTGACTTTTTGCTTTATCATAGAAAAGGCGCAGACATAGAGAAACCCAAAAATGGCAGACCGAAGTATTTGATGCTCTCGCTTTCTGAAGAGGAATATTTGGGCGGGGAAGAGCTTGCGGATGCAATTGAACAATGCAAATCGGTTGGGCTTGATTTGATGCTTGGGATTGCGGATAGGGAGAGCTCGGTCACATTTTATGCGGTTGTGAAAATTGACATTCCATCTTCAGAATATGAATATTACGAAATAGAGTGGGTGCAACCTTAATTTAATTTACTTGTTCGTTTGGTTTAATTGCGCACTTAGTTTATTTGTTCTCTTGGTTTATTTGTGCACTTAGTTTATTTGTTCTCTTGGTTTATTCGCTCTTTTTGGTTTACTTGCACACCTAATTTATTTGCTTTTTCAGCCTTTTCACAAGCTCCGTGTTTCCGATATATACGGGCACTCTTTGATCTGCATCTTTTGGAATAATATTTAGAATGGAGCCGGTTTTGCCATCATAGGATGCGCCGCCAGATTGTTCTGCTATAAATGAAATAGGGTTTGCTTCGTATGCAAGCCTAAGCTTTCCGCTTGGACTTTTTGCATTTGAAGGATAGGCAAAAAATCCGCCCCGATGCAGTATCTGCGAAAAGTCCCCGACAAATGAGCCGCAATATCTTGCTTTGAGCCTTTCTTTTTTGAAGAGGTCTTTTGCGAATCGCATGAATTTTGCATCCCAATCAAGCGGGTCGCCCCCGATTCCGAATACTTCGGGATTGCGCGGAAATTTCAAATTTTCATGGAGAAGGAAAAATGTTGCCTCGTCTTTTTCATTGTAATGTTTCACAAACTCGTGCGTGCCTTTGCCGGCACTATAGATGAATGTGTTCACAGGTCCGTACACTTTAATTGCGGATGCCGCCAAATTTTTTCCGGGCTGGGGCAAATCTTCTTTGTATAAACCCAGAATTATTCCGAATATGTTGTTGGTGGCGATGTTGGAGGAACCGTCCAGCGGGTCAAAAGTTGCTACAAATGGGGCACCCTTTTTGCCGATTATCGGCTCTTTCAGCTCTTCGGAATATATTTTTCGCACCAATCCGGTTTTTAGAAGGCAATCCACAAGAGAATCGTTTGCCCATTTGTCCAATTTTGCGACCGCTTCCCCGTATTTGTTTTTGTCGTTTTCAATTCCGTGCAAATATTTTGGGAACTGGTCCTGCATTTTCATTGAATGCATTGCAAACGTGTGCAATACCAAGGCAAGAGACGGCTCAAGAGTGGTTAAATGCTGCTTCAGCGTTTTTGCCCCGGAGAAAGAATTCATTTACACACCTTAATGATTGAACACCACTTCGCGAAGCCGTTTTGTGATTTCAAGCGGATGCTCGGATTGCCAGACATTTCTGCCAATGGCAAACCCTGCCGCGCCGGCGTCCATTACCTCTTTTGCTTTTTGTATGAATGCGTCATCATCAAGCTTTGAACCGCCGGAGGAAATGACATGGCATCTTTGCGCGGCGCTTACCACTTGCTTGAAAGAGTCGGTTGTGCCGGTGTAATTTACCTTTACTATGTCAGCGCCCAATTCAAGCGCGCATCTTGCGGCGTATGCGATTGTTTCTGCATTTTTTTCATCTTTTACATATTTGCCCCGAGGGTATGCCCAGACTATTGTGGGCATTCCGTAGTCCTCGCACTCGGCACGGATTGCCCCGAATTCTTTGAACATTTTTGCCTCCATTGGAGAACCCACATATAATGTGTAGCCGACCGCATCGGCACCAAGGTGGACTGCCTCTTTCACGGTTGCGATTGGAGAAGAATAGATTTCGTCTTTTGGGTTGATGCTTGTGCGACCATTCAGCTTTAGCACGAGCGGAACTTTTCCGGCGTAATTTTCCATGTATTTGTAGGCGATTCCCTTCTGAACTGCAAACCCGCTAAAGCCGCCCTTTGCTGCCAAGTCAAAGACGAATTCGGGGTCGATGTTTTTCTCGTTAAAATCGGAGGGCCCATGCTCAAGACCCTGGTCCATTGCAAGCAGAAGCACTTTACCATTTCTCATAATTCTTGAAAGGCGAGTTTTCATTCCAGACATATTAACACCCCATAAACTTGGCTTATTTGAAAGTGAAGGCTAAAAAAGATGAAGGAAAGCACTAACGAATTACGCTGATTTTGCATACGGAAGTCTTTTGCCCGTTTTCATAAAGCACGCAAGTGTATATGCCAAAAGCAATGTCAAAAGTGGGAATTTGCGCCTGATGCGATCCGCCGGGGAGAGCAGGCAAATTTGCGGATGCAGATTCGCGCCCGAATAGGTCGTAGAGGGAAATATGCACGTCCGATTGCCTTTTTGTTTCAAACGAAAACGATATTGGGCTTCCCGCGTGCACAGGATTTGGAAATGCGAAAAATTGCTCCTGGAAAAATTTGGTGTCGGATACTGAAAGTTGCTCGGAGGGAATATAGTTTATGTTTGGAATACCCACAAGCACCTTGACTTCGTTTGATATTGAATTGTTGGCATCAAATGAAATTGATGAATTGCCGGCGTTGTTTAGTGCATCGTGAATGCTTGAAAAAGCCGGCAAGCCGCCGTATGTTGAAGGGTCGGACAGCCATTTTTTGGAATCTTCAAGGTAGATATTTTTTATTGACGGACCATCTTTTATTGATAAATCAAATCCCGCCATTATTTCAAGAAGGGCTGAACCTACCTGCTTGGCATAATCAGAATTTGAATTTGAAAGTGAATAATACAGAAGCGAGCCTGCCTCGCCCAATGCCTCAAGCCCGCTTGCGCTTGTGAAAAGACCGGATGCCTGTTGCGGAAAATAGCAATTTGAAACGTTGTTGCCTTTTTGCAGGACGCGCTGTGGATACGCTTTTATGGCAAATGCAAGATAGAGCAAGACTGCGGATGCGAGGCTTCTGGTGAATTCGTCTTGCGAGGATTGCATATTTGATATGCCTGAATTTAGATCCGAGAATACTTTTTCATCAAATGCGAACGGGGCCATTTTGTAGTATGCACATGTTGATTCAAAAAGATTGGAATAATGATTGCGCGTTTGGTTATCCATTGAGAGGAAAAAAAGTTGGTTCATTAATTTCATGAAAGGATAGTCTGCGCCTTCGGGGTATTTTGCACTTATTGTGACGAAGGCATCATAAAATTCCGCCGGGATGCCCAGAGATTTTGTTATTTTTTCCTTTATGTTGACTCCGAAATCTACAAAATCGGATGCGAATGCCAGCCCGCCGGACGCTTCGTTGAAAATGAATAGGGTTGCAAAACCAGTATAACCGTCACAATAATTGACTTTTTCTATGCCATTAGTGTAATTGCCTATGACAGACTGGGCAAAGAGTGCTGCCGGATTTTCAAGCCCCGAAAATGACGATTTTCTGTATGCGGGCACGGAGTAATTTGAGAAAGCATGATATAGTTCGTGCAAAAAGATTGAGAAAAGGGTGGAGACAGTTATGTTGGAATCGTTCCAAAAGCTTGGGATTTCAACTGAATTTGTAGATGAAACATACGCTGCAGTATACCACTGATTTTTGTCATAAAAATTTAAGCTCAACGGCTTTACCTGATAGCGAAAAACCAAAAAGTCATCTTCTATTTTTTTGATGTAAAACCATTCTTTTTCCTTGTTTTGGAAAAATACTTTTTCGCCCTCTTTTGGGGGCTTGAGCCCAGAGATGACGTCCGAGTCAAATGAGGTGCCGTATTTTATCCGGTCTTTTAGGATTTCAAAATCGGTATATGGCCCGATATAAAAAACATGACCTTGTACTGTGCGCTCGATTACATCCTCAAGAATTTTTTTTGCTTTTGGATTTTGGGCTATCATGTCTTTTGAAAGGTTGTTCATATTTGAGTAAAAGCCGGAAATTACTATTTGAAACATTTCCCTTGCAAGCTGAAAATATTCGTCTTTGCTTAGGTTTATTGTATAGTTGTTGATTGGAAAATTCCAATTTTGAGTGGAATAGGAAGAAAGAGTCCGTGGGGGAGAAAGTTTTGAAGCGTCTGAAGAGAGCTTTATTAGAAAATCACAATAGGGGATTTGATTTTTAGTTGCCTGAAATTTGGAGGGTTGATTTTTGGTGGTTTGACTCACGAGTGCCTGATTCTGAAATTCTAAGAGTTGTGATGAATTTTCTCGCAGGCTTGGCATGTTATAAGAAAATGGCGAGAATTTAAATCAGCTTCGCAGGAGATTTCAAATTGATTCTTTTATCTTCTGCAGGAGCGGGCATTAAGGCTTTTTAAGACTAATGATGAATAATAATTCTACTTGCGCTTGTAGTCTAACCTGGTAGGACATGAGGTTGCCAATCTCAGGATCCGGGTTCAAATCCCGGCGAGCGCACTCGTTTCACTCGTGCCGCCTATTTTTTGCCTTCGGCAAAAAAAGCTGTACAGCCTTCGGCTGTCCATCCCGGCGAGCGCATTCCCATATCCCCTTTTCTTTTAGAAAAAGAAAAGGGGCTGAGGGTTTCACCCCCAAAAGAAAACTAACTAGTGCGAGAACCAAAAACTGAATTCTGACTTTTGAAATTTTATTTTCTATAGTATTTTTCATTTCTGTTTTTTTATCGCGGCTTTTAGGTCCCTTGCCCATGCTCTCGGATAACTTGAAAGCACCACTACGCCCGTGTCGTATTCAAAGCCTCCGGCAAAATTAAGTCGGGGGATGATGTCGATGTGGAAATGATAATCCCGCCCGTCGTGCGGACCAGAACGATACAAAATGTTCATTGAGGGATATTCAACACAGGATTCCAGAGCTTTTTGGCATTTGATAAAAATTTTGGCGAGGTCCTCAAATTGGCTTAGGTTCAAGTGCTGAATTCCCTGCACGTGCGGTCCGATTATTTTTATTTGGTAATAGTTTTTGGCATCGTTTGGAACAAACGCCGCAAAAAAGCCTTGCTCGGCTATTTTGTATCCGTAATTCCCAGACGTGAAACTGCAAAAATGGCAATTAGCCTTGCTTAGGTTGGATAATTCGGAGATTATGTTTGGCACAAAATCCATGCCTACTATTTGAGTGTGCAAATGGGATTTGCTTGCGCCTCCTCCGGGACCCTCGTTTGTAAACACGGAAGTGTAAGACATCTTTTTTGATGACCGGGCAACTGAGCGGGCCATCATGAAAAAGTATTGCATTGTATTTTCAATGGAAAGAGAGCCGAACGTCGCAGAATGAATTGGAGTTGGCACTATGATTTCGTTTGTGGCGCCTCGCTTGTTTATTATTGGAAAGATATTTTTCAGGCGCACGACTCCCCAATGCCCTTCGCTTGGCCATTGTGAGATAAATTCCTCTTTTTTGAAATGATCACTGCAAAAAACGCATTCTTCGCCCAGAGGTTTTATGTTCTTTAGCAAATTGTTGCGGCCGGAATATTTACGGTGTGGGCTGACGATGACGCATTTGTCTAAATTGTGATTGGGTTTATGAGGGATTAGGGACATATAGCCACGATAATATTTGAATGCCGGAGTTTAAAAACATATAATATCATTATAAATAACCAAAAGAGGCAGTTGATGAAAGGCAAAAAAATAGTAGTTGGGATGTCGGGCGGCGTGGATTCCTCAATGTCAATGCTGCTTCTAAAAAAACAGGGATGGGAGCCGATTGGAGTATCTCTAAAACTTGCCAAATGGGAAGGAGAAGGAAATTGCCTTGAGCAAAATGTTTGCTGTACAGAGGAGTCTTTTTCCATTGCGAAAAATATTTGCGAAAAAATCGGGGCACAACATCATATTTACGACGTGCAAAAAGAATTTGAAAATGAAGTGATAAATTATTTTTCTTTTGAATTGAAAGAGGGGAGAACTCCGAATCCTTGCTTAATGTGCAATAGGAATTTGAAATTTGCAAAATTGATTGAGTGGGCGGACAAGCATGGGATTGAAAATGTTGCGACTGGGCATTATGCAAAAATCTGCAAAAAGAAAAACGGAAAATTTGGCTTATTTAAGGCGGTGGATAATGGCAAAGACCAGACTTATGGATTGTGTATGCTAAAGCAAGAACAGCTTGCAAGAATTGTTTTGCCGCTTTGTGATTATACTAAAGAGCAAATTTATTCCATGGCAAAAAAAGAGGGGTTTGAATTCTTTTTGAAAAGAAAACAAAGCCAGGATTTGTGCTTTGTATCCTCAAATGCACTGCATAAATTTATCGAGGAGAAAATTGGGAAGAAAAACGGGGAAATAGTTGATATGCAGAAAAAGGCTATTGGAAAACATAATGGATTGCACTTTTACACCAAGGGACAAAAGTGCGGCATTGCCGGCGGAAAAATTTACTATGCAAATAAATTTGACATTGAAAAAAATATTATTATTGCAACTGATAAAAAAGAGGATTTGATGTGCAAGGAAATTTTTCTGCAGAATATGAATTATTTGAGCGGGGAGGAAATAAAAGAGCAAGAAGTTTTTGCAAAAATAAGACATGCACCAACAATAGAGAGGGCAAAATTTGAAGGGCTTGAAAACGGCAGGGCAAAAATTGTTTTTGAAAAGGCGCAATATGCGCCTATGAGCGGGCAGTTTTGCGCGATTTATGATGAAGAGGAGTGCCTGGGTGCAGGACAAATAGTTTAGGAAGTCTTTTTATTTAAGTGCGAATAATAGATTATCTCTTTATGCCCTCGTAGTATAACCTGGATAGTATGCGAGCTTGCGGAGCTTGAGATCCGAGTTCAAATCTTGGCGAGGGCGTTTTTATTTTTATTATAGGATTCTTCTTTTTGGTTCCGGATCAAAATTTATAAACAATATAGTATTACTCCTTTCAGGAGGGGTTGAAGTGGGGAGTAAAAATGAATCGTCTTTGAAAAAAGTTGTAGGCACGCTAAGTTGGGTGCTGGGCATTGTCGGATTTGTATTTTTCCTGTTCGGTCTTATGCTATTTCTAAGCCCGGCAAGAACACTTGAGCAAACGGTTTTTTTCCTGGGTTTTGTGCTCTTTGCACTCGGGCTGATTAAGCTTGTGGATGGAGCGCTTTTGGCAAAAGGGAATGACTCCCTGGATTTTATCATCGTCGTAAGCATTGTTGAAATGTTTATAGGCATGATATTGGTTTTGCAACCATTCTCGGTTACCGGTGGTGTGCTCTTGACATTTGGAGTGCTTGCAATAATGCTTGCGTTCCTTGCATTGGTGTCCGGAATTTCGCAAGTGATAATTGCGATGAGGAAAAAGAAGAAAGCGGTGCCCATGCTTATCGGGATATTTTACATCCTGCTTGGATTGCTTATGTTGCTCAACCCGCTTGCGGCAACGCTTGCAGTGGTTGGAGTGATAGGCTTGTTTGTCATGATATACGGCATGCTTTTGATTGCCGTGGCATGGTATGCAAACAGCCTGCCTGCAAACTAGTTTTTTTTATTTTTTTCCTTTTTCTTAGGGTAAAAACAGTTATAAACATACCCAATCATATAAACCATATATAGATAGACATTGCAACAAGAAAAAGAAGTTTTCTTCTTATAGGAGAAATAACTTTAGATTAATTGTTTCCTTGTTGCTTTGAAAAAGTTCATATTCAAAACTGGCACTGCTTTTAGCATATGCCAAGGTGGTTATAAATGGAAAGCATTACTAGGAAAAATATTGTACTGGCTATTTTGCTGGCGATGATGCTCGTGTTCGCATCCATTGCTGTTATTGGGGCAGGTGTATTGGCACTTTCTGCAAATAAGTCAGCGTATGAAGTGGATGCAACTGCACTCACATTGCAGGAAACAAAATCTACGAATATACAAATTGAGCAGAAAAATATTCAATTGGCGGATGAAAACAGTTTAGGCAAACAAGAATCTGCGCTTGCCGAGAAAAAAGATGTTGCAAAAACCACCACCACTTTGCAAACACAGCCGTCAAATACAAAGGAAACAACTACTTCAACTACAAAAACAAATTCAGGCAGTTCTAAATCGGGCGGCGGATCATCTTCCGGCTCGAGCTATTCGGGCTCAACCGGCGCTTCGGGCTCATCCGGCTCTTCAAGCTCTGGCTCCTCGGGCTCAAGCTCAACAACCACGGACGGCATTATTTCAATTGGCTCGGCTTCCGAGCTTACGCAGGCAGGAAAAACATACAGACTTTCAGGCGATATTGCAGGTACGAATACGGACGGCTCGGCTTTGAAGGTAACTGCAAATGACATTACAATTGACGGAAACGGACACGAGATTTTCGGATATTTGGACCTTTCTGGAGTAAGCGGAATTAGTGTGAAAAACCTGATACTGGACCCCGAATACGGAGTTGTTGTTAACAACACAAATAATTCTTACTTTGAAAACGACACATTTGTGAACATAACAAACAAAGGAGTCTGGATTTTGGGCAACTCAAACAACAACCGCTTTGTGAACACAAGCATCAGCACGATAGGAAGCGGAGTTGCATATTACATTGAGCAGGGCTCAAATAACAATTCTATTGACTGCAAAAATGCATTATTGAACGGAAGCAATGCAAGCTCAACTTATGCAGTTTACAGCGCGGGCGCAAATACGACCGTGAAAAATTGCAGGATAAGAAATTTTGCAACCGGCATTTACATTGATACGGATTCGGCAGATTATGCACAAATAACCGGCAACAATGTTGACATAACATATCAGACATCCTGCGCTTACAATTCAAACAACTGCCATGCAGTATATATTAGAAATGCGGATATTGCAAATGTTTCAAACAATGTACTCAATGCAAATGGTTTTGCCCTAAGCACATTCCACTCGGACGCAGGAACAATTGAAGGCAATGTCATAAACGCCGAATATTCTGCAGTCTCTATATATGCGGGCAATGACAACAGGATTAATGCAAACAATTTCTTTGCGCCGACTAATACTGCATTGAAAATTTGGGGCTTTGGACAAAACAATGAGATTTACGATAACATAATAAGCGCCACAAGCAACACCGCGCTTTATCTTGATAACGCAATAAACAACGAAGTTTATGAAAATGTTATTAGTGCGCAAACAGCGGCACTTATGCTTGGAACCGCAGGCGCAAACTATATTTTTGCAAACAATATCAGCGCAGACATTCTGGGAGTTTATATCGTCACGGGCTCAAATGCAAATACTTTTGAGAAAAACAAAATCAACGCAGGCTTGGTTGGAATTAACATGGTGGGAGATGTTGATTCAAACATCTTTAGAAATAACACCATAATCGGCGGAGCAAACACAACCGCAATATCAATTGATTCGGCAGACTGCAATTCAAACAAAATATATTACAATAATATAAGTGCAAACATTTGGGTAAATGATTCCGGCACGAACAATGAATTCAACACAACTGGCGCGGGAAACATTTACTATTTTGCAAACACAACCTCTTCGTGGAGCGTTTATGAAATTTATGACTCGGGCACAGATAACTGGGCAGACACGGGCGCGGACAGACCATTTAATGCGATAAATGTTGCAGGCAGATGGATTGGAAATGGCGCAGATTGGCACCCATATGCGATTGCACAGGTTGTTCCCCCGACACCAACGTATGTGAATTTGAGCGATTGTGCGGTGCTAAACCAGACGAATATGACATACCACCTTGTGCAGAACATTTCAACTAACGCATATGTTTGCTTTGATATCAGGGCAAACAATGTTACGTTGGAAGGAAACGGGTTTGAAGTACAGGGAAACAACCCAAACACATACTCCATTGCAGTATATTCTGGTTCTGTTTCCAAGCCGAATGTGAAAAATATTTCAATTCGTGGATATGATTATGGAGTATATCTTAATGGCACAAACAATGCAAATGTAATGAATTCAAACGTCGCAACCAGACTAAGCGCAGTATCACTCAAATACGGAACAGACAACAAGGTGGAGTCAAACGTGCTCTACTCATCCGAGCGCTCTGCTATCTATGTATATGAGAGCAATTACACAAGCGTATATTTCAACAACGCATCGGTTGCATTTGGCGCAGACGGCAGTGCATTGTACTCGACCGGAAGCAGTGAATCGGACATATACGGAAACCACCTGCACTCATCACAGACTTTGCAGAACCCGGCGCTCTTTTTGGACACGGGCTCTGATGAGAATACTGTGAATGAAAACAAAATCTTTGGCTACGCAGACAGCCCGGCAGTTTCAATTGAGCAAAGCTCGGGCAACACTGTTTATGACAATGCGATTTACTCACAAAACGCTGAAGCATTGCTTGTCAGATATGATGCAAACAAGAACACGCTTGAGAACAATAATATCAGCGGATTATACGGAGTATATATTCAAGAGGCGGACGAAAATAACGTTATTGGAAACAGAATAAACGGCACAATGAGCGCCGCAGTTGTCAAATATGGCAACGACAACAAGCTTGAATCAAATGTATTTTATGCATTAAATCGCTCTGCTATCTATATATATGAGAGCAATTACACGAGCATTTACTTTAACGATGCAAGCGTTGCATCGGGTGCTGATGGAAGCGGATTATATATGACAGTATCAACGCACACAGGCATAGTGGAGAACCGCATTGGCTCGTCCGATATTCAGCCCACGGTGTTGTTTGACATTGACTGCAATGAGAACACGATTCAGGGCAATAACATAAGTGCATCCGCAGGTTCAACCGCGATTTATCTTGACCAGAGCATGAACAACCAAATTTATGACAATCAGATCCAAGCCGGCGCAGGTGCATACGATTTGTATTTGGCAATGTATTCGGACGCAAACAGCGTCTTTGAAAACTGGTTTAATGGGAATGCAGTGTACATTTACAATGAGGGCAGCGACAATCTGTTTGGAGTGCCGGGCAGTTTGGCGATAGGCAACTATTACGCAAACATCGACACGCTTGCAATAGTTGATTCAAACTCGGACGGATATGGGGATTCGGGAAGCGCATACCCATACAACCAGGCAAACTCCGGCGGAAAATGGATTGGTGCCGGAGAGGACTTGGGCCCGAAAATGAGCCCTTAAACAAAATTTATTTTTTTAATTTTTTAATATCAGGCAAAAACACAAACGAGGTAAAGCATTAGTTTATATACAAAGAAATGAAATATATAGTTAGAATTCATTCGTGTAACGCTCATTTTGTAATCAAAAGTTGCATGTGCGAGCGAGACAGGCTGGATTTGAAAGAAATCACTAGAGGACAATTTGTTTTGCCCACTAGACGTAAGAGGAATTAAAATGAAATTTGACCAGATGAATCTGCCTGAGCCGCTGCTTCGGGCATTAATAAAAATGGGTTTTGAAAGCCCAACCCCGATACAGGAGCAGACAATACCTGCCTTGCTTGAAGGAAAAGACATTATAGGACAGGCGCAGACTGGGACGGGAAAAACCGCCTCCTTTGGATTGCCGGCACTTGTTTATTGCATAAAGAGAGGGGCGATAACACATCACAGAGGCGTTGCGTCTCCGCATGTGCTTATGCTTGCTCCGACACGAGAGTTGGCGGTGCAAATTGCCGCCGAGATGGACAGAATGGGCGAGTTCACCCCGATCAGGACAGTTTGTGTTTACGGTGGGCAGGATATTGAGAGGCAGCTGCGCGCATTTGAGCAAAGAGTAGATATTGTTGTAGGAACTCCGGGGAGGCTTTTGGATCATATTGAAAGAGGAAGCTTGAATCTCTCAGGTGTGCAATTTGTCGTGCTGGATGAGGCGGACAGAATGCTGGACATGGGCTTTATTGACGATATTGTACAGATATTGCAAAAGACAAACCCGCAAAAGCAGATGATGCTCTTTTCGGCAACAATGCCGAGGGAAATTGAGAATATTGCTTATGACTATATGAAAAACCCCGAATCGGTGAAAGTTTCAGAAGACAAATTGACTGTTGATAAAATCGCGCAGAAATTTGTTGTCGTGGACGGGCGCAACCGAATGGGCTATTTGTACGGATTTCTCACTACGGAAAAACCGGCATTGGCACTCGTGTTTGCAAGGACAAAAATGAGCGCGGAAAAGCTTGCAGATATATTGAGCAGACGCGGAATTGAGACAGACTGTCTTCATGGAGACATGAGACAGGGGGCAAGAGACAGGGCGATTAAAAAATTCAAAGAGGGGCATTTGAAAGTGCTTGTTGCAACCGATTTGGCGGCACGAGGGCTTGACGTGTTCAATGTATCGCACGTGATAAATTACGATTTGCCAATGGATTTTGAAACATATATTCATCGAATCGGAAGAACCGGGCGAATGGGCGAAACAGGAATTGCGATTTCGTTTGTATTTGAAGACCAGATGGACTGGATGCGCGACCTTGTAAAGTTTACGAAAATACCGGTTGAGCAGATAAATATTACTCCGGTTGAACTTCCCAGACCCGCTTTTGGGCATGGTGGAGGACAAGGACATTTTGGCGGAGAAAGACGCGGGTTTGGACGTGAAGGCTCAAGAGACCGACACGGCGGCGGAGAAAGACGCGGGTTTGGACGTGAAGGCTCAAGAGACCGACACGGCGGCGGAGAAAGACGCGGCGGCGACAGGCACGGTGGCAGAGAAGGCGGGCACCGCGAGGGCGGACACTCCTCTTATGGCGGCTCAAGAGAGGGCGGGCGTTCACAGTCCGGGGGCCGTTTTGGAAACAGGCGTGGGGGGCGGGACCGACACTCATCTGAGGGCCCAAGACAGGTGCATACAAGAGGAGGAGGACAATATAACGGAAGGCAGAGATAGGGGTTTTAAACATTGAGATACGTAAATATAGTATCTTTTAACGAGAGAAATCTTTAGGTGATATAATGCTAAAAAATTGTACATCATGCGGAATGCAGACCAAAAACTACTCAAGCATACCGGACGCAGAATCGGATGGTTCTGTGATAAGGTGCAAACATTGCAGGCAATTGTCTGTCCCATACAATGCGCCAAGCAAGACGCAAGGACCATAAATTGGTGAGAAAATGGGAGAAGTACAACTTAGCCTCAAAGTGATGCCCTCTGATATGGACGGTTTTGACAAGCTTAAGCAGGATATTATGAACGCCATGAAAGATGGAACTGGCGGGCTTGTGAAGAAATGTCATATTTCAGAGCAGGATATTGCATTTGGAATGAAAGCACTTATGCTTACAATAATAATGCCCGACGCAGAAGGCGGAGCAGACCTTGTTGAAAAGAAAATAAGTGAAGTTGAGAACGTATCTTCCTGCGAAATGGAAGGGATGGATAGGTTGTAAGAACAACCTGTCCAGACATTTTTCAATACAAAACAATTTCTAATTTTGTTTTTTTAGTTTCTATTTTATACTTTCTTTTGTAAATATATTCATGCTCAAGAAAATTTCTCTTTTTTGCTGGAGGTCGCATAAGCACACACAGCTTGAATTCAGGCAGGGCTCAAATATGTTTTTGGGCATGATGGGAAGCGGCAAATCCTCCGTAATGGATGCGCTTTGTTTTGCATTATATGGCACTTATCCAAAACTTTCTCGCCGGGACGTTGTGCTTTCCGATGTGAAAAATTTCAGGTACCCAAAAGATGAAACAGCGGTTGAACTTGAATGGGTGCAACAGAATGCGGGGGATGAAACAGGCACCAATTTGGGCAGAAATTATCGCATAAGACGCGAAGTTGATTCCGCTTCCGCATGGCTTTATTGCGACGGAAAGCTTTTGTGCAAGGGCGCAAAGGCAGTGAGCGAGGAAGTGGAGAAAATTTTGCAAATTCCGTACGAACTTTTCTCAAGAGCGGTTTATGCAGAGCAAAACAGGCTTGATTATTGGCTCACGTTAAGCGCGGGCGCGAGAAAAGCAGAGCTTGACAGGATATTGGGATTGGACAAATTTGAAACCGCGCGCTCTGCCGCGACAAGTGAGATAAATCGGCTAAAGGAAAAGGCGGCTGAAGCGGAGAAAGAAGTAAATGAGGAAAAGCTTGCGCTTGCAAGAAAAGAGCTTGCGGCGAAAAAACAGGAAATTGAACAAAGAAAAGAGGAAATTGCACAGGTGCTAAAAGAAAAAGAGCTGGCTAAAAAAGAACTTGAGACGGCGCAGGCTGAATATGCAAAAATTGAAATGCAAAAAAAAGAGGCAGACGAAATTTCTAAAAAAATAAATATGCTTTTGGGAAGAAAACAAAGCCTTGAGAAAAATGTGCAGGGGCAAAAAGATGTTGATGCAATTGCGCTTGCAGAACAGGCGCAAGAGCTTGCGAAAAAAAGATGGGAGATTGAGGCGCAGGCAGTCAAAGCGCAAGAGAATGGAAGGGAAATTTCCGCGCTTATTGCAAAGGCACAGATGAAATTACGTAATATTGATGAGAGGGAGAAAAAGAAAAAGGAGCTTTTTGAAAAGATGCAAAAACTGCTTGCGGGAAAAAGCGTGCAGGAGGCAAGAGGGGAGCTTGACGAACTTAAGAAAAAAATTGAAGGGCTGATTATAGCAATTGCGAAAATGGAGTCTGAAAGCTCGGATGAGAAAAAGGTTTTGCAGGCGCTTGGGGTGCATTTAAGCGGGCATGATGGAAAAGTTGGCTCGTGCCCAGTTTGCAAACAGGAGCTTGATGAAAAAAGAAGGGGCGAAATTGAAAACGAGGCAAAGAAGAAAATTGCCATGCTTGCGCAGGAAGTAGAAAAAAGCGGGCAAGAACTTGGAAGAGAAAGAAAAATACGCGAGAGTTTGGAAAGGGTTGATGTTGAGTGCGCAAGACTTGAGGCTCAAATAAAGGCGATTGAAGAAGTGGAGGATAAGACGGCAATTGAGCAAGAGCTTGGTTTGCATAAGAACTCGCTTGAAAATATTGTCGGGCAGGAAAAAATTGCGCGGGGCGAGATTGAGAAAATTGCGCACAAACAGGAAGAGATACGCAGTATGCTCAAGTTGCATGAGCAGGTGCAAATCTGGCGCAAAGAGCTTGTGGAGTGCGCAAACCAGCTTTCTTTATGCATGGAAAAGATGCAAAAATGCGGGTTTGATGAGAAGATTTATGCGCTTTTTATGACGAGAATGCAGGATGCAAGCGCGAAAAAAAGCAAAACGCAAGAAAAATATGAGGGTGTTTGCAGATTGCTTGAAAGCATTGAACAGACTTTTTCATTGCTTGAGAAAAATTTGCGGGAGATGGAGAAGAAAAAAGAGGATGCGACCGCATTGCGAATGCAGGCTGACGAACTTGGCACTTTTAGAGAAGTGGTGATTGCGACACAGGCACAATTGCGCGAGAATTTGATTGGGGAAATAAATTCGGCAATGCAAAGGCTTTGGCCCATTATTTACCCGTATTCCGATTGGAGTAAGGTGAAAATTGAGGCAGGGCAAAATGATTATGAACTCAAAATATTTCAGGGAGAATGGAAGAGTCTTGAGTCCCATGCGTCCGGGGGGGAGAGGGCGTGCCTTGGTCTTTGCATGAGGGCGGCATTGTCAATTTTGCTCACTCCGCAACTTGGATGGCTCATACTGGATGAGCCAACGCATAATCTGGATTCGCAGGCAGTGAATTTGCTTGGGCTTGCAATAAGTGAAAAATTGCCGCAAATTATACCGCAAGTAATCGTGATAACCCATGAGCCCCGGCTCGTGGAAAGCACTCCTTCGCGCGTGTTCAAGTTTTCAAGGGACAAACTAAAGGGAGAAGACACAAACGTGCAAATAGACGGGCAGAATGGATGAGAAGAAGAAGGCTTTTTTGAACGCATTCTTGCACTGACCAACTTAGCAATAGAATTTTGCATAGTAGAGTTTGAATACTTCCATCAGCTGGTTTTCCACGGGCATTTTTTGCACGGTTTCGGGCAATTTCTTTTTTTCCCGGTGCAGGAAATATTTTGCATGCAAATAAGCGGTTTTCTCGGATGCAAGATAATGGTTTATGAGCGAGGGCACCTGCTTTAGATGAATATAACCCTGATAGACAAAATCGCAGATAAGCAAAAGAGCCTCGGCAACGCCTTCGCCCATTTTGCTCATTGAGCGCAAATGCGCCGGAGAGCGCAATGTCGGCTCGTCTTCTTTTCTTACTCCGATATTTGAGATGGAAAGGTCGCCTGCCAAGATGCCCATTGAATGAAGATGTGCAATATCAAAAAGCAATTTTCCAATTATTGTGACCGCGCGTTTGCGCTCTTTTTTTGAAATGTTTGCACATTGGAGCGGAACCTCGCCTTTTTTGCAATGACTCATTATGTATGTGCGCTGAATTGGAGTGAAAAGGTCGGTTCTTGAGGATTTGATTATCACAACAGGCTTGTTGAAGCGGCGCACGCAGGATGGAAGCGAGGCGTTTGAATAAAGCTCAAGCACCGCTTGCGCACCCATATCGCACGAGGCGCGGGCAAGATGGAAATGCTCGCCCCTAAAGGTAAAATCGGTGCGTCTGCCGATATTTTGCATCTGTGAAATGACTGTTTTTAGAGCAAGCTCGCGCTCGCTTGCAGGGATTATTTGTATCAAATTTTCAGATGACAGATTGCTGTTGATAAGAATTTCGTGTTCAAGACCGATGCGGTAAGATTCGTCGGTTATTGCAAACGGAACTTTTGACTCGCAAAATTCTTGCGAGACCGATGTACTAGATTGTGAGTGTTCGCCGTTTGCACTCGTGCCTTGCACTTGCGAGTTTTTCAATTGCACATTATGCTCATGAGCATTTTGCGCACTTGCATTTTGAGAGCGTGCGTTTTTGCTGCGTGCATTTTGCGCACTTGAATATTGCTCTTGCTCATTGGGCGCATTGAGTGAAGAGGATTCTTTTTCCTCATCCTGTTTAGAGTAATACTTCTGAACCTGTTTAGTATCCATTCTAATCCCACACAAATTTACTAAAAGATATATGACGATAAATGGTTAAAAATCCTTGTTTCGATGCCAAATTTTGTTGCCAAACCTTTCGGCAAAGTTTTAAACAGCGCATGAGTTGAATCAGACTGAGGTAATGACTATGAAAAAAGCATTGTTCTTTGGATTTGTTTTAATGGCGCTTGTACTGCCAGCGTTTTGCAGTGACACTTTTACATATATAAGAGATTACAATATTTCAGGAGGGCTTGCGGGCACAGTATTTAATTTCACCCAGCCAACGGCAGTAGTTATGGGGGATGATAAACTGCTTTATGTTTCCGACATCGGACGGGGCGGAGTGTACGCGATAAATACCACAACTGACAAGGCAGTCAAAAGAATCGGGGATTTGGGCGAAGATAAACTTTCTACTCCGGTCGGTATGCAATTTGTGAACGGCAGGCTTTACATCGCAGACAGGACAAGAAAGGAAATTTATGATTATTATCAATACAGCCTATTTTCAGCCGGACCGCTAAAGGCATTGATGGGCGAACCAGCGGCAGTGTATGTTGAAAATGGCACAATGTACATACTTGACAGGCAGAAAAATTTTGTTCTTGTTTATGATATGCAAAAGAGAGAGATTACGAACCAGTATCTTCAGGCAGGGACAGGTTCTGGAAAAATATCCGGCGCTGAAGATATGAAATTTTATGGTGGGCGATTTTACATTGCAGACACAATCAACAACCGAGTTCAAATTTTTGAAAAGGATTTCACATATGTCGGAACGGTTGGAACCGGAAAGGGCGGAATTAGCCTGACAAGCCCCAAGGGAGTTTTCACCGATGGAAAAATAATATATGCGAGCGACTGGGGAAACAACCGAGTTGTTGCGTTTGACATGGATGGAAATGTTCTTGATACATTTGGCGGCAAGGGCTATGGAAAATATAATTTCACAAACCCGTCGGGAATATTTGTGGATGGGGACATTTTATACGTAGTGGACAACGGGAATAGAAGAGTAGTTGCATATAGCATAAATTGGAGTGCGAACGAGCAGGGAGTAAGAGCCGATATTGATTCTGCAAACGCGGCAGTTTCGGATTATAAGACAGGCACGATAGCATTTTTGAACGCACTTGGAGTGGAATACAAACCATTTGACGCGGATGCAGATATTGCAAATGCGTATAGATACTATGATGAAGGCGAAACTGCCAAGGCAAAGGACAGTGCCGCAGTTGCACTCACAAAAATTGATGCAAGAAAAAATATTGACACCCAGCTTATTGAGGCTACATTGCAGCAAAAAATAGATTCTCAAAAAGAAAAAATAGGGATTCTCGCCTCGATTGGGCTTGATAATGCGGGAAAAATACAACTAAACAATGCATCTGCATATGTCGCGAATGCAAGAACCGCTCTTGCGGGAAAAGATTATCAGCAATGCTTTTTGAACATAAACAAATCAACTGAAGTGCTCAATACAATAACCGGAAATGTTCAAAGCGCGCAAGAGCAGGAAAATCAGCAAACAAACCAGGCACAGGAGCAGGCAGATGCAAAAAAACTTTTAGTGAAGGCAAGGGCAGCTGAAATTGAAATAGACCTTGCAAACTTGCAGAAAAAAGCAAATGAGATGAATATTAGTGTAAGCTTTGAGCTTGCTAAAACACTAATAACTACATCTGACGAGTTGGCGACTTTGGGAGAGTATGATTCCGCGCTTGACACATTGGCAAAAGCAAAGCAGAATTTGCAAGATACAAATGTTGAGCTTGACGGAAAGCAAAAAATAACCCAGGCGGCAATACAAAATATTACCATATATCGAGTGCAAATTGAGCTGTTGCTTGGAAAAAATGCAGACAAGAATTCCCCAGCGATGACCGAGATGGCAAAAGCAGACGCGCTCGTTTATCAAAACCCAGAGCAGGCAATTAAAACCGCACAGGCAGCACTTGAATATGCAAAAATCCAAAAAGCGCAGACAGACCAGTATGCACTTGCAATTGCGGTTGTCGGAGCGCTATTTTTGGCAGTGATTGTGCTTGCGGGAGTTGCGTATATGATGATAAGAAAAAGAGGTCCTGCAAATCCTGCACACTCGCATAGAAAGGATGAGAAAGATGTGGAAATACCGCAGGCGTCCTCAGATGCAAACAAGGGAAGAAAGAGGTAATGGGTGGTGGAGAAACTGCTCTTTGAAAAAGAGTACAAAAAGGCGATTGAGGATAATATTTCCTTTACATACGCCTTTAGGTATATGCTTTGGGTTTGCGCAGTCTGCCTTCCGGCAATTTCAATGCTTGGAGTGTTTGTTTGCGCAGTGTTAATCTGGCTTGCACTCTTAGGAGTGTCGGATGCGGCGCTAATGCCGATGGATAATGCGGTAACATCCATTTCTCAAGCGGCGGAATCCACTCGCGCGTTTGCGGGTTCGGCGGGAAATATTGAGGCGTCGTTGCAAAATGTTTCCGACTCTTATGGTTCTCTTGCGGACGGGCTGGAGCAACTTTCAACAGGAGTGGGCTCTATACAGGTGATAGGAATTGCAATTCCAGGAACACTTGAGGCGTCCGCAAAGCTAAAGCAGTCTTCAGAGCAGGTGCGGGGGGCATCAAATGCAATGGCAAAAGCAAAAACAGATGTAGCAAGCGGATTTTCATCTCTTTATTTGACTGCGGATGAGCTTGACAAAACTGCGGCATCTGTTAGAAAAAGCAGGTCTAATGTTTCGGAAACAATATTTTATTTGCAGGTAGTGAATATTATACTGCTTTTTTCTATTGAGCTTGCACTTTTTGCTCCTATTGCACTGGCAATTGCGTATGGACCACCGAAAAGAACTACTCGGGGGAAAAATGTGAAAAATAAGGAAGAAGAAAAAGAGTGAGTAAAGAAATGTGTTCACAAAGCCAAACGGCTTTGAATTCTTATTTTGTGTTTTTTATTTAAGCGACATTTTGCTTCTACCAGCCATAATGCTCTCCGGTAGAATAGGAAAACGTGTTCATCGCGGACATAAAGTTTTTCAAAAGCAAATTCGGGCTTATGGAAAGCAGTCTGATTCCGATTTTGAGCTTGTCGCTGGTTGTGAGTTTGCTTATGTCTTCAGGCAAAATGCGCCCGAGCTTGTTGAAATCCGATTCGCTGAATCCGTAAAAATGCTTTTTGCCATCAAGCAATTTGCCGTAGGGAGGGAATTCCTTTTTCCATGCGGACTGGTATTTGCTTAATGCCTGCTCGCTGAATAGGTCTGCAGTTCCTGCAGAATTTTTTGCGGCATCTATAAGAGTGAGCGCCGCCAGCTCTCCGCTTTTGAGGCTTAGTTGGGTTCCGCCCTCAAACATTGGAGAGGTAAAGCCCGCAGCATCTCCTGCCATCAAAAGACCATCGGAATATGTGCGCTCAAATGGTCCGGATTCGGGAATCATTCCGCCAAACGGGCGGATTAATTTGCATTTTTCAAGCCCTTTTTCGGAAATAAATTGTTTGAGATTTTTGTGCAAATTTTTCGGGTCGTTTGACACGAGGCCCACATTTGCAAATCCGGCTTCTTTTGGCATTATCCACAAATAGCCGTGCGGCGCGAGCCTTGGCTGAATGTGAAATTCGATAAAGCCGTCGGTTGGAACATCCTGCATATAATATTGGACGCCGCTCACAAGCCGAGCCGGCTCCGGATTTATTTTTAGCAGGCTGTTTGATATGCTTTGATAGCCGGTCGCATCAATTATTGCCCTTGCTTTTATCGCGCAATTTGGAGAGTTGAGCGACCAGACGCCGTTTTTTCTTTCCATGCCCATCACGCGGGTTTGGGTGCGCAAATTTGCGCCTTCTCCCTGTGCACGAACCGCCAGAAATTGCTCAAAAAGATTTTTGTTTAAGTCATAGCCTTCTTCTTTGAAAATTGTTGAAGTGCCGTCCGGAAAAACAATTCTTATTCCTTTTACTTTCAGGCCCAATGCCTCTTTTGGAACGTCAAGTTTCATACGCTCTATTGCAAATTGGGAAAGCCCTTCTCCGCAATGAACCGGCTCGCCGACTGTTTTGTGCTCTTCCAAAACTATTGTTTCAAGTCCGGCTTTGGCGGCAGTGTATGCGGCACTAAGACCTGCCGGACCTGCACCGATAATTGCGATATCATGAACGTTTGGGTCATATACTGTTTCTGGCATTTTTACACCGAAAGTTAATTAGTAAAAAATAGATATGAGATTTAGGCTTAAAAGAATATGTTTGGAAAAAATCGGATATAAAAAAATAAAAAAATCAGAATATGAAAATAACAACAGAGTATAAAAATAACAAATCGCCCGGATATAACGACTCCGGGCAAAATTGAAATTTTTATCTTCGGTATTGCATCGCATCTCTTACGCGCGATTGCGCGATTTGCAATGCAGAGCTTCTTGTATTCATATCTTTTGCATTGCCAAGAACTTCTGCGGTGTTGCGTTTTATTTTTGCCTCCACCATCTTGAACATATCAGACTCGGTTCCGCCGATATATTCAACGTATGAGGAAATTACACCGCCCGCGTTTGCAACAAAATCGGGAACCACTAAAATTGATTTCTTTGCAAGCGCAAGCTCTATGTCGTGCGACACCGGAAGGTTTGCGGCCTCAACCACAAGCTTTGCCTTTACATCATCCACATTTGCGGAAGTGATTACATTTGGCCTTGCGCCCGGAATGAGGATGTCAACTTTTAGACCGAAAAGGTCTTTTGCATCTTTTTTCTGCGCCCCGGGATATTGCGTGATTGTGCCTTTGGATGATTTTACCTCAAGCGCCTTTTCATGCTTAAAGCCGGATTCCAAATATGCGGTTCCTTTTGAATCTGAAATTGCAACGACTTTTGCTCCGAGCCCTTCTATGAATTTGTGTGTGAATGTGCCGACGTTTCCGTAGCCTTCAATTGCAACGCTTGCGCCCGAAAGCGGCTTTTTGCCAAATTCCATTGCAACTTTTGCCGCCTGCACCACGCCAAATCCGGTGGAGCCAAGCTCGTGCGGCAAACCGCCCATTGAGGCGGGCTTTCCGGTGCATGCGTTCTTTTCGTTTAGCTCGTCCGCAAACCAGCCCATTTCGGCTTCCGCCGTGTTCATGTCCGGTCCTGCGATATACTGCTTTGGAATTACAGGGGCAAGAAGGCGGGCAAATGTGCGGATTGCCTCCTCTTTGTTTATTTTTTTGGGGTCGGCGCGAATTCCCGCTTTTGCGCCTCCGAACGGGAGGTCTGCTAATGCATTTTTCCAAGTCATTGCGCGGGCAAGGCCGACGACTTCGCCGACGGTTAAGTCCGGCACCATTCTCATTCCGCCTTTTCCGGGACCTCGCGCGGTGTTGTCAATTACGACCACGCCGTGCAATTTTGTCTTGGGGTCATAGACTTCCAATATTCTCTGCGGTCCCCACTCGTCATCAAATGCATGCATTTAGTTCACCTTCTAAGAATTAATGACTAATAGAGAAATAGAGTGTTAAAAAAATAAAAAGGCACGCATGCGGACATTAACAAAAAATACGAAAAAATCCGGACAAAAAGAACCCGCCCGGATTTGAAATTGTTTTGCAATATTTTATTTGTCCCCTCGGCATCGTTGTATTTCCGGGTCGCACGAGGAGCCGGGGCAGTCTGCGTTGCTTCTGCAAAGAACGCTCACGCACCGATATGCGCTTGCGGATGACGGGTTGTTGTCACAGCGCTCATTGAGTTTGCACTCGGCGGATGTTTGGCAGAAGCCGGCTTTTGTTGCGCATTTGTGGGATTTGATATCGCATGCCTGCCAGGGTCCGCACTCTGAATCAGATGAGCAGAAGCCGGGGCGTGAAACACATTTGTTTGAAGACGCATCGCACATTTGGTGTGCGGCGCAATCAGTTGTCGCACCGCAATAGCTGGTTTTGGCGGTGCAAATATGTTTTTGCCTATTGCAAAGCTCCCAAGAGTTGCAGTCTGTTTCCTCGTCGCAATAGCCTGCGGCAGTCGTGCATCGTTTTAGTTGCGGGTCGCAGGATTGGTAATTTTTGCAATCAAGGTCGTTTGCGCAAAAGCCTGCGCGTACATAGCAGTCGTTTGATGTGGTGTTGCAGCTCATGTAGGGCGGGCAATCAAGCTCGGTGTCGCATCTGCCCGAGAGGGCGATGCATTTGCCGGATTGAATGTCGCATGTTTGATGGGCTTCACAGTCAAATGAATCAATGCATAAACCTGATTTTGGCTTGCAGACATGGGTGCGCTCATCACAGCGCTCTTTTGTCTGGTCGCACAAAGAGTCCGAATCGCAAAAGCCTGCTTTTGGCTTGCAATTATTTTCCGAACTTGCACAAAGTTGCCAGCCTGCGCAGTCGCCATCTTCATAGCATTTGTCTGTTTTGAATGTGCAATAATGTGTCTGTGAATTGCAATATTTTAATGAGTCATTGCATTCCATATCGGAGTTGCAGGCATTTTCGCGCATTTCGCACTTGCTTAATTTCAGGTTGCAATATTGCCAGTCCTTGCAATTCTTGTCTGTTTTGCAGGAATTTGACGTGCATCCCGACAAAAGCAGGGAAATTGTTAATACTGACAGAATTAGAACGAACGAAAATGCAAATTTCATAGACACCACAGATTAGTTTGGCGGGCGAGACTTTTTATTTATTTTATCGGGCAGGAAAACTAAGGATTTATCTAAATGGGCGCGAATTTCTTCGTAAAGGCATGAGCGGATTGTTTTTCCCAAGCCTTGCGCGAAGCTCGGCTATTTCATGCTCTGCTTCCTGCGGCGATATTGCGGCGCGCAAATCGGCTTCTATTAAAACCGCAGGATATGCATAATTTTTGTTTAATGAGCATAAGCCACAGACAATTGATGCGACTTCATCGTATGATGCACCGCTGTTTGATAAAAATTCTATTCTTAATGGGCGGTCGCCCTCAACCGGCTTTATGTAGAAGGAAAGAATTTTGGATGCCCAATCCCCCAAATCTTTTAGCACTTGGTTTTTTGCTGGCGAGGCGCTGTATCTGAATGTGAAGGTGCGCTCATTTTGCTTTAGCATATAATCAAGAAAAAGAGTGTCTGATGAATGCTCAAGCCCGGACGCAAGTTTTGCAGATGAGAGAATTTGCAAAAAGCGCCTTGCGCGCGAGTCCTTCATTATGCCGATTAGGTTTGTGTTTTTTTCAGAGCATTTTTTGTACAGGGAAGAATAGAGATTCACCACGTTTTCGTATTCGGGCATGAGCTCGGAATCCGAAGGCGGCTTGTCCGCCAAAAGAGGGGCGATTGAGCCGTCAAGAAAAAGGCATTTTGGGCTGAATTTTTCCAATGAGCCTATTGCGCAGGAAAGCTCGCTTCCCAGGCGAATGAGAGAAGTATATTGCAAACGGTCGTATTGTTCAAGCCCGCTTTTTGCGCCTATTTCAAATTCGGGATGTGCGGATGGAAAATAGCCATGAGAGTGGAGCTTTGCTTTTTCATAGCAGAAGTTTGCCGCGAGCGAGCGATAAACTACAACGTCCAAACCGTGAAATTCCTCAACTATTATTCCGCCGTCAATTGCGGTATATGAGCCGTCTGGTTGGGATGGTACAACCGGATAAATCAGATTTGGCTCAAGGGAATCGGTTATTTTTGGAGAATTGTTTTTTCTAAGCTCAAGGGCGCTGTTTTTCCAATTGCCCTGCCTCTCAAGCCATGAGCGCGCAAGAGTGAGAATGGAATCTTTGAGAGGCATGAGAGAACAATGCGACTTAATGTTTAAGAGAATTGGGAGAGGAGTTTTCCACTAAAAAATTGAAGAGTGCCGATGTTCGCAGATAAAAAAAATAGTAAAAGATGTAGATATTTAGCGGAACCAAAATTATTCGCTATTTGCATTATTCGTGGTTTTTGGTTTTTTCTTTCTTGCAAGCGATGGGAGAGTATCATAGCGAAACAGGTTATCTCCTGCTTGATCACCTAGGGCGTAGGGGAAAGGATATTTGGTTGCGTTTTTTTCGCTCAGGGATTTGCTTCGGTTGAACGTGTCGTTGTTTTCCAAATAATCATCAGTATTAACCAAACATTCGGCTTTGCGAATCAGCAGACTCGCCGTATCTCCAAGCTTAATTGAAGTCGGCTTTGGCTCATCTGCGTACTTGAGTGTTGAGTTGCAAAAATTTTCGAGCGATTGCAGAAGACGCCTTGCCTTGCTTAGTGCGACATGATTGCTAAAAGAATCGTTTCGAAAATCGCTTAGATAATTGATAAGAAGGGTAGGATCTTCAATGCGAAGCGGAAGGCGGTTTAAACCGTCTTTGAAAAATTGCAGTGCATTTGATTCGAATTTAAACAGGGGGCGATTGGTTATTGCGGACTTGTCATCACCGTTTGTGAACTTGCAGTTATTTTTTTGTGCCGCACGCTCTTGTTTAGAGAAAAATTCCTTTGAATGAACATATTTCATAATATCACATTTAATAGTGGGTATAAGTATTCTTATATGTAGCGTGGTTTAAAAGGCTGATGTGAAGGGAAAAACAGGGCATAGACACCAGGCATTCGGATTAAATAGGTGTTTGAACCTAATTTAATTATGGCTTCAAGTTCAGACCCACAAGATATAAAACAGGTAATTGTTGTAAGGACAGATTTGAAAATGGGCAAAGGAAAAATTGCCGCACAGGCAGCGCACGCATCAATTGATTCTTACATAAAGGCAAAATCCAAAAATTCACAAATAGTGGAATCGTGGATGAACCACGGAATGCCAAAGACTGTGCTAAAAGTGGATTCCGAATCCGACCTTGTTCGCATTTTTATGGAGTGCGCGGACAGAGAAATTCCATGCTCAATTATTACGGATGCAGGAAAGACACAAATAGAGCCCGGAAGCAAAACTTGCGTTGGAATCGGGCCCGCAAAAGCAGAGGCAATTGACAGAGTTACCGGCGGACTGGCGTTATTATGAGCACGGTACAGATACCTCCAGCAAATCAGACAACTCCGGCAAATAAGGGAACGGTTATTGGGCAGGCGGGCAATGCGCAAGCTGGTAATGCACAGACAGGCAATGCGCAAACCGGCAGAAGAAATAAAATTCATAGTATATGCGATTATGCAAAAGAAAACGGCTTGGTGAAAAAAGATTTTTTCACAAAGTGCAAACCGCTTAAGGATATGTCATATCTTATTCCCAAGACGGCCTGCAAAAATGACCGTTTGGATATTTCCCCAGACTTAAGCGCGCTTGTACTCACGCAATTTGATGAATTTGGCATGCCGGTTGCCCAACAATTTGTTGAAGTGAGCCCGAAGGTAATGGAGTTTGTAATTAGTTATAGTATATACAACTCACAAAAAAGCGATTTTGCGCCTCTTTTTCTATAAATGCCAAATCATCCGATGCAATGCAATTTGATTGCTTTATTTTTGGACGTGCGAGCCCAATAAATTTATATTCGGTGCGTCTGTTCTGAATGCGTGAGCTCATTTAGCAAAAACCTGCAGATGCCAAACACAATGGCGGATGGCGAATGGTGGATTTCAAACGGAGTGGGCGGATGGGCAAGCGGCACAATCTGCGGTGCGAATACAAGAAAATACCATGGAATGCTAATAGCATCAGATAATTCGTTGCATCGCACACTTTTGGTGCCAAAGCTTGAGGAGTTTGCAATTGTCGCGCAAAGAAGAATTGCGCTCTCAACCAATTTTTATCCGAACGCCGTGCATCCGGACGGGTACAAAAATATTATTGATTTTTCTTTTGATGGGGCGGTCGCAAGATGGGCGTTTGACGCGCTTGGGACGCGCATTTCAAAAGAGGTCTGGTGCGAGAAAGGAAAAAATATTTCTTATGCAAGATACACATTGCTTGAGGGAAGACAGGCGGGAATTGAAATATTGCCGTTTGTAAATGCAAGAGACGTAAATGCGATTGGGCTAAATGAATCTGTCGCGCAGGCGGGCAACATCAGATTTTTTGAGCAGGGAATAAGATTTCAAACACCCTTTGCATTTGAAATTTCAACCGACAAGGGAATTTGCGCGCCGGCACCGGACATTTATCACAATTTTGAGTATTTGCTTGAGCGCGAGAGGGAGGAAAATTATATTGAAGACTTGTTTATGCCCGCAAAGTTTGGAGCGCTTTTGCACGAAGGCGGACATATAACAATTAGAATGGGCGAGGCTTCGGGCATGAATGACAAGAACAATCGTTTGCAATATGCCGAGCCGGAGATTGCGACTAAAAGAGCGGATGCACTGCTTGAGATGTTTATTCGTCAAAATGAGGGGCTTGAATTAAATTTTGCTCAAGGGTTGGTTCGCGCCTCGGACGCATTCGTGCTTGCAAAGAACGGGCAATATGGAATTGACGCGGGCTTTCCCTATTTTGGAGAGTGGGGACGAGACACGATGATTTCTATCCCCGGAATTTGCACTTGCACGGGAAGGCATGCGCTTGGGATTCAAATAATTGACAGATGGATGGCGCATTTGAAAAACGGAATATTGCCGAATCGGTTTGATGAAAGCAGGAGGGCGGCGTATGAATCTGCCGACGCTTTTCTTTGGATGGTTTGGGCGATTTCACAAATGCAGGAAAATAAAGGAGTGGAGATGGATGTGCTTGAGAAGTGGATGAAGATTGTGCGCAAAGGAATTGCAAACTGGATTGAAGGAAATGAATTTGTATTTGTAGATGATGATGCACTTGCAAGCCTCAAAGGTGAAAGGCTTACATGGATGGATGCACAGGTGGATAATAGAGCGGTTACTCCCCGTGCAGGAAAGCGAATTGAAATAAACGCGCTTTGGGTGCATGCGCTCTCAAGCTATTTGCACTGGGGCAATTTGCTTGGAAAGCAAAAAGATGACGAGATTGCACGCTTGCACAAAAAAGCGAAAAGGTCAATGGCAAAATTTTATAGCGCAAAGAAAGGCTATTTCTTTGACGGCGTGGAAAAGGATGATGATTCGTTTAGGCCAAACCAAATTTGGGCGCTTGCATTGGATGCCTGCCTGATTGGAAAACAGAGCCAAAAAAAGGCGATTGAGAAAATTGAGCAAAAGCTGTTGGTGCCCGGATATGGACTGCGCACGCTTGCGATGGATGATGAAAAATATGTTGATACATATAGCGGGAGCATGAGAAAGCGGGATTTGGCATATCATCAGGGAACGATTTGGCCCTGGATGTTTGGGGCTTACGCACAAGCGGTTGCGAATGTGTGCCCGGAAAAAATAGGGAAAACGAAAATGGACATTTCAAGGGATTTGAATATGATAAAAGCTGGGGCGATTTTGTCCGTGCCCGAAGTATATGACCCAAAAACTCTTTCTGCCGGCGGATGCCCGGCACAGGCATGGAGCGTTGCAGAATGCCTGCGAGCGGAGATTTTGCTTGAGCGGGCGGCAAAAGAAAGAAAAGATGTTGAGAGCGGCAAAACCAAACGGATGAATAGAGCGAAAATTGCCAATGTTTAAAAAATTGGGCAGAATCAATAACAAGGGTGTGTGGAGAATGAGAACCGATATTGCGCTTTTATCTGCTTTCACAATTATTCTCATTGCAGTCGTGGGCGTAAGCGTTATTTTTGGAGAGGCGCAAAAACAGGCTCCCGCGCAAAGCCCGTCTTTGCAGGCATTTGTTCCGACCGAAAATATCAAAGTGCAAAATGCAACTGCGAAAACAACTACAGAAGTTTTGCAAGTTGATTTCTTGTATGCGGACTGGTGCGAATATTGCACACAGGCAAAGCCGCAAATGGTTGCGATTGCATCCGAGCTTTCGCCAAATGTAAAATTAAATTTGTGGAATGAAAAGGACAGAAACACAAGCGTGAAAACTGCGGCGATTTATTTGGAGTACAAGAGAAAGGGACTTTTTGGCGGCTTCCCCACAATAGTTGCAAACGGGGAAAAAGGGGAATCAAGCCTGCTTGGAATGAAAAGCAAACAGGAGATAAAAAATTGGTTATGCTCACAATTTGAACACAGCCCAAATACATGCGATTAGGCGAGCAAAGAGGACATGAGAACATGATGAACTTAGACCAAATCATCAACGGCACCCGCGAAACAATAAATTCGGGATATTATGAAAGACTCGCACCGGCACGAACCGAAAGAAAATCTTTGTGCGAATATATTGAAAAGGCGCAGGAAGAAGGCATCCTGCCAGTTGTCGCGGGGGTTGCAACCGCGATGCCGGATATCGGGCTTTTGCTTGCGAATAGAAAAGTTGCGGGAAGGCTCATTGAGAAACTTTGCGTTGAGCATGACATTAGCGCGATTGATGTTTGGGTGGAGCCAAGACATCACGCAGGGGATTTGAGATGGCTGGCAAAAGAATTGCCTATTCCGATTATTTCGCGGGATTGGGTTATTGATTCAAAGCAGATTGTCGGCGGGGACGCGATATTGCTGAATTTGGAGCTTATGAATGCGGCACAATCCGACCCGCACGAGCTTATTGAAGTGGCACATGATTTGGATTGCGAGGTTGTGCTTGAAGTTCGAAATGAGGAAGAATTCTGCGAGGCAAAAAGGAGCGAAGCGGATGTAATAATGATAAATAATCGGACTGACACGGGTGCGGACATTTCAATTACAATAAAAGCACTTACTCGCAACAAAACCGGAAGACCGGTGATTTCGGCGCACGGGATAAATAATGCACAGGATGTGCGCTCGCTAATTGTTGCGGGAGTGAACGCGGTTGAGATGTCGGAAGTGCATGTGTGCAACGGGCATTTTGAGCAAAGGCTTGGCGTGCTTAAGAATGCGATTTATGGCAAGGACCCGAAAATGAAAATTGAGGAGGAGAATCGGTTTATTGTGAAATAGAAAACTTCTTTTTCATTTGTTAATTCGCCATATTTTGCAAATCATAATTAGCCTTCATGCACCTGCCACAGGCGCCTTTTTTGATTTAACAGCTCCTTTGACACGGCTAAAAGCTGTGTGGAAAGGCGCAAGGCTTCGTCGGGCGAGAGCTTGATTGCGGCTTGCCCGGTTGTGTTTGCTATCCGCACTGCTACTACGCCATCTCGTGGAAAGCCATTTACATCTTGCGCGTCTTCGCGCTCTATTCTTAATTGGGTGCGATGCTTTTCGCCCTTGTCATCCTTCCACCAATGAATTATCTCGTCTTCTATTATCATATTGGAAAAAAGAGTTTTGGAGGTATTTAAAGGGGCGGAGAGGGTAGTTTTCCACTGCGCACGGCTGACAAACAAAACAAATGCGAAGATGAAAATGCAAGATTAGAACCTTGAACAGAACAAAAATTAGAGAAAAGAA
>JBAZLL010000008.1:0-54387 GCA_041650255.1 Candidatus Micrarchaeia archaeon | reverse complement strand
CTTCTAGTATCATATTGGAAAAAAGAGTTTTGGAGGTATTTAAAGGGGCGGAGAGGGTAGTTTTCCACTGCGCACGGCTGACAAACAAAACAAATGCGAAGATGAAAATGCAAGATTAGAACCTTGAACAAGAACAAAAATTAGAGAAAAGAAAGAAATTTATTCTTCTTCGTCTTCCCAATCTTCATCGAACTCGTCGTCTTCCTCGTCGTCAAAGTCCCCTTCGCTCTCGTCATCTTCTGCTAATTTGAAAATGTGATTATCTATATCCATAATATCCACCCGGCGCAAAGCCGACGCTTTTTTATGTGTCATATAAGTATTTAAACGAATCGGCGCAGATGAGGGGATGGAGCGTTGTACGACCCTGCATGTTATATCACCTTAACCCCAAATAATTATGTCATAAATGACGAGTTGTAGATTCTTGAGAAGCAAACTTCAATGAAGAAAACCCAATCGGATATGGCATACATTTTGGAAAGTGGCAAAAGTTAATAGACAAATAAGCCTAATTGACATGGGTGGTGTGAATGGCGCAAAGGCCTCCGGTAGATGTTGGAGACAAATTAAAAGTTGAAATCGGCGCACAGGGACCCGACGGGCAGGGAATAGCAAAAATTGACGACTTTGTGATATTTGTAAAGAATACACACGTTGGGCAGATTACAAAAGTAAAGATAACACAGGTTGGCAGGACTTATGCCCATGCGATGAAGATTGAATAGTTTAGAGATGGGGTTGGTGAATAAGCGCCCAGATGGGCGGGTTTTGGACGAATTTGCCGAAAGTATTTAAAACCAAAATTTAACTTCTTCTTTCCATTTATAATACTTTCCCCCTAATAGAGTATTATGTGCGGCATAATTGGCTATATTGGGCATAGAAAAGCGTCTGAAGTGCTATTGCACGGGCTTTCGCAGGTGGAATATAGAGGGTATGATTCCGCCGGAATGGCTGTGAGCGATGGCAAAACGATGCAAATACTCAAAGATGAGGGCAAATTGCGCGACATACATACAAAACACAACTTTTTGAAATTGGAGGGAGGCATCGGGCTTGGGCACACAAGATGGGCGACTCACGGACCACCCTGCGAGAGAAATTCGCATCCACATACCGACTGCACGAAAAAAGTGGCGGTTGTGCACAATGGAATAATTGAAAACCATAGAGTGCTAAGAGAGGAGCTTGAGAAGAAAGGGCACAAATTTTCATCGGATACGGATACTGAAATTGTTGCACACTTGATTGAAGAAGGACTCAAAAAGAAATTGAGCGCAAATACGGCTGTGCGCGAGGCGATAAAAAGGCTTGAAGGAACTTATGCACTCGGAATACTTATTTCGGGAGAGCAGAAATTGTTTCTTGCCCGCAGGCACGCACCGCTAATTATTGGCAGAAGCAAAAAAGACGAAATGTTTTTTGCATCGGACATTCCTGCATTGCTTGGATATACCCGCGATTTCATTTTGCTAAATGAAGGAGACATGGCGCAAATTGACGCAAAGGGCGCGATTATTTGGAATGCGCAAGGCGAAGAAGTGGCTCGTCAGCCATTGCATGTTGATTGGACTCCGCAAATGGCGCAAAAGGGCGGGCATGATTATTTCATGATAAAGGAAATATTGGAACAGCCGCTCACGCTCTCATCCGCAATTTCTGCAGATGTGAGTGAGGGAGTGAAATTATTGCAAAATGCAAAAAGACCGGCGATGGTTGCCTGCGGAACCTCCTATTATGCCGCGCTTGTGATGCAATATTTATTGCAAAAGCAAAAGATAATTACATCCGCTTATTTGGGCTCCGAATATGCTTCGTGGCATAGCGGCACGGAAGATTTGGTGGTTGCAATTTCACAATCCGGCGAGACTGCCGATACGCTTTCTGCCGTGCGCATTGCAAAAAAAGAAGGGGCGAAAGTGCTTGCAATTACAAATGTTGTCGGCTCCACTTTGTCGCGCGAGGCGGATGTTACGCTCTACATTGGAGTTGGGCCCGAAGTTGGAGTGGTTGCGACAAAAACATTTAGCGGGCAATTGGCGGTTATTTACAAATTGGCTTACTCTTTATCCGGCAATAAGAAGGGAATGCAGGAGCTAAATGCAATGCCTGCGCAGGTGGAGAAAATGCTTGAGACTGTGCATGAACCCGTGCGCGCTCTTGCAAAACTGATGGGAAAGAGGAAAAATTTCTTTTTTATTTCGCGTGGAATTGGCTGGCCTTGCGCTTTGGAGGCGGCTCTGAAGTTGAAGGAGATTACTTATTTGCATGCGGAGGCTTATGCGGCAGGCGAGCTTAAGCATGGGCCGATTTCGATGCTTGAGGAGAAAGTGCCGGTGATTGCGATTGCACCATCTGGCGCGCTTGCTCCGAAAATGGAGAGCAATATTCGCGAGTGCAAAGCCCGCGGGGCTTCGCTTATTGTTTTGTCCGATGATGAAATAATTGGAAAAGAAGGGGAATATTGGCTTAAGATGCCAAAAGTTTCCGATGATTTGGTGCCGTTGTTTTATATTTTGCCATTGCAACTGCTTGCATATTATATGACGCTGGAATTGGGAAGGGATCCGGACAGACCGAGGAATTTAGCAAAGAGTGTGACGGTGGAGTAAAATTTTTCTAATTTTTTATCCGGCCAGCGCCACTACACCAACGAGTATAATCAGCACGGCAACCCATTGCAAAGAAGTTAGTTTCTCATGATATGCAAAACGGGCATAAAGGGTTGCCACAAGCGGGCTTGCAAATGCAAGAGCCGCGACAATGCTCACATTATATTCTCCGATGCCAAAGTTGAGGGCAAATGAAGCGACTGCGGAAAGAACAGATAGCGCAAGCATCGGGCGCCAAATGCCTTTTAGGTCAAATTTGAATTCCTGTTTTGAGAGAAAAATATGCGCCGCGCTTGAACATAAAATTACAAATTCCAAAATAAAGGAACAGAGAATTGGACCGATAATTAAAATTGGAATTTTTATAAGAAAATACACAAGCCCCCAAAGAATTCCGGTTATGAGAGCGTAGGGTATTCCGCTTGAGAGCTTGAAAAGTTGCGAGCTTTTTATGTCCTTGAAATTTATTGAAATAAGCACGAGCCCAAAAAATATGAGGGCTATTGCACATATTTGCAGTTGTGTAAGCGCTTCATGAAAAAAGATTACGGATAAAATTGCGGTTATGATTATTGAGGAGTGGGCAACCGGAGTTACCAGACCGATTTCGCCAACCTTTAGCCCGCGATAAAAATATGAAAGCGGAAAATAGGCAATGGCAGAGATTATGATTGCCAGTGCAACAAATGAATAGTCTATTTGCCCAAAGTCGGGATGAATGAATAAAATTGCCGCGAGAAATATCGCGCTGATGAAAAGATTTCTGATGAAAATTACCTTTGCGCCACCGAGCCGGACCAGCGGCAATTTTGCAAGCGCATCACTGATGCCAAAGCCAAACATCGCGACCAGCCCAAGAAGAATTCCAAGACTTATTTCATCCATGCAAAGAGTGATGAAAAAGGGGGAATATAAAATGCGCTGAGAGAAAACGGGGTTTAAATCCGGCGTAAAAAATGCAGGCGGGCTTATGAATATAAATTGCCTCTTCCTTTTGCCAGTATAGAAGGGGTGGCGTTTATGACTTCAATAAGAAAGGTTATCATATCCGGGGGAAAGGAGCATTATGTGCAGATAGATTCGTCGCTTGATTTGGAAGAAATTGAGATAACTGGCACCGATTCAATAAGTGGAAAAACGGTGCATGTGTCACTCTCATCTTTGCTAAAACAGCCTTCAACTCCGGCACAAATTGCACAGAATGCACCTGCGCCGTTGCAGATGTTTGATGAGCCTTCAAGAAGCGAGTCCGTGGAGGTGGCACCTGTTGAACAGGTTGCCCCGCAGTATAATATTAAGGAAGAAGACTTGGACAAAGACGTTTTGAAAGAGATTTTTGATTAAGGCAAAAAGCATTTCGGCTTGAAAAAAATTGAGCCGAATGCAAATCTATTTTTGATTGGAAAAATCCGGGCGGAACGAGAATTTTGATTGAGGGCGGCTTTTTAAGTAGGAAGCGAATTTTTTTGGATTTGGCGGGCATGAAACTATTTAAATGCTAAAGCAGTGCCTCATGCAATGTTTGACGGCACGACCGAGTATTTTATTGCGTCCTTGATTGCAATAGTTGTAATCATCAATCCATTATCCACAGTGGGCTTGCTTCTTTCTCTTACAAAAGGGATGAAAAAGGAGGAAAAACACAAAATTGCGTTCATGTCCAGCCTTTTTGCATTTTGCGTGCTCATATTTTTTGCATTGACCGGATTTTGGATATTTAAAATTTATTCAATTACAATAGACGCGTTTAGGATTGCCGGAGGGATTGTTCTTCTCATAATAGGATTAAACATGCTGTTTCCAAAAGAGGGTGCGGACAAGATAAAGGCGTATTCCAGCCAGATATATATTGTTCCGCTTGCAATACCAATGACTTCGGGACCAGGTGCGATTACGACCACGGTTTTGCTTGCAAGCAATGTGGCAAATCTTTGGCAGGAATTTATGCTATGGGGCGCGATATTTAGTGCGTGCGCGATAAATTATATTGTGCTTCGCTTCTCCGAAAATATTGACAAAATATTAGGCAGGGAAGGATTGTCGGCAATGATAAAAATAATGGGGCTCTTTGTAGCTTCAATAGGAGTGCAATTTATTATAACCGGCATAAAAGCGGTATTTCCAATACTTGGGTAATGGTGGTATGAATGAGATTTTCAATATGGGGAGATGACATATCAGAAAAATTAGAAGCAAACAACGAACATCATATGGCGCTTGCGTGGAAGATGAGCAACTCGCTTGGAAAACTTGGATTGCTTGGAATGTCTATTGCGGTTTCGGTGTTTGCGCTTTCAATAATATCGTTTTTCGCAGAAAGGATGAATTCTTCTGCAACTATTTTTGTGACGCTTTTGTCATTGGCGATTTTTGCAGGGCTCGTGTCAGGCATAATCACGATTGCTTACGCGCTTTGCATGAGTTATATTGCATACAAGTACAAGGAGTACAGATGGATTCTTGCAATGGTTATACTCAACATGATTGCATACATCTACAAATATTTCAAGGGAAACGACATTAGAAACGAAAAACTTCCGCCTGCAGAGGACAAGGTGGAGAAATATTTTGAAAAGAAAAAGAAAAAAGCAGATGAGAAATAATTTTATTTTTTCTAATTTTATTTATTTTTTTAAAGAGAGTGAACTTATTTACATAAAGTCCGCCAAATCGGACTGTTTAGCTTTCTCATCTGAAAATATTGAATCAATATCTTTTTGTATCAAATCAAGCCTTTGCTTCAGATAGGGAGGCAAATCATAGCGGTTTGCCAAATCGCGCGAGGGCTTGAGATATTTTTCTATTCCGCCCTTGTAAATTGTGAGCAGGAGCTTTCCATTGCATTGGGTGCATTTTCCTACAAGGGGCACACGGCGGTATTTTGCATTGCAATCGGAACAGCGGAACATCTGGCGCGAGAAAGAACGCAGATTTCCGTACATGTCCGGCATGAAATGGGCAAGCAATACGCGCTTTGCCGCATCCGCGGAATCAACGGCGCGAATCTTGTCTTCAAGCTCAAATTCTGCCGCTACTTTGGATGTCATTTTCTTCTCAAGCGAAATGTAAGACGACATGTAAGGTCCGTCTTCTATGTTCGTAGTTGAGTGAGTGTAATGAATGTCGCCATATTGCGCAGGCGAATCAAGAATATCCTTTATTGTAGGTATTTTTGCCTCTGATGGGGAAGCAAACTTTTGGGTTGCATCATAAAATGATAAAGGATATGAACCAACAGTTTCCATGCAATGCACTTCGTCATCAACTTCGGTCGGGTCGATTCTGGTGGTAAGCACGAGGGGCGAATCCATTGTGCCGCCACGCGATGCGGGCATGAATTTTGTTGAGAAATTCAAAAATGCGTCCATTAAGAGCATTAAACAATCCTCGTCCCCGTCACAGTTGCGGCGCTTTGCGCAATGAAAATATGGATGCGCGAATCCGACATGCGCATTTGTGAATCCGATTATTCTTGAAAGCACGCCTGCCGAAGTGTGAGGAGAAAGACCGATTGTGAGCTGGCCTACAAGGTCCGCTTCGCTTTTGAGATTGTAATACGGGCGCATCTGATAGACTTCCACCAAAAGCTCGTCTATGTATTTTGAAACGGAGAAAAAATGTTTTGCACCATCAAATGGAAGGATTACATCTTGAGGCATTATTGAGAGCATTTGATTGTCGTCGCGCAATGGCTTGCCGTGAATGTCGTGAGTATAGCCAAGCTGAACAAGCCGTTTTGCACTTACATGAATTTCTTTTGGAGTGAAATGAGTTAGAACCATATCGGTCAAATCAAAGCGGCAGGTGGCATCCCTGAAGATTGAGAGATTGTGCTTCGCACGAATGAATCCCTTGTCCAAAAGCTCGGGTATTTTGTATGATGAAATCATGCCATGTACGCCTTTTATCTCGGGCAAGTTCTGAAGATTCAGCCGTTTTTTTGTAGCATCAACCGCGCGCACAAGATCAAGCGGTCGGCGATCGTAAAATCTGACGCGCCCATTGCACACTACGCATCTTTCCTGATCCGATGAGCGCCCGCAATTTTCGCAGGCAGGCATCCAAAAACATTCCGAGTTGCAGTATGAACATGTGAGCGAATGCCCGACTTTTTTGCAGGATTTGCATTTGAGCCGCGCCAAATCAACTTCCACGCCCCTGCCTTCCTTTTTCTCATCGGAGCGCATCTTTGAGTATTGCCGGATTATTTGCCGAGACTTGTTGAGAAATCCGACCGGGAAAAGAACATGAACAGGAGGAGCCATCTCGCGTTTTCTGGCTTTTTCCGGTCTGCCCATTCTTGTGCCGATATACACAGGTGCCTTTGCCATAATGCTGATACCGGAAATTGCGCACACATTTTCAAGAGTGCTTTTCTTTGAATCAAAAATTTTGTTGAATTTTGTGATTGAGATTGATTTTTTCTCCTCGTCCAAAAGTGCGAGTGAGCTTAGAAGCGCATACGCGATATCCGCATCAAATGAAATGTTTGCCCCGTGCACAGTATGCGGAATGCACAAAAGCTCAAGCACCCGTTTCTGCGGTGCGGATTCGATTTGCAATGATTTGAGCCCGAACCAGTCAAACTCTGCTTTTGAATTTGAAAGCCAGAGGGCAAGCTCGCCAAGCTGTTGAGGAGAAATGTCATGCCAGAAATAAGTGTAGAGAGGATGCAATGCCAGACTGTGTTTTCTTGAGAGCTCAAACGCCTCTTTCGCGCTTATCTTCTTTTTGTATTTTACCTGCTTTGCATCGGCCATCTGCTCCCACCACTCTTCCACTATGCCTGAAGGCATGAGAGGATGGTTTGATTTTAGAAAGTCGCCGTATGAGATTAGCAAATCGCCCAGGAAAAGTATTTCAGACACATCTTTGCAAATTTTTTGCGCCTGCGCAGAATCGTTTACATAAACAACGGAACCGTCTTTTAATTTCACAATCGGACCCATTATTGAATCGCATGGTGCACATACCGTTCCTTTTCCTGGTCGCTCAAGCTTTAGCTGTGTCCCGATTGCAGGGAATGAATCCAAAATGTACATTGAAGCGGGATGAATTGCTTTTGCCGCTATGCCGGTGCAGCGCATTCTTCCATATCTTAATCTGAATCCGCCGGGCATCATTGAATAGGAAAAAATCGGTCTGCCGGCAACAAGCTCGTCAAGAAATTTGTTGTCTGCCTTTAGTTCAAAACCGCCGGAATCGCTTTTCTTTACTCCTTTTGTGATTGCCTGCAAAAATTGCCAGTCTGCGCCTAATCCGATTTTAGAAGTATATTTTAGCACCTTAGCGGCCTTTTGGGCAATTCCCTCGCAAATCACAAGAGCGATTCCTCCACGCACGCGGTTTGTTTCCATTCGGGGCAGGTCGCGAAAGACGGATACTTCTATTTTTTCTGTCGGCTCTCCCGAAACACATACGGGGCAATTTCTCACAATATGCTTTATTTCGTCATCGGTGGGCTTGTATTGCAAATGCGCGCATCGGTCATTGTAAAGATTGCATTCTTCCACATAACGCTCAAGCTCGGTTTCTGTCGGGCGGAATTTTCCGATTCCGAAATGTTTTCTTGCGACGTCGGCTAATACAACTGCCTGCGCGGCGACTGTTCCTCCGGCAGAACGAATTGGACCTGCAAACAAAATTGCCAGATAGGAAGAGCCGTCCGGGTTGCCATCGTGCGGCCTGCCGGAGGAGGGCGCACGGATTTGAATTGATGCGATTCCTTCTGTTGGAGCTACAAGAACTCCTTCAGTAAGAATTGACACACCAGTGCGAACGGCTTGGTCGATGAGCTTTTCCTGCGAACCTTTTATCACTTCACCGGAGAGAATTTTTATAACCACTTCTTTTGCGACAACGTCGCGGGTCTTGCCGCTTTTTTCAAGCTCGCGGATTAATGATGCGATACCTACCGGACCTACTAATCCCTCAACTCGCGCGGCAACATCGGATGCGGGCTTTATTTCCACAGTTTTTTCTGGGTCAAGCCCTTGTGCGCGCGCATGCGATGCCATGTCAAATGCTTCGTCAAGCCCTTTTTTGAGTGTGGCAAAATATTGTTCCATTTCCGGAGATGAAATTTTGTGATTTGCATCCGAAGAGGCGGAAGGGTGAGAAATTTGAGTTATTTTTTTCTCAAGCTCGTGCGCGATTTGCGAAAGTTTGATTTTATTTTCGTGAGACAATGGATTTGAAATATTTTTTGAATTTTCTAAATTGCCATTGGGCAAATTGGCGGTTTGAATTTTCCCGTTGCCCAAATCGTCTTGAGGAGAAAGTGCGTTTGCAATGTTTGAGGTGCTGTCTTGCCCGCTCATAGGGTTTCCTCCAAAAATTTGATGTGGCTGAGCTGTTGGCTTTTCAGCTCAAGAACAGGAGTGATTGCAGGACTTGGAATGTGCCCCATCTTTGCCTGAAAGTCTGTCCTGTCCTGAAATGTACCTGAATTTATGAGCAGGGTGCCGCGGTATTTCATTGACGCGTTTTTGTGAATGTGCCCCATGTGCACAACATCCGGCTCTTGAGAAATTACCATGAAGTCGCGCAGTTCCGGAATTATTAAATTCTCGCCGTAAATTGGCGAGAGATGCCTGCGCTTGAGCATTTCAAGCATCGGACCTTCGGGTTTTGCATATGAGAGCCCGGACATGTTTGCAATTATAGAATCTAAAGATGTTCCGTGATATACAAGATGGTTGAAGCCTTCAATATCAATTGATGAGGGCGAACCGATTTTTTTTATGTCTGATTTTACCATATCCATTGGAATGAGAGGTTGTGGCTCGCCGCGCCTTACAGCATCGTGGTTGCCTGGACCCATTATTACTTCTATATAATCCGGGAGAGATTGCATCACTTTGTCAAACTCGGCATATTGCGCATAGATGTCGGTGATTGTGAGTTCTTTTTCCTGTGAAGGATAGACTCCGATTCCGTCCACCACATCGCCCGCAATTACGATATATTTTACTTTGCCCGCAAGCGCGCTGTTTCCCTCCTCGCCTTTTAGCCAGCGCAAAAATCGCTTGAAAGGTTTATCAAGAAAATATCTGCTCCCAAGATGCAAATCGGACAAATATGCAATAGCCAAATCCTGCTCGCACTTTGGCTCGGCGCGAATCACGGGCAAATCCGGCCAAGACACTGTTTTTGCAATGAAAAATTCCTGCGCAATTTTTCCATCAAGCGCGACTACATCATCGCGAAGGATTGTACCGGCTTGTTTGAAGGAGGGCTCTTTTGAGGAAATCATTACTTTTGCAGAGCCATAATCGTCTTCCACTTCAAGCCAGAGATTTCCTTTTGAAGTGACACGCTTGTCGGTTACCATTACGATTATTCTTGCTTCGGAGCCAGTGTGCAATGAAAGCTGGTCAAGCCGGACTATCGGCAGGTGCGTGCTTCGGTTTCGCAAAATGCCAGACTCCTGTTTGTAGCGGTCGCGAAAGTAGGCTACAAAATCTTCCACCGTGCCCATGCATCTTGACTGCCCGGAAATGTCGCGGTGCTCGTGAATTTTTATATTTGGAGAATATTCTTTTGCGATTGGGGAAAAATGAGGCACGCGCAAAACTTCCACTTTCGGAGCGTTTGCATCGGCGTTTGGAATTGAAGATGCAGATTCTGAATCGGCAATTGAAATATTTTTTGAAATATTTGAATCAGAAGGTATGGAATTTGATTTTGCAAATGAAGTTGCACCCGATGAATTTTCCCCAGATGATTTTGCACCAGTAGTGGAAATGGATATTTCGTCCTGTGTTTGCGGACTTTCTTTGTGAGAATAAACTGTTTCGCCTTTTTCTATTTGAATTTTTTGCTCTTGCACTTTATTGTCAAAAACGGGGATTTTTTTGCTTTGCGCAATTGCGGATTTCACGGACTCGACGCTAAGGAAAGGCTCTAATGAGTTTAACATCAGTTTGAGCGCGCCGGCATCAACCTCATTGTGCATCAAATAGTTGTAGGCATCAACAGACAATCGCACGTTTGAGAGATAAAGACGCTCTATGTCCTCTTTCATCTCTACAATAAGGGCATTAAAATTCAAAAAGAGAATAGGAAAAAATAATATGGAAATTAGTCGTAATTAATTGGTTTCGATGGATTCCAATGCAGAGAGAATTGTCCACACCTGCGTCCTTGCGTGCATTGGCATATTGATGTCTTCTGATACCTGAACCAATGATTGTACTGCGGAAGATACGCGAGTTGAGAGTTCGTCGTCCGCCTTTAGGCAGTCGCGGGCTTCCTGCACAACTTTTCTTATGTTTTTTGGGACAGATGTGTCTTCCATGAGCATTTCCATGAGTTCGGTAATTTCTTTTATTTTCTTTTCAGACATGAACGCCACCTCCTAATCCACCTAGGGAGAAGGGAAATGTAATATCAAAGTGTTTATCTTAATGAATTTATAAATGAGATGCAGAAATTGCGAGAAGTTGTAAAACATACAACCATTTTCTTTTCTAAAGAAAAAAATTAAGAAAAGAAAAAATGAGCGGACCCGATGGGATGCCCAACCAAAATCGTTGGTTGGGCAGATTTTGAGCCAGCGGCTCAAAACCAGAGGGTCCGTGGGTAGAAGAACGAACGGACCCGATGGGATTTGAACCCACGACCTTCAGCTGACTTCGCAAACCCATCAAGCATTAACGTGTTTTCTTTTTGGGTTGAAATTCTTTTTCTTTTTGAAAAGAAAAAAGATTTCTTAGAAGGCTGCTGCTCTATCCAAGCTGAGCTACGGGCCCGTGTTAGATTATATAGAATTACTATCAATATAAACTTAATCAAGAGAGAAAGGGGTAAAATTTATGGATGAAAAACTGGACAAATTTATCCTCAAAATGCTAATTGACTCGGATGCTCTTCTGATAAAAATGCAGCAAGGCGCGCAGGCATCAAATAAGGCGATAAACGACCTTGTGACGGATGCAGATATTGCTTCCCAATCACTCATCACATCCGCGATACTCAAAAAATTTCCAACCCACAAAATATATACCGAAGAAGGGGCGCAAAACAAGCAGGATTTGATTGCACAAAACTGCTGGGTGATAGACCCTCTTGACGGCACAAACAATTATGCATACGGCTTTCCGATTTGGGGAGTGAGCATTGCATATGCAAGAAACGGAAAATTGATTGCGGGTGGATTGAGCTTTGCGTCGCAGGGAATTATGCTCATTGCCCAAAAGGGAAAGGGCGCATTCAAATACGAACTTGATAAGGATGGGAAAATCAGCAAAACGAAGATAAATGTCTCGAAAAGAAAAAAGATTGAACAGGCAATGGCACTAATTTGCTTTGCCGCAAGAGACAAAAATGCGGATGAAAATTTCCAAAAGCTTGCGAGAGTATCAAAGCAGGTGTTTAATAGCAGAAATTTGGGCTCCGCAGTATATGATATTGGTTTTATCGCACAGGGGTTGGCAGAAGTATGCGTTCTTTTTAGGCTTCAGCCCTACGATGGCGCCGCAGGCGCACTCATTGTGCGGGAAGCAGGCGGCAAAGTCACGGATATGCAGGGAAATGAATGGAAATTGGATTCGCCCTCAATGGTTGCAACCAATGGTTTGGTGCATGAGAGGATAATTGATTTGCTATCCAAAAAGGAATGAAAATGCAAAACGCTTCTGATAAAATGCAAAACGATGGAATAAACACGCCAACCGCACTTGGGAAATTTCAGAACAATTCGCAAAAACGCTTTGAGGAAATAGATATTTTGCGCGGGATTGCAATTCTAATGGTGGTTGTATTTCACATTTTTTATGATTTGAATTATTTTCACATTGCTTCTTTTGACATGCATTCGGGTGCGCTTATGCTCTTTGGGCGGCTCGCGGCATTTATACTCATTTTCATTGTCGGAATTTCGCTGCATTTGAGCCATGAACGGGCAAACGCACAGGGAAAAAATTCATTTTTAAAATATGCAAAAAGAAGCCTTGGGTTGTTTGCAATCGCGGCACTAATCAGCTTGGCGACTTATATTTATCCGCACGATGGATTCATTTTCTTTGGAATAATTCACTTTATTGCATTGGCAGTCCTTATAGGATATTTTTTCCTGGATTTTTATTATCTAAATCTTGCGGTCGGGATTTTGTTTATTCTTGCGGGAGAGGTTCTTTCGCAGATGCAAACGAGCAATATTTTTCTTTTCATTTTAGGGATGAATTCAAATTTTTACACTCTGGATTATTATCCGATTTTTCCATGGATAGGCATAGTACTGCTTGGGATGTTCGCCGGCAAAAGCCTGTATGAAAAACAGGAAAGAAAGTTTAGCATTTGTATTCCAAATGCAAAAATTATGCGCTTTTTTGATTTGTGCGGACAGAATTCACTCTTAATTTATATTGTGCACCAGCCAATCATAATTTGCATTTTGGCGATGCTTGGATATGCACACATTTTCTAATAGAGCTGAATCTGCCAAAAAACGCTAACCTAAAAGAATGGGAACACCCGCGTTTGGCTCAAAGAAAACTTATTTTTGCATAAGGGTTTTATTGCTTACCATCCTTGCAAATGCATGCCAGTCACACTTGTGAAAAAAGCCGACGGCGCACTTGAGCCGCTGGATTATAACAAGATAAAGAATGCACTGCATCGCTCGGGCGCATCAAGGGCATTGGCGGATGAAGTAGTAGAGTCAATGCAACAGGAGATAAAACAGGAAGTTGTTTCCACAAAAAAGATATACGACTTGGCTTTTGAGCACTTAAGCGACCTAAAGCCAGGTGCCGCCGCCCGCTTCAGCCTCAAATCATCACTTTTGAAAATGGGTCCGAACGGCTATCCGTTTGAGACATATATAGGTGCACTGCTAAAGGGCAGAAATTACGATACAAAATTGCGCCAAATTGTTTGCGGCAAATGCGTAAATCATGAGATTGATGTTATCGCTACCAGACCGAAAATGAATGAAATGCCTGCGACAAAGAGCATCGTTGAGTGCAAATTTCATAATTCGCCGCACATGAAGTGCCATATACAATCCGCGCTTTATTCGTGGGCCCGCTTTTTGGATATACGCGAAAGGGATACGAGCATTGATGCCTGCTGGCTTGCCACAAATACAAAATTTACGGAAGATGTAATCCAATATGCGGATTGCGTCGGATTGAAATTGCTTGGATGGTCTTTCCCGCGCAATGAAAGCATACAGGTTAGAATTGACGAGCACAAGCTTTATCCGACCACGGTATTGCAAAATCTTACAAGGCAGGAATTTATTTTGTTGCATGATGCGGGAGTAATTACGCTAAAGGATTTGGCAAATGCGCCAAATGATCGGCTGATTAAGAGCGGCATAACACAGAAAAGAATTGAAAAATTAAGAGAGCAGGCAAAAGAGATATTGGCAAGATAGAAAATTTAAAATTTCAAACTCAGCCAGCTTTGCTGTTAAAACCGCCTCTTACTACAGACTTATGACAGACAGGAGTGGATTAAAGATTTTGAAACGCATATCTTGCTTTATCCAGAGTGTATGTCTTCCAAAATTCATCTATTTTGTCTAATGCTTCTGCACCAGTTTTAACTCGCACGCTTGTTAAACCTTTAAGATGCTGGTTTTTGTCATAAATTTCTTTTTGCTCGGGCGAAGTGAAAATATGGCAACTATAGGGCGTTTTATTCGCTAGCCAAATGGCGTAAAATATCCGATTACAAAATTCGTCATCTGGGTGAGCTTCTGGGGGGAGAACTTCTTTTACAGAATCATGAATATAGGTTTCCTCTTTGAATGATGCACGTAGATAATTTTCGTTCATGGCTTTCTTACTCAACAACTCTTTAACGTCAAAATCAAGCATTATATTATGAGTTCCTTTATGTTCAGCTGAACTGCTTTTTATGAACATCAACTTCTTGAAAGAACTCAGCTTGATGGTCGGCTCGGATGCCAAAAGCCAGTCAGTAAAATATTTATCACACAGAATACGCGAAGTATATTTAGTCCGCACCACAGAATCACTGAAGTTCTTTAGCAAGTAGTTCCTCGGTAACAATTTCTACCGAAATTATCTTGGTGAATGAACCTATCTCCTTACTCACCTTAAGTAGTTCCCCTTTTGGAGCATCAGAAATCACTTTTTTTAACAAATCACTACAAGTAACATCAGCATTGACCTTAATGAATTCTTGCACGTCTTCGGTGAGGTCTATATCTATGATCTTGACTACCATACTCATCTCCGTTGTCAATTTCGTTGGAAGAGTATTTAAGCGTTCGGATATTGTTTTCTAACCTCTGTTCTTCGTCGTGTCGTTCCTTTTAAACCCATTTACTCCGTTTTGAAGTCAACCCCCCCTCTCTCCAATTCAAAGCTCACGAGTATCAGCACGATGATATTATGCACCATGAACTTGCATGGCAATTCATTTTCCTGCGCCGCCTTGTTCTTACTTTTCACCTTATCCTCGAACTTTGCATTTACCAAGTTGTTTGTGCTTTCGACATTAGAATGCTTGTAATAGTACTAGTAAAACTCGTCTTGGTTAAGCTGGAAATACAAAAATGCCTTTCAAAATGCGAAGAACAAGCAAAAGGAAATAATACATCGAGTTTTTGTTTAGTTGAATTTGGGAGCAAACCTCACCTTTAGGAGCAAAAGTGATTTTTGTAAGCTATCGGCCAAAAGGTATAATAGCGATAAGCGCATGAGCTACTTATGGGTTTGCTATCAGGCATACAAAAAAACGTAGTCGTTCTTGGCATAGTAAGCTTTTTCACGGATGTTTCGTCTGAGATGATTTTGCCAATCATTCCTATTTTTCTTACAACCGTTTTGGGGGTGGGTAAGGAAATAGTCGGGCTTATTGAAGGAATTGCCGACAGCGCCTCCTCGCTTCTTGATATATTCGTTGGATATTTTTCGGATAAATCCGGCAACCGCAAAAAATTTGTATTTGCAGGCTATGGGCTTTCTTCCGTTTCAAAGCTTGGAATTGCGCTTGCAAACACCTGGCCCGTGTTTCTTGTATTTCGGGGTGTGGAGAGGGTAGGAAAAAGCATTAGAACCGCCCCGAGAGATGCGATAATTGCCGCATCGTCCGACAAGAGCGTGAGGGGAAAGGCATTCGGCTTGCATCGGGCAATGGATACAATGGGCGCGATAATCGGACCTGCAATTGCATATTTGATACTGGGGGCGCTTGGAAGCGGAGAAGGAGCATATAAAACAATTTTTTATTATGCACTCATACCCGCATTTCTTTCGGTGCTTGTGTTTTGGCTTTTTGTAAAAGAGCCGAAAGTGAAGGCAATTGCGAAAGAGGATATTTCAAAACGCCCGAACTTTTGGGAATCGTTGCGGCTTTTGTCATCCGGCTACAAAAGATTTCTTGGAATTTCCTGCCTGTTTTCTCTTGCTTATTTTTCATTTGCATTTCTCATATTGCGCGCAAACGAGATAGGAATAGATATGCAGAATATTCTTCTGATATATATTTTCTACAATATAGTGTATGTGATATTTTCGGTGCCGATAGGACAGCTTTCGGATAAGATAGGAAAAAGAAATGTGATAATCGGCTCGTTCTTTCTTTATGGGCTCATAGTTATTGGATTTGCATTTGCTTCCTCGTTTTGGGATGTTGTACTGCTTTTTGCAATTTATGCGATATTTGTTGCGGCGGATGAATCGGTTAGCAAGGCATACATTTCAGACATTACAGGAGATAAGGAAAGAGGAATTGCGCTCGGCGCATATAATACGGCGGTCGGGGCAGTTTATCTTCCCGCAAGTGTGATATTCGGAGCGCTATGGGCTGTGTTTGGAGCCGTTCCCGCGTTTGCAGTTGCGGCGGCGATTGCCGCAGTTGCAGGAGTGGGAATGATTGTTTATGCAAAAGAATAATGCTTTTTGATTTGAATAAAAATAGAGAGAGCGCAGTTTAGAAGCATAAACACAAATCAGTTATTCCAATTTTATCATTCTCAAAGTAAGCGCATTTAGTACAACCGAAACAGAAAATGAGCCAAGACATTTACCAGTTCTCTTTTCTTTTTCCCAGGGGTTTTTCTTTTCTCTTAGCAAGAGAAAAGAAAAAGGCCTTGGGGCTGCTGAGATTTGAACTCAGACCTCCGCGTCCCGAACGCGGGAGCATACCAGGTTAGCACACAGCCCCTTTGATAATTTGTTTTGGCATGAAGGAATTAAAAAAGCACTTCTTTTGCCGTTGAAAAATTCTGTTTGCCTACCAGAGATTTTCAATGTGAACGCGAAACATCATGTGAAGGGAAGCGCGATATAAATCAAAGCTTTTGTTTGACTGCATAAAACCCGAAAGCTTATCCCAAGAAACCTGCAATGCAATATCAAAACTTTCCGATTTTGAGTATTTGGCGGTTATATCCATGTACGGATTCAAATTGTGTCCGTGCTTGTACCAGGACCCGAAAGACTTGAGAGATAAATTGGAATGCCTCCAGCCATTCTCAAGCAGAACAGAGAACTCGTTCGTTCCCTCAAGCACGAAACGATTTTGCATACACAACTGCAAAAATTGCCCCAATGAATAAGAATAAACTACTCCCCCGTTTGGAGTCCAAGAAAGATTTTCGAACCGGATTTGCTGTATTGGCTCCAACCATGCGCAAGTGGAAAAACCATAAGTTATGCTTGCATCCTGCCCGCTTGCCTCCATCCAATTGTCCGCCGCCGCGCTTGTTGTGAATATGACTCGAAATGAGCTATCTGATGCTACTCTCACCATTTTCAAATCCGCGTCCAAGAACCAGAGAAGATGGCTTGCTGAGAACAAATCGGAGGAATTTACAATAGTTGCCGTTGTGAAATTCTCGTTTTCGATTATGCTTGCACGCAAGGTTGCCGGTAGGAGGCACCCTACACCGCCGTTTAAATTAAGAGAATAAATAGAGGTATCCGAGGATACGAGTGGTATTCGCTTCATTGCATCCGCAAGTATTGTGAATGAGCCTCGGGCGGTTTGCACAAGCCCGGTGTAGGACAGGAGTGCTCCGGGCGAATAACCCGCAACTATGCGCAAACGGTTTTCATTGTCAGAAAATGCGAGCCCGATTCCGCATCTTCTTGCGCTCTCAACCAGGTTTTTCACCGCTCCGGGAGCCAGCCCGGATGGATTTACAAAAAGCGTATCAGTCGTGCCGAGTTTTGAATTATAGGTTTTGGGGGAAAATGCAAGCGAGAAATCTGGAGAATCAAAAAAACTTGGGAATGGCTTTTTCTCAACCGATGCGATTTGCAAAAAATCCACTTTCGGCGGGGCTGATGGAGCGGGAGGAACCTGCGCATAAGATTTCACAACTTGGGAAGTATCAGAAATGCGAATGCGACTTCTGCCTCCAATCTTTACCATGCCGTTGATTGACGCGATTTGCGCGGGCTCCGCAGAACTAAGCACGTTGAAAGTCGCGTTTAAGCCCAGCTCGAATTTTTCCCATTTGGAGGTGTCAGATGGCTCGGTGAATTTTGTATGCCATATTGAAATCGGATATGCTTTTGCCACCGAAGGCAAATAGACTTTCCTTTCTAGTGAGGAGGAGCAAACATCCTCGTCCTGTGCGAGCTTGAGACGTTTGTAAAGCTCGTTTTGCGAGATTAGCGGATCTGGCAGATTGTCCATGCCAAATTCGCTGATATAGTAGTCTATTGGATAATCAATTTGAAGCTGGCTCTTGGAGCCAAAAGAATACTTCTGTGATTCGAGTACGCGGTCCGGCCAGACGACTGACTGCACGAAAAGATTGTAATCTGGAATTTGAAGTGTGTACGCGTGAAAGATGTCAAGAGCGTTGAGGACATCGTCATCTTGGTGCGTGATTTCCTGCTGGACTTGCGAGAGGGCGATGAATGCCTGAGCAGTGTTTGATTTGAAATCTTGAGAAATTTTTTGCAGTTTGAGAGCGTACGGATGATTATGGTTTTTGCTCAAGCGCACGATTTCAGATGAGAGAAGCTCAAGCTGTACTGCAAGCTCAGACGGGTTGGAAGTCTCATCAAGATAGAGGCGGGCTTGAGTATGTTTTATTCCCAGAATATCAGAGCTGAATCCCGCTATGGAGTCCGCCAGAATTAAGTTGTTGGCGCGGCGATAAACATTTGGCAGACCAGTGTTTGTTGCGGTGCCGACTATTTTCATGTTGTCGATATATTTGTCATAGCTTTTGCAAATTGCATTGGTTATTTCTTCATTGAACCCGTAATCGGATACGACTTTGCGCGCAAGTGTTTTGGCGGCTGGCGCAAGCGTTGGCTGTCCTTCCAAAGCATCAAGCCCGTTTGCGAGCTCGGAGCACATACCACTAAAATCTATTTTTGATTCTGCTCCGGGCAATATCAAAAGTGCGCTTTTTATAGCGGGCTCCAATACGCGCGAAAAAGCAAGTTTGCCGAAAGAGTACATATTTTGAATGATTTCCTCCTTGCTTTGCGTGCTTGGGCGGTAGCGCCTCTGAATTTGCCGCTGACCCGCAAGCGGGAGAAAACGAATTGACCATGACTCGGCAGAATACACGCCGTTAAGCTCGGCTTTTGATTCGTATGCAACCGGAATGTTTTGCATAAACAGCCGGATTGTGCGCTCTTTTTTCTCGGTTGCTCTTGGAGGAATGATTAGCAGTTCCTCATCCATTGCAAAAAATGTTTCAAAAGCGTTTTTTCCGCCGTTTATAAGAACCGGCCACGAAGACGAGTTGCTCAGATTTTGTTGTCGGTAAAGAAGAAGGCGAAGATATGGGTCCGAAGTTTTTTGCTCGCCGTTTTGCTCGCTTGCCTGCCCCTTTTTGGATGGAGCCTGCCTTAAGAGAATGCTTTTGGCAGATGAGGATTGATTTTGCAAACTTGAATATGCCGACTTTTGGGCATCCGATTTTTGCTTTGCCTGCGCAAATATTGTGCCATTTGGCAAGGCATTATTTATGCTAAGCGCGAGCAGCAATGAGACTAATGCTTTGACATTCATAGAGATATATGTGTGGTGCAAAATATATAAATTGTGGTTTTGTTGATTACATGCCTTTTTTGCGGTTTTTAGCAGTGAAAGATTGCTTTTCTCCGCCCATGAAAAAAAATCCGGTTTGTGAAAACAGCCAGCCGAACTGGCTTGTGTGTATTGAGAGCCGGTTTTGCAAATCGGTTTTTGGGTATGAGGCGATTGCATGAACGCCTGCTTTTTCAAACCAATTTAGAACCTCTTGAATGCAATGATAAGACTCATGAGGTGAGGCAAACCTGTCTGCAACTGCGGCAAATCTGACCTTGTTTTTTTCGTCGGCTAATTTGAGAGTGCGTATTATTTGAGATGGATTTTTTGCGCCGAATTGCAAGAGCTTTCTGTGCACCCTGCACGCCAGCCTGCCATAAACATTGTAAAGCCCGACCACGATTTTTCCATTTTCCTTTAAATGGGATGCTATGCGATAGAAATTTTCTTTTGGGGCGTAAGTATGATGCAATGTGCCGATTGCAATTATCAAGTCGTATTTTTTATCTGAATTGAATTTGGCAAAATCGGATTGAAAATAATTTACATTTATTTTCAGGAGTTTTGCGTTCTTATTCGCGATTTCTATTGAGGTTTTTGAAATGTCAAATGCGTCCACTTCTGCACCCATTAGAGCCATGTACGCAGATTTTTCCCCTGTGCCGCAACCGGCATCCAATACAGATAAGCCCTTCAAATCGTTTGGACAAAGATTTGCGCATGAGAGAATGTGCTTCATTACGCTTGTGTGCTTTTTTTCAAAAAGGCTTTCTTTTGAGAGAACAATCTGGTTTGGATAGGGATGTTCCTCGTAGAATTTTTTTACCTTTGAAGTTGTTAAATCAGACATAAGAATACAACTACTGTTTGAAGGAAAATAAAAGGTATTCGGCAAATATAAAAATTATTTTTATGCAAGCACGTTTGGGAAAAAGAGAAGCATTATTCCAAGCAGGAGCATTATTACTCCGCCGATTATGTGGCAGTAGCCGGCGTATTTTTGCCCAAAGTCTGATGAAACCGCCATTGCCGCCAAGCCGAATATTATCAGATCGTCAAACATGAAAAAGAGTGTGTATGTCAAAATGTAGAAATAATATTCAAGCCCGGACAGGTTTGAGAGTGCGAGTACTTGAGTAAATATTGCAGGAATTGCCGCGGAGCAGACAAATTCTATTGAATTTATTGAGAATGCAAGCACGATTACCCCGAAAATTGTCGCCCATGTGAGAGGAGCAGACACAAGAGACTGAATGGAATTCATTGTCTTTTTCTTGTCTTCTACACCAGTCACCTTGCACTCAAGCGAATTTGGATTTTGCATAAATTCTTTTACCGAGAGAATGCCTCCGCCCAATGCCACCAGCCCGACAATTATTGTCACCGGACGGAAATATCCCACGAATAAAAATGCGTTGAGCCACGCAGTCATGAAAAGAAAATAGAGAACACCGGACGCAAGCACGAAAGAGCCCACGATAAGCCAGAGGCGCGAGCGGTCCTTCATTGCAAGAACAATTGAGATAAGATAAACAAGCACCCACATCGCGCACGGATTGAATCCGTCTATGAGCCCGAGAGTTACCGCCAATGCCAGAAGCGAAAATTGTGCGGGCTTTATGGTTCCGACAATCGGGAGATTAATTTCAAGGGAATCGAGTGTTTGATTTTGAGGCTGGGAAACATTTGAGCCTGCAAGCTCGGACACCACCATCTGTCTTATTTTCTGCCCGCTGTTTTGCTCGTTGTCATAACCGATGTAATATTGCTTTCCGATAAATGTCGCCGGAACCGCTCCGCGCAACGATGAATCCACATTATATTTTTGGTGCATTTGCTCCAAAAGGGCCAATGACTCCTGCGTTGATGTGTCATGATAAACAAACGCTATTTGCGAATATTCTTTTGCAAGCTTTGCATTCAGACCCATTTGCTCCTTGCAATGAGGGCAGGACGGATGAAAGAAAAAATCTATTGTCAAAGTCGCGTTTGCAACCTGCCCCTCTCCGGAATACTTGTATGAGCCTTGCGGGGACGGCATGAAAAAGAATACGTTGAGCCCGAGAAGAAGAAGCACTAACACTAACCCGAAATTAAAAGGGGTTGAGAGAAATGATAATATATCGTCTATTAATTGCACCATTTTCAAACCTACTAACAACTAAGTTATGATTAGACTACGCCTTTTGACATATATAAAACAACAAGATATTACACGGTTTATAGGCCGGTGAAAAATTAAACTTTGAAAATCAAAAATAAAAGAGAGAAAAATCAAAGTTCCGTTATCTGGTACTCAAAATCCTTGAAGCTGTTTGTTTTTACCCGGCTGAGTATGCTCCCGATTTTTTCATCGAGCGCGGTATTGGATTTTGATCCAGATAGCCCCCCACGCGGGCGAACATTTGCCGCATCTTTGTGAACGCTCATATTCCCACCTCGTCTTGCAGGCGTTTTTTCTCCCAACTTTCCCCTTGGCTTCCGAAAAAAATTTCCCCTGCCAATTTCAACAGAGATGAATTGGAGCATTTTAGGTTTTTTTCCAATGAATGCAACCTTTTCACCCCCATAAAGTGATGGGCACATGTAATAGATATAATATTAAACAGCCGATTTTTCGCTTGTTTTTTAAAAAAACGCATTTTTTATAAAAATATTTAAAAAGATGAGAGGGCATATGTAACAGCGTGGAAAAAGAGAAATGGCAGTTGGACAAGCTTGATCGTCAGATTCTTTACTGGATGGACATAGATTGTAGGCAAAGCCTTACATCCCTTTCAAAAAAATTGCATGCATCTCCGGCGAGGCTTGCGTACAGACTTGAACAATTGGTAAAGAACAAGGCAATACTTTCGTTTATCACAATAGTTGATTACCGAAAGATCAAGTACAGACCCTATGCAGTATATTACAAGCTTAAGGAGATGCCGGAAGATAAAAGGGCAAAAATGATTAATGAGATATGCAAAATTCCAAGAGTCACCGATGTGCTACTCACATATGGAACATATGATTTGCAAGTCGTGCTTCTTGTAAAGAGTACGGATGATGCCGCCGAATCATTATGGCTTATGAGAGAGGCAGTTGAAGGATATGCCATTGATGAGATAAGGCTTATTCATCTTAAAGCGCATTTTTTCACTCATGAAAATTTTATTGATTCGGATATTAAAAAAACTCTAAAGCCAAAAGTGATATTGGACACTTACAAAGGAGAAGTTGAAGTTGACGAGATAGACAAAAAAATACTTATGGTGCTTGCCGATAATGCCAATTGGCCGATTTGGAAGGTTGCGAAGCAGACAGGCATTGGCGGTCCGACAGTATATAGCAGAATGAAAAAGCTTGAGAAGAAAGGAATTATTGCTGGGTACAGCACAAAGTTGAACCCCAACCTTGACGGATTTTTACATTATAGGGTTTTTGTGAAACTAAAATATATTCCGCAAAAGAGAAGGGATGAATTGATGAGATATTTGGACACCCAGCCGACAATTTATCGCTCTTCGTTCACATTCGGAAATTTTGACATGTATTATGATGTTAGGCTGGCAGACGGAACGCAGTTAAAAGAGCTCTTGAAAGAGGTTTATTCGCATTTCAGCGAAGAAGTGATACGTCAGGACTGGATAAGAGTGACAGACATAATCAAATTCGGATTTTACAGCAATGACTGATTGAATTCGATTATAGTGTTGGATAGGATTAAAATGAAAAGTTTGCAATGAATGGATGATGATTTCATGAAAAAAGGATGGAAGGAAGAGCTTGCGGATTCTCTCTCGCAGACATCAGGAGCCAAATTTGAAGATGCATTCTCAAGCCTGTGCGCGCCAAAAGGAGCGCAGGCAGACTGGTGCTCCACGCTTGCGTTCTCGTTGGCAAAAACACAAAAGGCAAATCCGGTTGCGCTTGCAACCAAATGGGCAAACGAGGCAAAATGGCCAAAGTTTGTCTCACGCGCGCAGGCAAGCGGACCTTACCTGAATTTTTATTTTGCAAAAAACTTTTGGGGAAAAATTGTCGGGCAAATTTCAAAGAGCAAAAAGCCGACTGGCAAAAAGCAAAAAATAATTATTGAATTTCCTTCCGTAAATCCGAATAAGCCGTGGCATGCAGGGCATATGAGAAATGCAATTTTGGGGGATTCGCTTGCAAACGTGCTCTCAAAATGCGGCTACGATGTGCAAAGAATTGACTATATTGACGATTTGGGATTGCAGGTTGCACAATCCGTTTGGGGGGAAAAGAATTTGCCATATGCAAACTCGCAAAGCGCGGATGAAAAATTCGCAAAAAAAACAGACCATGTGTTTGGCAGGCAATATGTACAAGTTGCAAAAAGAATTGAAGAGCCGCAAGTGAATGCGCAGGTGCGCGCGCTTTTGAAAAAACTTGAGGAAGGAGAAGGAGAGGAAGCGTTGCAGGCAAGAAAAACAGTTGAGAAAATAGTCGGCGCACAATATGAGACGGCGTTCATGCTTGGAATTTATCATGATGCGCTCATTTTTGAGTCGGACATCGTACGGGATATTTTTGCGCAAGGGCTTGAGATGATAAAAAAATCAGGCGTGCTGGTGCTTGAGGAACAGGGAAAAAATGCAGGCTGTTGGGTAGTGAGATTACAGGGTGCATCCGGCTTTGAAGGGCTTGAGAACGCAGACAAAATAATGATTAGAAGCGATGGAACTGCAACATATACGGGCAAGGATGTTGCATTCCAGCTTTACAAATTCGGGCTGCTCAAAAACAGGTTCTCTTTCTGCGAATTTATTGCACAACCGAATGGAAAGGTTGCGTATATGACTTGCAGAAAGGGCGAAAAAATGAAATTTGCGAATGCGCAAACAGTGGTTAATGTTATTGGGGCAGAACAGGCTTATCCGCAAAAAGTCATTTGCGCCGTGCTTGAGAGAATGGGATATGTGAATGAGGCGAAAAATTCAATTCATCTTGCATATGAGCACGTGGTGCTTCCGCAGGGAAAGTTTTCCGGACGAGCGGGCACATGGATGGGCGCGCAGGGAGAAATGGGCTTTTCCGCGGACGAACTAATTGACGAGGTAATAAAGCGAGCCAGAGAGAGGATAAATGTCGAGTACAATGATGAGCAAAAAGACAAAATTGCCCATGCGGTCGGATGCGGGGCTTTGCGCTTTTCTATTCTTAGACCGTCCGCAAATCAGAAAATAGTTTTTGATATGGATAGGGCACTTTCACTTTCCGGGGATTCCGGACCTTATGTGCAGTATGCTTATGCGCGCGCGTTTGGAATAATGGCGAAAGCAAAAGAAGCGGGAATGAAAATCAAGGTGCCGGATGCGAAATATCAATACAGCGAGCAGGAAACAGAACTGCTTAGATTCATGCTTTCATGGAATGACACGCTTGATTCATGCGCCAAAAATTATCAGGTGCACCCTGTTTGCGAGTTTGCAATCGGGCTTGCGGGCGCATTCAACAAATTTTACACCACTTCTCCGGTGCTTAATGAAAAGGATGAGAAGAAAAAATCCGCACGGCTTGCAATTGTTTATGCGTCGTCGTGCTTGCTTGCACAGTGCATGGAAGTTATAGGCATTGAACGGCTTGAGAAGATGTGAGCGATACTGCAAAAAACACTTGCATACAAAAAAAATCCTGATGAAATTTTTTTGAGGGCGCAAAAAAACTAAAAATTCCCATTTTGCGAGCCTGGGCTCGATCCGAAAGAGTCCGGGTTTGAATATTTTGCCGGTTGTTTTTGGGAGATTATTTTTATTTTGATTAATTGCTTTGTTTGTTTTACGACGGCTCATAATTTGTGTTTTAAATATTGCCTTATTGATTTGTGTGAAAGAAAAGGGGTGAGAAGATGGAGCTGTCAAAAGCAATAATTGTGTCCGCGGATGATACCATATCAAAGGCCCTTGGGAAAATACAACAGGCAGGGCTTGGAGCAGTCGTGTTTCAGGGAAAAAAATATGTTGGAATGATTGACGAGCGCAGACTTAGGGAGAGAAGAATTGATATTTCAACCACCAAATGCTCAAACGCGGTTGTAAAGACGCCGGTGCTTGACCCGCAAGATTCGCTTCAGGATATATGCAATGCTTTTTTTGCGGGACGGTTTAAGAGCCTGCCAGTGATGGAAGGAGGAAATGTTCTGGGCATTGTGGGGAGATGGGAAATACTTGCCATGCTTGAGAAGAGCGGATTTCTAAAAGGGCATAAAGTGCAAAACCACATGTCAAGCCCGATAATGACTGTGAACGCCTCAAACTCGGCGGCGGTTGCAAACTCGATTATGCAGGAGGCAAACGTGAGAAGACTCGTGGTTCTTGAGAACGGAAGGCTTGCGGGAATCGTATCCGTGTTTGATTTGCTTCCAACAAGAACGGATGACGGACAGAGAAAGCCGGAATTAAAACAGCAAAAAAGAAAGGAAACTGATTTTCCGGTCCGCTCGTTTATGAAGACGGACGTGGAAACGATTGGACAGGATGCGTCGATTTCCGAAGCTGTAAGAAAGATGCTTTATACGAAAAAGGCTGCGCTTATTGTGCTTGAGGGAGAAAGGCCTGCGGGAATAATTACCGCGAAAGACATACTTGAAACAGTCGTGCATGTAAAAATAGGTCTGCCAGTTATTGTATCAGGACTTGATGGAATAGACAAGAGCCTGACTGATGACATTACCGTTTTGGGGGAAAAACTGCTCTCCAAGATGAAAAACATGGGGGCAGAAAGTCTATCCATTCATGTTAAAGGAGAGGGAAGCCGGTATGTCGTGGCGGCACATGTACGCGGAAAAAAAGCTTACAGGGCGCATGCAACTGATTTTGAGCTCATAAGCGCGGTGCATCAGGCGATGGATGAAATTGAAGTGCAGGCAAAAAAAGATAAGAAGATTGGAATGTCCGGAAGAAGAAATTAATCAAATGGCTTTGCTTTAGGGCATTTTTTTGTATTTTTTAGTTTTATTTTTCTAATATTTTTTATATTGTTTTTGATATTTTTATTGTTTTTAGTATTTTTTGTGCGATTTTTCTGATTTTTTGATATTGCATCCTAAATTATTATGCGCTTTTCCCCGCATTTTTAGCCGGATTTTTTCCATTATCTTTTTATTTGGTGCGGGTGTGCATTCTGCATGAAAAAGGCGCAAGTTGCAATGGAATTTTTGGTTGTTATCGGAATTCTCACTTTGGCAGTCATACCTATTTTGATGGCAATGGAATGGAATGCCCAGAATTCGCCGGACAGGCTTGCGATATCAAAGGGCACATTTTCCGCCGCGAGGCTGGCATCATCTGTTAATTCAATCGGAAGCCTTGAGAGACAAAGCAAGATAAGGGCAAACGTTGAGATGCCCCTTCTTGAGTCTGTACAGGCATCCGGCAGGGAAATAGTGCTGAATGTGTACACGACTTATGGAACGGTTGCGATTGTGCAGGCAACTGATTATCAAGTCGGCGGCATTGGAATGGAAAAAATAAACGCGGAAGGCACTTACTCAATTGATATTTACAAAAAAGACGATGGAACGGTTGCGCTAGAGCTTGTGGAATGAGAAATTGCCGCACAAGTTTTTTGCAACAAAACAAAATTTCGCGCGACTTTTTTATTTTAATTGGGTGTTAGTTTATCTCTCCTTTGAATGCTTTCTTAACACAAGCCGCTCGTTTCCGACCTGCTCGCTTCTTTGCACAAGCTCTCCGTAGCCGGGCTTTACCATAAGCTCGCCGTCCCAATATACTTGCTCTCCGCGGATGTAAGTGCCAAGCACTTTGCCGCGCAAAGTCCAGCCCTCGTAAGGAGACCAACCTGCCTTTGAATGCAAATCCTCGGATGAGATTTTCCAGTTTTGAGCGGTGTCAAACATCACCAAATCGGCATCATAGCCCGCGGCTATTTTTCCTTTGCGGTGCATTGTGAATGTGTGTGCAGGTCCGGTGCACATGAGTCGGACTGCATCCGCGATGTTTAGTTTTTTTCCAAGCACCGCATGAAGCATTAGTGGAAGCATTGTCTGCACACCCGGATAACCGGATGCGCCCTCGGCCTTTTCCGAAGGAAGATGCGGGGCGTGGTCGCTAATCACGCAATTTATTTTCGGCAAAGCTTTCCACAGGCTTGCAACTTCTGCGCGCGAGCGAAGCGGCGGATTCACTTTTCCAAAACCCTTTAGCGCGGGCAAATCTGCGGTTGAGAGAAAGAGATGATGTGTTGCCGCCTCGCATGTAAGAAAATATTTGTCCGGCTCTGTTGAAGGCTTGAGCGCGGGAATTTTTGAGTTGCCTAAAAGAGCGGCGCTCACTTCGGAACCAGTTGTAAGATGGCAAAAATGCACTCTGCGATTATATTTTCTTGCAAGCTTGTTGACTTTTTTCACGGAAGATAATTCTGCCTGCTCGGAGCGGATTTTCTCATGCTCTTTGTATTTTTTTGCATTCGCATCTATTATGTCCTGGTCTTCGCAGTGGCAAAGAAAAGGCTTGTGCTTGTCGTATGAGCAGAAATGCCTCTCAAGCCCTGCCATTGTAAGAGTGAGCTTTGAACCCGTTTCCGCCAAAAATCCTTTTAGCGAAGAAGGCTGGAATCGCTTTATCAAATCAGAATTTTCGTTTGTTGCCCCGAAATGAAATCCGAAATCGCATAATGATTTTGTGGATGCAAGCCGCTCTTTGGCGGTAATCGCGCCGACCGTTGAGGTGACCGGCGAGTTGTAGCATGGCATGTCAAGAAAGGTTGTGACTCCGCCGGCAATTGCCGCAGATGAACCTGAAGTGAAATCCTCTTTTTTAGGGCTTTCGGGCTCGCGCATATGAACATGTGTATCTATTGCACCAGGCATTACTATCCAGTCGCCGGCATCAAGGGCTTCCTCTTTCATATATGTATATGAGTGCACTCCGCCGATGCGCCCGGTGTGTATCGAGAGGCACGCGGGGCGAAGTTTCCCATCAATGAAAATTCTTGTTGAACGAATGAACAAATTAATCACCTATTAGCATAAAATAAATTTTTTGTTTCATGAATTAAATTTTACCTTAAGGGCTAAATTTCCACTTCTGTTCCTGCGCGGTCATGGCACGTTTTTCCGAATTGAGTGTATTTGAGGGCTTCTTCGCCGTCAATTGTTGGCCCGTCTATGCAGGAAAGCCAGCCACCCATCGCGCAGTGCCCACAAATTCCAAAGCCGCATTTCATATAGCGCTCAATTGAAACTTGCGAGCGGATTTTGTGTGTTTTTGCCAATTTTGCAACTGCGAGCATCATTTTTTCCGGCCCGCAACAATAAATGCAATCAAATTTTTCCTTTTGCAATAAGGGCTCAAGCACCGCAAGAACATTTCCTTTTGTCCCGGATGAGCCGTCATCGGTTGTAATATGCATTTTGCCAACCGAGGGTTTCATCAAATATTTTGATGAGCGCGCGCCAAGCACGGACTCAATAGTTTTACCGGATTTTGCGCCCTCGCTTGCGAGAAAACGCAGGGGTGCAAAGCCGTAGCCGCCGCCGACCAAAAGCCATTTTTTTCCGATTGGTTCAAACGGCTTTCCATAAGGTCCGCGTACGAAAAGAATGTCGCCCTTTTTGCATGAGGAAAGCTTTTGCGATATTTCTCCCGCATTTGCGATTGCAAATTTTAGTGGGGAGGCATTTGCAATGCTCATCGGTTTTTCGTCCTCGCCTGCAAGCCATACCATTGCGAATTGGCCCGGCTTTGCGTTTGGCATTGAAATATCAAATGTGAGAAGGGAAACCTGCTCGTTTTCCTTCTCGCAAGAAATTACGGTTGCTTTTATCGGCATCATTTCAAACCACTTAAATTTTTTTTGTTTTGTTTTATTTTTTATTTTAATTTTTTAATTAATTTTTTTCATCATTTTATTTTTTATTTTAATTTTGCATTTTTATTTGAGATATTTTTGAAAATCCCTGCTCGTTCATATAGGATTGCAATTCATCAGATATTTTTGCGAAGGCATTTTTGTGATAATAAAGCGCGGTTCCAACTGATACTGCGTTTGCGCCCGCCATGAGCATTGCCGCCGCGTCTTCTCCGCTTGTCACCCCTCCGCCGCCGATTATTGGTAGGGAGCAGGAATTTCTAATCTCATTTACCGAGCGCAAAGCCACTGGAAATATTGCAGGTCCCGAAAGCCCGCCGTATTTGTTTGCAAGAACAGGTCTGCGTGCATGAACGTCAATTATCATTGCAGGTAGAGTGTTGATAGCAGTTATGCAATCCACCCCCGCGCGTTGACAGGAGAGTGCGATATCCCCGATGTTTGGCACGTTTGCGGAAAGCTTTATTGAAATCGGGATATTTTTCACATCTTTTTTTACCGCGCGCACGATTTCGGATGCGGACTCCGGGCTTGAGGAAAACATTTTCCCTTCAGAATGAATGTTTGGGCATGATGCATCCAATTCAATCAGGTGGGGCTTTGCCTGCGACATTTTTTTTGCAACGAGGGCAAATTCTTCTGATGAGCCTGCATATATGGACGCGATGATTGGGATTTTTGCCTCTTTTACCGCGCGTGAAATTTCATGCACTTCGGCATCTACACCCGGATTTGAAAGCCCGATTGCATTTACCATGTAAGAGTCAAATTCAAGCGCGCTTGGATTTTTGTGCCCTTCACGGGCAAGAAGTGAACATGATTTGGAAGTAGCGGCTCCGGCGCCCTCTTTTGCCGCGCGAATCAGAAGGCCTGCGCTGTTGCCCCGAATGCCGGAGGCGAGCACAAGCGGATTTTTCATCTTAGCGCCGCATAAGGATGTTGTTAAGTCAGCCATTCGTTTTCCCAACATTATACTATGAAAAAAGAAGTATATATAGGATGTGCCTGCAACTTATTTAAAGAAAGGATGAGTTAGGGGCAAGAACGGTCCCATTGCAGAATGCAAAAACTTCTTTTTCAAACTCATTTGCTTTAGAAGAATAAAAAATATTTGACAAAAGCAAAAAGTGCCATTGTGCAAAAATTGCAAAAAATTAACGCAAAAGATTGTTGAAAAACAAATCAGACTTGCGCGAGTTGCCGTTTGTGGACAAATATTTTGTGGTTAAATCATTTTGCTCTTTGGGAGTTAGAACATCATACGAATATGAATAGCCTTCGCATTTGCATATTTTCTGCCATGGGAGCAGAATCGAATCACGCATATATTTTATGGGATTTTTTCCAACCACGAAAACCGGTCGCCTACCGTATGATTCTAACACGCAAATATTCCCACCTATTTTGACTATCTGGTGGGAAATTTTCTTTGAATCTATTTGAAATTTATTTTGCTTTTGTATAGAGTTTAGAGTTTGTATATTCATCATAATCACAAAGAAATTATACATAACGGCAAATAAAAACGTTTCGTAGTAATAGGATTAACGTGGATTGACGATTTGCACTCTTTTTGGAAAGGGCGACGGGAAAGAAAAGGGCTATGGGTATATAAATATTCAGAGGGTAAGCAAGTTGTAAATACAACCCTTAGGGAACCCGAGGACAAAAATAAGTTGGGATTTATAGTATTTTTCGAGGTGTGCGCATGGTGCTTGGTGACAAGGAAATTGCAGAACAGCTTACATCGGATGTAATAATTTCAAAGGATGACGAGGAATTACTAAAGTTTTTGGAACAATCAAAGCCAAAAATTTATGTGATAGGCACAGGCGGCTCCGGATGCAACACCATGAGCAGAATGGCGGCAGTGGGGATTGAAGGCGTTGAATTTGTCGCGATGAACACGGATGTTCGCCACCTTGTGAAGATGCGCGCGGACAAGAAATTGTTGATTGGAAAAACCACGACAAAGGGAATGGGCGCGGGCTCAAACCCCTCCGTTGGAGAAGCGGCGGCAAAAGAATCATCTGCTGAAATAAAGCAGATTCTTACCAATGCAAACATGGTATTTGTAACATGTGGAATGGGAGGCGGAACAGGAACCGGCTCGGCACATGTAATTGCGGAACAGGCAAAGGCGGCAGGCGCACTAACAATTGCAGTCGTCACATTGCCATTTCAATCCGAAGGAAGAATAAGAATGCAAAATGCACTTGAAGGGCTTGAGAAGCTAAAGAGGCACGCAGACACGGTCGTAGTTATTCCAAATGACAAACTGCTCACAATTGCTCCGGATTTGCCATTGAATACAGCATTCAAGGTTTGCGATGAAGTGCTCTCAAGCGCAGTAAAATCAATTGCCGAGCTTATCACACGCGCAGGTCTTGTGAATTTGGACTTTGCGGATTTGAGGACAATACTCTCAAGCGCGGGATGCGCGGTTGTCGGAGTTGGAGAGTCTTCAGTTGAGGCAAAAAGTGAACAAAGGGCGATGGTTGCGGTTGAGATGGCATTGAACTCGCCGCTTCTTGACGTTGATATTTCAAGCGCACACAGGGCACTTATCAATGTAATTGGCGGGGAAGATATGACGCTAAAGGAAGCAGAGCTTATTGTCTCCGAGGTCGCAAAAAGAATTGACCAAACCGCGCATATTATATGGGGGGCAAGAGTTGAGAAAACTACAAAGAAAAATTCAATTCGCGTGCTCGTAGTAATTGCAGGCACAAAGTTCCCGCAGTATGACATTGACAGGCAGGTTGGAAACCAATCCGTAAGCGTTGAGAACCTTGAATTGGATTTAATATCTTAGAAAGTGATTTGCATGGATTTAGTTGCAGAATATAAGAAAATGGTCCGCGTACTGCGGGTTGCTACAAGACCGAGGCAGAAGGAATTTGAGCACATGGCGAAGGTGACTTTTGCAGGTACGATAATAATCGGCGCAATCGGCGTGATTATCGCGGCAGTATTTAGCGTATTTGACAAATTGTAAGGATGTGAAATTATGCCCATATTTGCGTACAGAGTAATTGCAGGACAGGAAAAAATCGTAATGGAAATGCTTGCAAAAAGAGTGAAGACTGAAAGCTTGCCGATTTATGCCATAATGCATTTTGAAGACATGAAAGGCTACATGATTGTAGAGGCAGAAAGCGAGATGGCTGTGCGCAATGCGGGCATGAGAATACCACATATAAAAGGCGTTTTGGACAGACCGCTTTTGATTGCAGATTTGGAGCCAATGCTTGCAGCGGCGGCAAAGCCGATGTCACACATGGTGCAAAAGGGAGACATCGTGGAGCTTATTTCCGGTCCGTTCAAAGGCGAGCGGGCGCGTGTTATTCGCATTGACGACAACAAGGATGAGCTCACGGTTGAATTGACGGAAGTTGCCGTGCCTATTCCAGTTACAATTAAGGCAAACACAATCAGGCTGCGACAAAAAGCACAAGACGCGCAATAGAAAGGCGCGCTTTCTTTTCTTATTTTTTTATTTTCCGCCTTCTGTTTTTTTTGATTAATTAATTGATTTTTATCTTATATTTTATTAGCTTTTTTTTATCTTATCTGTTTTATCTTAGCTTGTTATTTCAAAGTCCACTTTCTTTTTCTTTTTTGAAAGCAAAAAGTATGCGCAGATTGAAAGAAGCAAAAGGATGAAAACGATGAACAGCGGCAAAAAGCCTAAGTCTGATTTTACACTCAAGGAAACATTTGCCTGAGAATAACCTGCCTTTCGCACTATAATCTCATGCGTCCCACCAGACATTGGCGCGTAAAACTTTGCCGGGCTGCCGACGCTGTGATTCTTGCCATTATAATCCACAAGCAGACCAGAGATGTCCGCGCCTTGGCTGTTTTTTACATAAAGAGTAAATTCCGCACCGGGCGCAACGGGTTGCGGATAAACCGATGCGGACATATCAACTTTTGGGGCAGTCATTGAATACAAGGGCTGTGCTTTGTACCCAAGCATGTCGGACTCTTCAAGCCCGTTTAAATCGCGGGCAAGACACTGAATTGAGATTATACCGTTTTGCTGACCGGATAAATCAGTGTCATATACAAGCTGGGAATTTGCATCGATTGGCATTGAGGGCAATTTTTGCCCGTTTATTGAGAGTTGCACATTGTCAATCCCGCTTGGAGAAAATGCGCGGGCGCGAATTTGAATTTCCGGCGGAATTATGTCGTTTGTGCGCGGATAATCAAGCGTGCAAATCGGCCAGATATTTATTGCCCACAGGGAGCTATCACTTGCGGGCGCAAGAACGCTTCGGCCGTCCGAGCCGATTGAGGGATTTTGCACCCAGCCTGAAACTTCGTAATCAAATAATATTTTTCCATCTCGTAGATTTATCGCGATTATGGAATTGTTGTTTGTGCCAAATATTGCAAGAGAAGTTGCACCGTTTTCAAATAGGGCGGCGGTTCCCCAAGTTGGTGCATTGATATTTGTTTCCCACAAAATTTTTCCATTTCTTGGATTTAGCCCCCTCACTATTGAGGAGCTGTCGCCAAATGCGACCGTCAGCCCGTCACTTACCGGGGTGGATACCGCCCAGCCAGGCACCACATGATTCCAAAGAAGGTTGCCATTTGTTGAATCAAATGCCATTACCAGTCCGTTTGTGGAGGAGAGAAAAACTATTTTGTTTTTATCATCGTAAAAAATGCGGGATTTGAAAATGTTTCCGCTGGACGCAGACCATTTTTGCACTCCGTCGTTTGAATAAGAATAAAGCTTGTCGTTATCAACTACAAATACCCCGTCATTGTATGCACTTGCACTGATTCCGTTTGAAAGCGGGCGGGAAAATATTTCGGCTCCGGAATATTCGCTTAATGCAACAAGCTTTTTGTCAAACACCGCATACACTATTGAAGAAGAATATGACAAATCGCGCAATCTGAAAGATTCATTTTGCACTACCGACGCATCTTGTGCACCGCTTATTTTTTTTGCCAGAGGATATTTCCATACCATGTTAGCAGAATCAAGCGAGTGGGCTTCTATTTTCCCGCTGTTTGAGCCGAAGATAAATACGTTTCGCCCCAGAATAAGCGGGACATCCGTCTGCCCGTATGCGGATGCGATTATTGTTGAGGTCCCATAAAGCAGATTTGTCCGATATACAGAGCCGTCGTTTGAAATTGAATAAATCGTGCTTGAGTAAGAGACTGGAGCTCCGACTAAAGGGGCTGAAAAATGAGCAGGTTCGCTCCACTTGGAGCCTGCATAAGAAAACGAGCACAAAATTAATATGAAAAAAATAATTGAGGGGATGAGTTGTATTCTTCTTAGCATTTATGCACCAAGAAGAGAATCAAACTCCCCCTTAATAAGGCTTTTTCTAACCTCGCGCGGGTCCTTGCCGTTCACGGTCACGCCCAAAGAGACACAGCTTCCAAGAACCTCGTTAACCTGAGACTTGATGCTCTTTGCAAGAGTGGAGCTGGCTTTTGCCTTGGCAATTTTTATTGCCTGCTCCATTTTCAAATCACCGATTATTTTCGGATCGTCCGGACCGCCCTTTCTTCCTTTCTCAACGCCAAGTTCTTTTTTTATCATCTCGCCGGTTGCCGGTGAGCCGATTTCAAAGCGCCATGTTTTTGCGTCCTTGTTGATTAACACTTTTACCGGAACCTTAATTCCCGAAAATGCGCCGGTTGCCTTATTGAGATCTGCAATTACCTGTCCGATGTTTACGCCCATTGGACCCAGTGCAGGTCCCAACGGTGGACCGGCAGTTGCTTTGCCGCCCTCAACTATGGCGGAGATTATTGTTTCTGACATAGAATATCACCTAAATTAATGTAAATTCAGTGAAAAAAGTAGGCATTTGTAGATTAAAAAGGGTTTTGGCGAACCGGCTCAAGAGCTTATTTTGATTTTTTGGACATGAGCTCCAATAGGCGTTCTTTTATCGCCTCGGCGCCCTCGTAAGAAAGCCCGTCTATATGCGCATTGAGACTGGACTGACCGGAAGCGGTTGCCACATGCAAATCATAAAGCCCGAAAATTTGGTCCAAAATATCCTGATCAACAAACACATCCTGTATCCGCGCATAAGGCATTGAGGTCTCGCCATAAGTGAAAACGCCTTCCTTTATTACAAGATATTTTTGCGCCAAATCATAGTAATAGCGGTTGAAATGAGCGGTTTCGTACATGTACAAAATCAGCGCGCACGCGCCCATGCTCAAAAGAAAAAGCCCTGCCGAGCGCCCCGGTCCGGCGAGCGGAAGAATGATTGATGAGAAAAACAACAGCGAGAGGGCAACTGCCGAAAGCAGGGAAATCATGCCTGCGATTGTTTTTTTCACTATTTTCGCCCTCACCAAAGGATATGCATGGCATGTCGGCTCGCCGTTGGAAGTTTGATTTTTGCTAATTTTTCGCATTTTTATCAGCAAAGCTAAGCCAAGCAGGCTTTTTATAAGTTGATATGCACGAGAATAATGGATATTTAATTAAATAAAAATCGCAAAAGGTAGATTGCCGTGACAGAAACTTATGATGTTATCGTTGTTGGCGCGGGGCCGGGAGGCTCGACCGCCGCCACCTATTTGGGAAAAATGGGCAAAAAAGTATTGCTAATTGACAAAGCAAAATTTCCGCGCGACAAAACATGCGGAGATGCTCTTTCTGGAAAATCAATGCGCGTGATTCGCGAATTTGGGCTTACGCAAGAGATAGAAAAACTGCCGCATGCCGCAATAAGGGGAGTGACATTTTCTTCTCCGTCCGGCGCGGTTGTGAGTATTCCGTTTGCAAAAAAAGACCCAAACCGAAATGACGGCACGGGCTATTGCATGAGAAGAATTCACACTGACAATATGTTTTTTGGCGCCGCAAGGCGGGAGAAAAACGTAGTGATTAAGGAAAAATTCCAAGTAAATGAAGTGATGTTTGAAGGTGGGTATGCCTGCGGAGTAAAAGGAATTGACCTGGCTTCAAATAATCGGGAGGAAATTATATTTAATGCAAAGGTAATTGTCGGCGCGGACGGAGTAAACTCAAATGTTGCCAAGGCGGTTCTTGGAAAAAAAGCGGAGCTTAATCCAAAGCATTCGTGCGATGCCCTGCGAGTGTACTATGACGGAGTCAGGGATTTGACGCAAAATATTGAGATTCATTTTCTTAGCAGTTGCCAGCCAGGCTATTTCTGGATTTTCCCGCTTGAGAACGGAACTGCCAATGTGGGGCTAGGACTTGTGTCTGCCGATTTGCAAAAAAAGATGAAAACAAAAAACAAGACCCTGATTTCCATGCTTGATGACGCGATTGCAAATGAACCGCTTATCAGGCAAAGATTTGTTGGAGCAAAAAGAATCGGACCGGTGACCGGCTGGAGATTACCGTTTGGCTCGCATAAGAGGCAATTAGCAGGGGATGGATGGGTGCTTGTGGGAGACGCGGCATCGCTTGTTGACCCGTTTTCCGGGGAAGGAGTTGGAAATGCAACTGCAAGCGCAAGAATGGCGGCAAGTGTAATATCCAATGCGATTGACAAAAATGATGTTGGAAAAGTTGCACTTTGCGCTTATGAGAAAGAGGCACGAGCCGAACTTGGACCCGAGCTTAACACAAGTTATAGGATGCAGCAGCTTGGGAGCATCAAATGGCTTTTGAATAAGGTTGTGGAAAAGGCGGCAACAAAACAGGAGATAAAGGACTTGATTTCCGCATCGCTTGCAAACGAGGATGCAAAAAAGAATTTCAAGAATCCGCTGTTTTATATCAAGGTTCTTTTCTCTTGATTTTTATATTTTCTTTTGCGCTTTTTTCATGCCCCTAATTTTTTGAGAAGAATCTCTATGTTTTCCTTTGCTTCAGGGCTCACCGCATTTGACGGGGCAAAGAAATTCTGGTAAAAATAGGTTAGCATTCTGCTTGCCGCATTGTTGTCAATTGATGCTGCCTGCTCAAGATATTGTTTTGCTTTGCCGGATTCCTGCAATATTGTATGCACAACGCAGAGTGCGACATAGCTCTCAACTTCATCTGGTCGGGTGGACATCACATATTCAAGAGATTGAATTGCCTCATCATATCTGCGCAATGCAATTAACGTGTAGCCCATTGCCAGCCAGATTTCGGGCCGCTCTGCTTCTATTGTTGCGGCTTTTGAAAGAGAGGCAAGCGCATCATCGTATTCTTCCATCATGTAATGCACTTTGCCTTTTACATACCAGACAATTGAATCCTTTGGCTCAAGCATTGCCAGCTCGTCTGCGGTGTAGCGGGCTTTTTCATTGTCATGCTGTTTTATGTAGGACTGCGCTTTTGCAATCATGTTTTCAGACATTTCTCCTGCCATGTGCAAGTATTTGCGATAAGCCTTAAAAATGGTACGAGCAGATAGGAGTTTATGGCAGGGCAAACAACCACTACACCATTAACTCCGTCGGTGAAAACTACGGGTGCACAGGAATCGCGGCATATTGCGGACTTTAGCGCGCTGAAAAAAAGCCTTGCGGGGATAACTTCCTGGGAGCTTGTTTCAAACGCGTGGGATGAAGGGCTCGTTTTCAAATTCAGTGAGTATGGAAGGCAGGCGCAAGCGGATGTACTATTGCAGATATTGGAATGAGAAAAATGCTTGAGAAAAGAAGAATTGAAATAAATCTGCTTTAAATCCAATTTATTTTTAAAAAACTTTTTTTAAATCCGAGTTTGCGGGCAGAGTAATTTGAACAAGAAAAATTTGGAATGAAAAGAAGTTTGAAAAATGGCTTGAAAAAATTGAGGTAAAAACTTGAAGCCTAAAAGAACACTCCCAAAAATCCGTGCAGAACAGTCTTTAGCGCGAAATAAACAGTATATGCCATTATGGCAAGAGGCGGCATGTACTTTAGCCCGAACAAAAGTTTTCCTTCAGAGATTACTCCGATAAATATACTCACAAGGGTTGCGGTCATCACGATTATGACAACTGCCATCTGATTCACAAACTCGGGGGTAAGACTCATGCTTGGCGCAAGCATGCTTCCCATATTTTGCACTGAGTCCCCTTTTATCTGCCCCTGCAATGTTGAGAAGATATTCAAAAATTCGGTTGAAATTGCAAGCAATACGGGCAACCCGCCAACAAGAATAAATACTAAAAATATTGTATATGTGCGGGTATTGAGCACGGTTTCTTTTCTCATTTCATCAAGGTCGCGTATTTCTTCGGCCGCAGTTTCAAGAAGGCTTGCAAGCTTTCCTCCGGAACGCAACCCATTTTCAAAGAAAGCGATTGTTCTGCGCAGAATCGGTGAGTCTATGCTTCGTGAAAGGGAGGAAATTGCATCCGTAAAACTTTCCGAGCCAAGAGAGTAGGCGGCAATGCTTTTCACTTCTTTTTCCAATGGCCCGAATTCCGGGCGTGCGGCAGACTGAAAAGCGGCAAATGGAGTAAGACCTGCGTGCATGTGCGCCGCAACCATTAGCAAAAAGTCCGGAAGCACTTCTTCAACCCGGCGGGTGCGGTCGTGAATAACATAGTAAAGATGGAGATAAACCAAAGTGAGCACGGTTGCGAATACCAATGAGAATGAAAGCAGCATATACCCGAACATGAATGCAAAATTGAATTTGCCTGGATAGCCAAAGCCTATATCCTGGCTCAGTAAGTATGAAGCAATAATTGGAATAAATGAGGCGAAAAATCCGACCACGAACGCCATTAAAAGCCGGGAGCCAAGCCACATTTCGGTGCTTTGCTCAACACCTGCATATGTGAGCAGTTTTGCGACTGTGGTGTCCGGCTCGCGCGGCTTTGTTGCCATGAATTTTCGCTGTATTGTAATTTTTGCCATTTTTTTCACTCATACATCTTTGGCCTGCGCATATACACGTAGCCGATTAACATCAATTGCGCAAATACTCCGACCGCGATTAACGAGATGTAAATTTCAGGAGTTACACCAAGCACTCCGAACACCGAGAAAATTACCAGTATTGTGGTGCCAATTGTGGGCAGGACGGCGGCGGCAAGCAAATAGATGAGCACGATAAAATTCAGCTCCGCATTGTATGCCTTTATCTGCCTGAGTTGGTAATCCACAAGCAGTTTGATGATGCTCTTTAATGATTTTGCCAGATTTGCACCGGAGCGAATCGCAGTCACCAATTGCCATGACATTTTTTTGAGATATTTGCTCTGGTTTGCAATCGCCATGTCTTCAAGTGCAACCGTGATTGTTTTGCCGGAGCGTGCTTCGGACACCGCCTTCTTGAATTCTATTGAGACCTGCCCGTAATCCCCGTCCGCGACATTTGAAAGCGCTTGAAAAAGTGGAATGCCCGAGCTTACCTGAATCAGCATGTCGCGCGCGGCAAACACAAGACCCCGATCAATTTTCGCGGCAACCGATTTGGAAGTGACTCGCGGATAATACATGTTGAGCACGAGAAAGAATAATGTGGTGACCATAAAGCCGAACACTGGAAGAAGCAGATTCAGTGGAAATGCGAACGCCCTAATCATTGAGATGACCGATAAAAATACGAGCGCGAAAATTCCAAAAAGCATTGAAGAGAAAAATGCGCCGACAGAATAAGTTTCGGCGGAAAGTTCCACCTGTGCATTTGCAAGATCGTATCTAAGCCCTGGAAAAATCGCATTAAGCCTCACGCCTATCGCCTTGAATCTTGCCCCGAGCTGTTTTAGCGCCGGAGTCGGGAGAAGCATAAAGCCTATTGCCATTTTTGCATGCACCTATTTTTTCTTCGCTTGGACGGGGATTTCATCCTCGCTGTTCTCCCCCGCGCTCAAGTTTGACCTTGCAATCTCATAAATTTCGTCTGCGTTTGAATAATAAAGCGAGAAAATATTTCCGACCGCATCTATGTCCGTTATGCGGTTTTTGAGCATCCACTGCAATATTATCTGGCGTTTTTTATTGTCTTTTGCAATTTGCTCTTTTGTCATTCCAGTGTGCAGATTGAGCTCTTTGTAAAAACGCACTGGCTCGGAAACTTTTTCCCAAGTGTCTGTTCTTGGGCGCCATCTGAAGATGATATTCGGCTCGATGTTAGTGGATGTTGTACCTTCGGCAATCTCGGCAATTTCCAATGTTCGGCGCAAATTTCTGCGCCGATCACGAAATTGCACGATGAGAAGATGCAGTGTGTCAAGGTCGGACGGGGGCAAATTTATTGGAGGCGAAGTCATTCTTCGCAATGCCTGTGCGGCGGTATCAGCGTGAAATGTGGAATACACAGAATGTCCGGTGTGCATTGCTTCAAATGCGACTTCTGCTTCTCTTTGCTTTCTTATTTCTCCGACCAGTATGCGGTCGGGACGCATACGCAAAGATGTGACAATCAAATCCAGCATGGTCACTTCTCCCTGCCCTTCGGGATTTTTCAATCTGGTGAGAAGCGGTATCCAGTTCCACTGATGGGACGGGAGCATCAATTCACGGGTGTCTTCTATTGTGAGAATGCGCTGGTTTGGCGGGATGAATGAGGCAAGCGCGTTTAGTGCGGAGGTTTTTCCGGATGCGGTGCCTCCGATTACCATCATGTTTAATTCGTAATGAAATGCCTGCCAAAGCATTGCCGCCATTTCAAGATTCATTGTGTGAAACGGCTCTGCCAGAAGGCGGACTATTGTCCATGGGATTCTTGCGAATCTGCGAATTGTTATAGTATTTCCATGGGATGAAATAGGAGAAAGAGTGGAACATACTCGGTCTCCTGTTTCAAGGCGGGCGTCCAGAATCGGGGTGAGGGTTGCAATCTGCCTGCCGACTCGCCTTGCAATTTGGGATGAGTAGTTGAAGATTGCGTTTTCATCCGGCATGAAAATGTTTGTCTTCAACCAGCCGTATTTTCTATGATACACCGCAATTGAGGATTTCGCATTATTTACCGCTATTTCCTCAAGCCAGTCGTCTCGGTTTAGCAAATCAAGCTCTCCGAGCCCGAACATTGAATGCAATAAAAGACCTGCAAGCATTTCGGTGGTTTCCACTCCAAGCTCAAATGTGCCCAGACTTCGCTTTATGTTTGAATAAAATTTGTCGCGTACGGCAATCATTTTCTCAACATCGGCGACATCGGAAGCTTCGGGCGGAATTTCCTTTATGAGCTGTTCTTTTATCTCGTCAAGAAATATGCGGGTGGGAACAGTGAGACCTACAAGAGATATTTTGTAGAGCTTGTATTGGTCATAATCAATTATCTCAACTGTTGCGGGGACCGAATCCGCCTTGAAAGTGTATGTAGTGAGAATGCGTTTTCCCGAAGCCTCATCTTCTTCGGATTTGTCGTCTTTTGGAAGCTTTAGAAAAGTTATTTGCGGCTTTTGCATTACATTGAGAGGATAATTTATTTGCACTACTCCTGCCTGTTCCATTATTGAGGCGATTGCCTCGGTTGCCGCAACGGAAATATGCAACAGACCCGCCGCACGAGATAGAGTGAGATTTTTCTCTTTTTTGGAAAGGTCAACAAAATTGTCTATAATGGTCTGCAACATATGGCATGAGAACGCCAAGACGCCATTTAAAGGTTTTGGGACAAAAAAATCCGATTTTGACAAACATAGTCGGAAAGAAAAAATTTGTAAAAAAAGCGCATGGAAAGAAAATGTGTTTGTGATGCTGCGTGGTATTTAGCCAAAGGCTTCCCCTCCCCTCATGTTTGGGAGAAGCCGCAGTTGTGGAGTGCGCACTTCTGCGATGACCAAAGCCTGCAGTCTAAAGCGCACCAGCAAGGCGTCAGTGAGGATTGTACAAAGCAATATAAGTACTCAAAACGAAAGGAAAGAATATGATTATACACCCAAGCACGTTTGGATTTTACGCAAGAAATTATTGGACTGCCACCCTGCTTTCAATTGTTCTTTTTGCCGCAGGAATTTTCATGGCTTTCCAAGGCCAAATTGAAATTGCCGCCGCTTTGATTGTGGTGGCGATAATTATTGTGGTGGTTGGGATAGGACACAGTGTAATACATCATAAACATACTTCACTTTCTTTGACTGAATCCGAAGTAGTGTATGAAACGGGAATGCTTAATCATCGCAAGATAAGGGCGCCGATTCAGATGATAACCGATTCACAAATAAAAAGGACATTTGTAGAAAAACTTGTGGGCATATCGGATTTGTATATCAATACTTCCGGCGGCGCGCACGATGAGATAGTTGCAAATGATTTTGAAAGCAAGGAAGTTGAAGCAATGCATGATGAGATATACAGACTGATTAGACAGATGCATACTCAAAAAAAATAAGTAAGAAAAGCGATTTCTTCTAATTTTACATTTATTTTCTGCTTAATGTGATGTTCCCAGAGTAGGAAGCATTGTTGCATCTTAGATGGATTGCCTGCGGAGCAAACAAATTTTGCTCGCTTGTATTTGTGTAATTTAGAAATAGAGTCGCATTCCATGAACAGGAAACATTCTTTTTTGAAAGCGTGGGAGTGTAGGATGAGTTCGCATCTGACCAGATGATTAGAGTATAATTTGGTCTTATGAGGTCTGCATGAATTGATGTAAGCCAATTTCCATTTGAATCAAGGTATGCGGCTGAAAAGAGATGGTCGAATGAAGGGTTGAAAAGGATCGCATTTGCGTGTGTGCGGGCGCCATTGTCGGAAAATGATATGTTTGCACGTCTCCATGTGCCGGTTGATGCCCAATCTGTGTATTGAATGCTGGAAGCGTTTATTGGCTGATGGCAATAAATTGACAAATCAAAAGAGGAGATGGAAGCATCTGATGGAATTGATATCGTTGCACTGTCATTTGCGGTTGCGGAATTGTTTTGCGAATAATTTATTTGGGAGGAGGATGAAAGCAAAAGTCCGGTTGTGTTTGCAATTGTTATATTTACCAACGCGGGGCATGAAGTGAAGTTGCTCCAGTTTGTTTCTATCCAAGCCTTTTGGGCGGATAGATATGCCATGCCATAAGAGGAATCGGTTAATGGAAATCCGGCGTCTTGCACATGAATTCCCAAATTGGTTGAATTGCGAGAAAGGGATGCGTTGAGTCCTGCCGATTGCATGTAAAGGGATGAGAGCTCGTTGAGCCTGCGCGCAAGCACTCTGCCATCCGGCTCGGGCAAAAATGAAACGGCATGCCTATCAACGTTTTGCGAAGTGTATATCACAAGCTCAAATATTGCCGATGCCAGCAGAAAAATTGCGATTGTGTAAATCATCCCTTTTTTCATTTGCTAACCCCGCATATATGCAGTTGCTTCTGCCCAATAAAATTTTTGATTTGATGAATTTACGCGCTGTATTAGAGGAATATATGAAACTCCGGATTGCTGTGTTCCCAAAAGAGTGCAGTTTTGGGCGATGTAAGTAAAGTTCAGGCTGTTCTTTAAAGGGGTTGAATTGTAAATATTAATTTGCACGCAAAGCTCCGGCGGAAGTGAATTTAATGACTGCCTTAAGCGGGAGCTTGAGGATGAGAATGCCGCCTGTTGCAATGTTCCATCAGAAAAAGTGGAGAGAAGGATTCCCTGCGCATAATCGCGCAATGTCTGGCTTTGAGAGGAATAGTCTTTGGGCATTGCTGAAAGATTTGAGATTGTTATGAGCATTGCAAATAGGATGCCTGCCGCGAAAAGGGCTTCTATTGAGAGAAGAACGCCTTTCACTGCCATATCCTCACCCGAATTATTGCACTGTTGTTTTTGTAGGATGCGATTTGGGATTTTGAGTACAAGACAATTGTGCTTGCGCTTGGGGCATTACCCAGTGTTGAGATGGGAGTTGAGTTAAGATATAAGATTCTTATGTCCGCGTTAAACGGGGCGATACCCATTTTTTTAGTCGTATTCTCATAAAAGATTGAATTATTGTAATAAGACGAGAGAATTGAGAGCTTGAAATCGTCTATTTTTGCATAAGAGTCCGATGCGCCCATTCCAAGAAGTGCAGAAGATGTGGGACTTATGTTTTGAGCCGCCCAATTTGTTGGAAAGCCGGGCGAGAAAGCGATTGAATTAATTGCATTTTGCGCGGCGGTCTGCGCCTGAAACTTTAGAAGGTCGGAAGAGGTTAAATCCAGTTGGCGTTGCCATGCAAAATAGGTGATTAAAATGAGCATCATGAAAATGGATAGGGATATCATTAAATCAAGGCTGTGAATCTGCCCCTTCTTAATTGAGTGCAGAGATTGAAATGTTTGAGTCATTGTATATCACTTTTAGATTCTGATTTGAGGATATTGGACCGGAACGGTTTGTTATGTTTGCGATTGTGAGCGCGACTGCCAATGTATTGTTTTGAGGACCCAGAGAAAGCACCGATTGTCCTGAAGTTATTATTGTCTGCTCGGGGTAGGAATATGCCGAGACGTTTATTTGCGTGCCCTTGCCTGCAACGGCAGCCCAATAAATTTCACCAGATATTTGCGCAGCTACTTTTTCCCCTTCAAATTGCGAGGCGATATTGTCTTTTGCGACTGACATGCTGTGTGAAAGTTCATACATTACAATAAGCATTAGAAGAAGTATTGAAAACGAGATTAACACTTCAATGCTTGATTGCGCCCTTTTCATCAAGAGAGCAATGGGTTGGAGGTTTTTATTTGTTCAGATTGGCACTTATTTTCTTTTGGCGGTTTTTGCACACGAGCCGACTTTCAAATCCAATACCACTTGCTCGGTTTTTGCAGAAAATGGTCTTGCAACCCGCCAGCCGATTTTCTTTAGAGATATTTTTTGCTTTTTTGCGATTTGCTTTGCTTTGGAAAAGATTGTTTCCCCCTCTTTTCCAACCTCGTCAAATGCATATAGGTGAATTGTTGCGCCCCTTTTGGCGGCTTTGAGTGCGGATGGGAAAAATTCCAACGAGGCGGACGGATGGGGCATGATTATTCTGTTCGCCCAATTTTTGTATTTTTTTGAATTCAATATTTTTGCGGCATCCGCTTTTATTGCGATTATTTTTTTGCACTTGTTTGCAGAAATATTTTCCTCCATTAATTTGAACGCGGACGGGTTTAATTCAATTGAAATTATTTGCTTTGGCTTTTGCTTTGCATTTTTTTCAATGACAATTGGATAAGGCCCGATGCCTGCAAACGGAATTAGAATTTTCTCGCCTTCTTTTACCTGTTCGCAGATGCGCAAACGCTCGTGGGAAAAACGAGGCGTGTAATATGCCTTGTTTAAATCAATTGCAAAACTGCAACCGCATTCCTTGCAAATTGTTTTGCTCGTTTTTTCTCCGGCGATGAATTTTATTTTTCTGATTCGGTATTTGCCTCCGGTCGCGCTTGCCTTTTTTGAAACGGTTTTGATGTTGGAATGCTCTTTTAGAATTTGAGCCGCCGCTTTTTTTTCGCCCTTAAATCCGCGCGGGAGGTCCAGCATTGCTATTGTGCCTATCATTTCGTAAGGAGGAAGAAGTTTTTTGTTCTCTTCTAAAGGTTGCATAGGATAAAAATGAAAAAGAAGATTTAAAGAGGGAAGCTCGCGCCTGCAGATGCACTAGCTTTAGCTTATCACAATGCTTGGCTTGTTCGGCTGTGCATTGTTTGCTTTTTGCGCCAATTCACAAGGTGCATCCTCCTCGTTCATTATTTCGACTTGAGCCCCGCCAAATTCGGACGAGAGAAAGTCTTTTGCATCCAAAAGAGCCTTTAGCTCAAGCTCTGCCCCCATTGTGGAACCGATAAGCTTGTTTATGCTCTTGATGTATTTTGCGGCGGTTGCGGACACCTTTTCCATTTTTGTACAAAGCTGTGCATCCGCTTTTGCCGCCTTCATTATTTCGGGCATATTCTTGTGCAATGCGACCAAAGTGCGCACCTTTGCCTTGTATGGAGAATGCACTATAAGAATTATTTTTTTGGGATTCTCCTGCAATTTAATCAGCTTTTGAATTTGCAAAATGTCCTCGCGCACGCCCTTGACATATTCCTCGCACAAATCAAGCTCGGAGTTTATCTGCTTCTCATCGGCAGATGGGAATTGGGCAATGGATGCAAATTTTGCATCCTGCACGTAAAGCTTGTGCTCAAGAATTTCCCAGAACTCCTCCGCCAAATGGGGCATGGACGGGCAGATTAGAAGAGTCCAATATTCAAAGAACTCACGCAAATCCGCCTGCTTGCTTCTTTTGAGATACCATTGCAAATCGTTTGTAGTTTCGTAAAATATGGAGAGAGAAAGTTGTCTTAGCTCAAAGTTTTCGTATTGCTCTTTTGCATTTTTTATTCTGGAGTGGAATTTGGAATAAAACCATTTTCCCGCAGCATCCCGCTCGTTTGCAGGCGCCTTTTTGCCATATACCTGCAAAAGGTCGTGCAACATAATTAATCTTGAAATCGCACCCTCAACTATTGATTTTGAAAAGTCCGAGTCTGCAGATATTTCGGCGGTTGAAGTAACTCCGAAACGAATTACATCCGGGCCGTATTCGTTGATTGCAATGCGAAGCGGAAGAATGTTGCCCATTGATTTGGACATTTTCTTTCCCTCCATTGTGACAAGCCCGTTTGCAACTATTCTTTGCGGCCACTTGTCGGAGTCAAAAATTGCAGTATGATTGAATATGTAAAAAGGCAGATGGTTTGTAACCAAATCTATTGCGGAATGACGTGAATCAACGGGATACCAGTACTCGAATTCTTTTTTGCACTCGTCCCATTTGTTGGAAATTTTGCCCCTGTTTGGAATTTTTGAGAGGAAAACATAATCAAAGAATTCTTCTGTGAGCTCTTTTTCATCTATGTCTTTTGTAATGTGCGCGATTGTGTAGTATGCCATGTAAATGGTTGAATCGGATAAGGCCTCTATGAGCTGAGTTGTGTCAAACGGAAATCTTGTGCCAAAGCCAAATGCGCGGGTGCAGGCTTTTTTCTCAAGCCAGCCGATTATGTATTCGAATTCTTTTCTAAGGGTTGGAGGGATTAACTGCATCTTTGAGAGTGCAAACCGAGTTTTTTCCTTCCAATTCGGATTTGAATAATCAATGAACCATTGATTGTCAACAATTTTTACCGTGCAAAGCCCGCCGCTTCTTGAATAGATTGGAGAGTTTGCAAGCACATAAAGATTGAATGCACTGCCTGTAGAAATTAAGTCTGCGGAAATTTTTTCCTTTGCCTGCGCACTGCTCAATCCGGCATAAGGAGCATTGAGCATGATGCTCTCGTGAGCCTCTTTTTTGTAAAGTGTTTTTGTAGCCTCTTCCGCCTTTTCATCTGTCTGGCTGGCAATGTGCATCTGCGCTACAATATCCATTGCAGGTATTTCCCCAAAGCCCGGAGTTTTGAGAACCGGAATTGGCTTTAGCTCGTCCAATTTGCCCGCATCGCGCAATGCAAGAAAATCAAATGGGGCGTGCGCGGGAACGGACATCACAAGTCCGGTGCCGACTTCTTCCTTTACAAATTCGGCAGGCAGGATTGGCAATGATTTGCCGCTTGTTGGATGCGTCGGAGTCAACGCAAGAATTTCTTGCGCGGAAATATCTTTTATTTTCTGCAGAGGCAACTGCTCGCACAAAAGAGTGAAAGCCGCACTTGAAAGATACAAATTTTTATCGCCGAATTTTGCAAGAACATAATTTGCTTTTGGATTCGCCCACAAGTTCGTAACTCCGGGCAGGGTTTCGGGGCGATAAGTGGTCGTTGGAATATAGCCTTCGCCCGCCTTGAAAAGAACAGTTATTACTTCTTCAAGCTTTGGATCAACATCGCCGCGCGTATCATGCCCGCCGACTGCTTGAGCGTCCTTTGGGCACCAAGGAACCGGATGCTTTCCTTTTGCGATGAGCCCGGCTTGCTTGAGCTTTAGAAATTGCCATGTGATGAAGGAATTAAATCTGACATCAAATGTGAAAAATTTTCTTCTCCAATCAATTGAATAGCCGATTTCCTTCATTCCGGCTTCTATTTCTTTTGAAAAATAAAGCACCAGCTCTCTTGGGTCTGTGAGCGTTTTTGCCTTCTCTGGCGGGATGTGATAAATCTTTTCAAAAACATCAAGGATTTGCGCATCTTGCTCTTCAAGCCGTTTCGCCATTGCAAATATCGGAGTGCCGGTGACATGAAATGCCATCGGGAAAAGAACATTTTTCCCTCTCATGCGCATATATCTCGCGTAAATATCTGCGGTTGTATAGGTGCGCGCATGCCCCACATGCTGAGGCGAGTTCGGATATGGAAATGCAGCAGTAACATAGAATTTATCCTCGTAGCCTGCTTTTGGCTCAAACAGGTTTGCCTCTTCCCATTTGGCTTGCCATTTTTTGTGCAAATTAACTAAGTTAAGGGATGAATCCATGAAATAATAGGGAGAGAATTGTATATAAGAATTGGTCTTAGAGCATGGATGAGATGGTGTGGGAATATAAAGCATAATATAGAAAAGAAATAAAGGTGAATACGTATGAACGCAAAACAGAATGGACAATTTAATGTTCTCAATAATGGAATTTTTGCCAACCAAAAGCTTACCATTAACCAAAAATTTGAATTGACAGCAGTTATTGGAGGATTTCGCGGGCAGTACTCCGATGAGAAAGTGCCAAATGAGCAGATTAAGCACATCTGCAATGTAGTAAAAAGAATGACAAAAAAATTCGAGAGTGGAAAGGGAAAGCAGAAATTGATGTAAGAAAGATTAGAATGAAATTTGGCTAATTTTTAGCCAAAAATCTCTTTTTAAAAAATAGAAAAGAAAAATTCTAAAGTGCAACCTTTAGCCCTAACTCCTTTTTGAGCTCGCGGTATCTGTTGCGAATTGTCACTTCAGTAACACCGGCAACATCCGCCACTTCCTTTTGAGTGCGCCTCTCGCCAAACATTGCGGACGCGATATATACTGCCGCTGCCGCAACGCCTGTTGGCCCTCTTCCGGAAATGAGCCCTTTGGATACTGCCTTTTTGAGAAGCTGAATTGCTTTTTCCTGCACCTTGCCCGAAAGCTTTAGTGCGGCAGTGAATTTTGGCACATATTGGGACGGGTCGGTAAGTGGAACCTCAAGGTCCAGTTCTCTGCGCACAAAGCGATAAGCCCTGCCGATTTCCTTTTTCTCAATTCCGGATACTTTTGATATTTCATCAAGAGTTCGGGGAATTCCCTGCAGTCTGCAAGTTGCATAAATAACCGCAGATACGACCGACTCAATCAGCCTTCCGCGAATGAGCTCTGCTTTTATGCATTTTCGGTACAGGAGTGCGGCAGACTCGCGGATTGAATCCGGCAAGCCCAAATAGGATGCTATTCTGTCAAGCTCCGAGAGCGCGATTGCCAAATTTCTCTCCATTGAAGTGGCGATGGATGCGCGCTTGTGCCACTTTCTCATTCGGTAAAGTTGAGCCTGTTTTTTAGGAGAAATTTTTGCACCGCGAATGTCGCGGTTGTATTGGTCAATCTCAGTCACAAGACCTTTGTTTGGGCGCATGTATTTTATCGGGGCGCCACCACGTGCACGCTTTTCTCGCTGTTCTGAATCAAATGCGCGCCATTCCGGGCGGTGATCCTCAATATTTTCCTCGATAACTATCCCACAGGAAGCACATACTACCTCGCCTTTGGCATAGTCTCTAACAAGTTTTATACTGCCACATTCGGGACATTTTTCAGAAGCCATTCACACACCTCAAATAAGACATAATCTAAAGGCCCAAACGTGAGCTATTTAGATGATTTTTAAAAGTTGATATTTACTTAGGGGTTGGGAGGTATTTAAATGTTCTGGTTTTTTAAATCGTCGGAGGGATTTAATCCTTCGACGAAAAGAAAAGAATGTGGATTTATAAAAGATTTAAAAAGAAACCTGTGACAAATTGACGGGCTTGGCAAAAACCAGGCAAACAAAGATTACAACACTACTTTACTACCTCGAAGGGAATGGTAGTCTGAAAACCGTTTTTGAGGTAAATGTTTGCATAGTAAGTGCCGCTTGAGAGGTCGGAAAGGTTCAATGATATCTCGGAGCGACCTTGCATGTCCAGTTGCTCATATACCACGCGACCGTTTGGAGTATATACTTTTATGGAAAATGGCTCATGTGCATGCTGTTCTGGCAAATCAACGGTTAAAGTTGCCCGACCCTTTGTAACTGGATTTGGAGCCAAAAGCCCGATTAGGGAGGACACGGAACTTGATTCGATTACTGATGTTTCCTCTCCGGCATTTTCCACTACTGCTTTGAGAGTGCCGCTTTTCCAAGAATCCGAATTGCCGACACGGTATTTTGTATCGCCGGTAATTGGGTTGACCATGAGCTGGTTTGCATAAGTTGTTCCGCCATATTCAGGCTCAAGCTCAAAGTGCTTATTCTCGGTTGTTAAAACAACGCATTGACTGCTTTGACCATAAGATACGAACATTGGCTCGTCATACACAAAAAGTTTGCGATTTTTTGCATTTACCACAGTAAGAGAAGTTAGTGATTCCTCAGCATTGCCCGCGAGAATTGTTCCGTCCGGCTTGAACACAAAAATATTGAAATCCCCGCTTGAGTGGAATGGCCCGATTTCGTTGTAATTCAGCTTTGTTTTCAGAGGGGTTCCGATGGGGGAGGATGCTTTGAAATTTATCAGAAGCAATCTGCCATTTGTCAGTTTCTCATCTATTATATCTATTTCGCCCCCGTTTATTTGCTTAATCTCGGCGGTGTGACAATTGTTTCCGGGCTGTAGAATTGACGCAGGGTATCTGGGGATATATGATAATACTTCGTCGTTTTGTTGTTTTTTTGAATATATATTCGGATTGTAATATGGAGAAATTTGAGTTACGAACATAGATTCACCTTGAAAAAAGAAATTGAGGCAAACAATATAAAGCAGACTAAATTGATAAAAAACATTTTTTATATTCCCAAGCCCTTTGGGCTTGAGAATCGAATTCGTATCACCTGCATAAAAAGTTCTGAATTTTATTTGTATGAAATATTTTTTTCTAAAGACGATTTGGACCCAACGAGAATCGAACTCGTATCACCTGCACGTCAAGCAGGTATCGTAACCATTGGACCATGGGTCCTCAATTATGTATTATTTCTCAAAAACATTAAATACCGAATGCAGGTACCGCCTACAGACCGCATCAGCGGGCTGGAGGGACAGCCACCAACAGGTGGCTGGATAACCATTGGACCATGGGTCCTCAATTATGTATTATTTCAAAAACATTAAATACCGAATGCAGGTACCGCCTACAGACCGCATCAGCGGGCTGGAGGGACAGCCACCAACAGGTGGCTGGATAACCATTGGACCATGGGTCCTCAATTATGTATTATTTCTCAAAAACATTAAATACCGAATGCAGGTACCGCCTACAGACCGCATCAGCGGGCTGGAGGGACAGCCACCAACAGGTGGCTGGATAACCATTGCATGGGTTCTTGAATGCAATAATTTGCTATTGAACTTTTATAATAGCTAAGGGGGAGGGTCAGAAAAGACCCTCAAAAATGGGGAGGGGGACAATGGATGTGCGATGTTCCCACTCCGCGTTTTTTGGACTTACTGTTTTGTGTACAGTAAAACTCCCGATGGCTTCTTGAAAACATTTCCAAGCTTTATTCCAACAAGCACACGCGAGCCTTTAGCAGATGCCAAATCGGCAAGCCTCTGAGTTATAATTCCGTCAAAGACAATTGCATTCACTTGGCTCTCCGCTTCAAGCGTTTTTATCATGTCGCGAACAGGCACTTCTTTTGTCATGCTATTGGACGCATCATAAAAACGGGCTTTTAATGTGTTCTCAAGCTCTCCGAGCGAAGACATAAGCTCTGCTGGAACTTCAGTCGGCGCCGGCTCTTGTGAAACCCGTATCTGCACGGGCTCTGGAGCGCTCGTGGGTGCATTTTCAAGCGGAGTTGGTTCGGCTATCGGGGGCATAGAAGGCGATGCGCCTGCAGGCCCACGTGAATAGCTTCCTCTTGAAGAAGATGGACGCGCCGAATATCTCTCGCCTCTTGAGTAGGATGGACGCGAAGAGGAAGAAGAGGATTGCCTACCGACATAGCCATTGTCTGACTGGCGCGGCGGGTAAGACTCAAATCTGCCTGAAGGCGAAGAGTTTTGCCTGTATTCGCGGGATTCCCCTCCCGAAGAATAACTGCCATTTCCATTGCTTGCTCCATTTGAAGATGGAGCGGGGCCTGGACCGGAGATGCTGGCAATGTTTGATGCGCTGGTATTTACTCCGCCCTGTTCGTATGGAACCTTTGAGCGCAGGCATTTTATGAGCTCTTTTCTTGTAAGCTCTTCAACCTCTTTCCCGCGCGGTGCTCGTGCCACGAAATCTATATCGCAGATTCTTGTGAGCTCGGCCAAAATAATATCTCCGCCGCGGTCGCCGTCCAAAAAGGCGGTCGTTTCCTTTTCCTTTGTGAGCTTGCTAATTGATTGAGCAACGTTTGCTCCTCCAACCGCAACTGCGTTTGTGATGTCGTTTTTAAGAAGATTGAGAACATCGGCTCTCCCTTCCACAACAACTATGGAATCCATTTTCATAACGCCGGGTCCTGCCGGAAGCTTTTCCGGACCGTATGAGGATATTTCGGCAGTTTTTACCTCGGAGCGAACTTGCTCGGAAATTTCCTTGCTCTCGGGGATTTCGTCCACAAGCATTGTTTTGAGCAAATTCTTTGCCCTGTCCACGAGCCCTTTTCGCTTGAGGGTGCGGGTGTCTTCTATTTTTTCAATGTTGATTCGCGCATCGCATGGGCCGACTCGGTCTACTGTTTCAAGCGCAGCCGCCAATATGGAGGTTTCAACCATGTCAAGCGAAGATGGAAGTTTTATTTTCCCGACCGCTTTGCCGCCTCTTGGAGAAAGGTCAACTTCAATTCTGCCTATTCTTCCGTTCTTTTGCAATTCGCGCAGGTCGAGCTCGTCGCCGAGCAATCCTTCTGTCTGACCAAATATTGCGCCGACTACGTCCGGTTTTTCAACAAGCCCGTCAATTTCAACGTTTGCATAAACCTGATATTTTACTGTATCGATGTATGTTTTTCCCATTAATCTCACCTTTGGAAAAACCCATCAAAAAGAGACTAGGATAAAAGTGGCAATGTGCAAGGGGGTGGCGGCTTAGGCTTTTTTTGCCTCAAGCGCTTCTGTGATATTTTTGAGAAATGTTTCCCGCTCGCAATCAAATTCCACTGTTTTTATCCTGTTGTTCGCACCTGCGATTAAACGCACTTTAAAACCGGAAAGGCGGCTCAAGAGTTTTATGAGGGCAATGTTTGCCTTATTTTCTTGGGCTCTCTCGCAAAGGCGGACTGCTATCGCAGCCTCGTTTGCCATATTGGACCTATGAAGGGAGATTGCCCCATTATCTATGAGCTTGATTTCGGGCTTCTTTGAGCCCGGTGTAACTTTTAGAGTCAAATGACCCATGCAAATTCTTCCGGTTTGCGAATCTTTTTGATGAATTTTTTGAATTTATGCCAATGCGTTGTTGACAGCCGCTTCATTGCTTATTGCTCTGAGCGCCATCCACGCAAGGCAATTATATTAGGGATTGGAAGTTTATAAGCTTTTTAGAGGCTTTGGCTATTCTTAGATTTTGGCATTAGCGGTTTCTGCCATGCTTTGAAAATTGGCGTTTGTGCCTTGAGTGCTTTTGAGGATTTTGCCCCGCTTGAGGCGAGCGTCCCAAATAGCCGGGCGAGGCGGGGCGCCTGTTTGCATCCCGCGAATGAGATGAATCCGCCTGTCTTGTGGTATAGCCGGCAGGTTGCCGCCCGGTATAACCAGATGATGAGCGTCCTGCATATGCAGTTGGTGTCTGCCGTCCGTATTCAGGCGGGCGCCGAGTCGCATCTTCTGAGAACATGTATCGTGTGGCTTCGTTGCGCTCCGAGCGGCGATTCACATTTTCGCGCGCCTTTTTTCTTGCGTGCCTGAAAAAGTTCAAATCGTCTTCGGCTTGGGCGGAAAGCTTTGGCTTTGCGACCTTGCCATCCACATCGCTTACCTCGTCTTGCGCGGGCTTTTTTCGCTCTT
>JBAZLL010000007.1:0-56067 GCA_041650255.1 Candidatus Micrarchaeia archaeon | reverse complement strand
AGGCCTATGAGCCGACTGTTATAACTGAGAGAGGAACAAAGATCACCTCAGTTGGAACAACCTCAATGGACATGTATGTTGCAAAGAAGATTGGACAACCAACCTTTACCTTTGCATATGCAGATGCAGACCTAGCGACCTCTGGAGAACTTTGGGAGGCAAAGGAAGGCGATGAATACTCATTGTCTGACGGCGTCAAGCTCAAAGTAAAAGAAATCACCCAGACCGTTGGAACATGCAAGGCAAGCACCACAGCTGGCGCAACACCTTCATGCACCATCAACATGGATGCAGTCTCAGCACGCGTAATGCCAAACAATGCGGCATCTGTTGAAGTCATACAGCCGTACGACATCAAACAGGCAAGCAACCTCGTCATTTCTGACAAGGATGCAGGCAGCGCAGGCGGAGTAGTCATCACAGTCGGTGGCCCAATCGTGAACTCAGTTACTGCAGACGTCCTCAAAGACGCAGCAGTTGACTTTGACACAACCAACGTGTATGTGAAGGCCGTAGGCTCCAAGATTGTTGTTGCAGGCAAATCTGCCTCTGACACAATGCAGGCAGCCCAGGAATTCATAAACGCCTTGGTGAGAAGCTAAGTTGCAAACCTTTCAGGAAAGGGAAACCTTTCCTGAACCCCTATTTTTTTATATTTTTTTAAAAATCTGCTTTTAAAAGAGTCAAAATATCTGATTATCCGCTTCAAGTAAGCTTAATATTACTGTATATCCCACAAGTATTGTGAATTTATTGTGAAAAACACAATATTTTTTTGCAAGCCGAATCTTTTCGGGTGATAATTCAATTGTACAAACCATTAATTTATATAAAAGAATTTGTCTCTGAAGGATTTCTCAAAGTGTTAACATATTATGATAAATAAATTGCAACCGATTTGAGGTGTGAATATGTCTGGCATAAGTAATGAAGAAGTTATGTCTAGAGTGAAAGATGAAAATGTGCAGTTTATCAATCTGCAATTTTCGGATATAATGGGGATGGCAAAGTCTGTCACCATTACGGCGGATAAGCTTAATGATGCGTTGGTGCACGGGCAATGGTTTGACGGCTCTTCCATTTTAGGGTTCACTCGTATATTTGAATCTGATATGTTACTCAGGCCGGATCTTTCAACTTTTGCGGTAATTCCATGGCTTTCATCGGATTATGGCAATACCGCCAGAATAATCTGTGATGTGCACATGCCCGACGGAAAACCTTACGAAGGTGATCCGCGTTATATTCTCAAAAAAACAATGACTGATGCACATGAAATGGGTTATGTTTACAATACTGGCCCGGAGCTCGAATTCTTTCTTTTCAAAAAGGAGAACGGAATTATAAAAACATCTTCAAATCAAATTGCAGAGCCTCATGATCGGGGGCAGTATCTCGACCTTGTGCTTGATTTGGGTTATGATGTTCGCCGTGAAATGATTGTCTCATTGCAAAAGATGGGTATGGAAGTGGAAGTAAGCCATCACGAGGTTGCACCGGGTCAACACGAAATAGGATTCAAATACGGAAACGCGCTCGAAACTGCCGACCGGGCAATGACGCTAAAAGTTGTGATGAAATCAATTGCTGCAAAACACGGGCTTCATGCTACATTCATGCCAAAACCGATCACCGGTGTGAACGGAAGTGGAATGCATGTACACCAAAGCCTGTTTTCGTCAGATGGCTCGACCAACATGTTTTACGATGCTTCCAACAAGTACCAACTCTCGCAAACTGCATATAGTTTTATGGCTGGTCAAATGAAGCATGTGAAGGCAATGTGCGCCGTGCTAAATCCAACTGTAAATTCATACAAACGTCTTGTACCTGGCTACGAAGCCGCAACTTATATTTGCTGGGCAAGGCAGAATCGTTCTGCGCTTCTTCGTGTGCCGCGTTATGCAAAGGGAAGGGAAAAATCAACTCGTTTTGAAATACGTTGTCCGGATCCGTCCTCAAATCCATATCTTGCTTTTGCAGTTCTTCTCAAATCCGGGCTTGACGGTATAAAAAACAAGCTTGAGGCTCCCGCGCCGGTAGAAGAAAATGTGTTTGAATTTGACGAATCTGAACTTGCAAACCGACATATTGATGTACTTCCCTGCTCTTTGTGGGAGGCGGTAAAGGCGCTAAAAGAGGATAAATTGGTTTCTTCAGTGCTCGGTCCGGATCTTCTCAAAAAATACCTGTGTGTAAAAACAGGCGAGTGGGACGACTATAAAACAACCGTCTCGAATTGGGAAGTGAAAAAGTACTTGGAAATGATTTAGCATCTTTACTTTTTGTTTTTTTCTTTTTTTAAATTTTTATATACTAATGCTAAATTTCTCTCCGTTTTTTAATCGCTTTCAATTCTTGGCGCAAGATAATATGCAAGCTTTGCGCCGGACACTTCATACTCGATTTTTATCGGAGCATTAGTCTTTAGATTTAATGAGACCGGAGACGAATCCGGGCATGCTCTTGTAATGTCTTCAAGATATTGAAGCGGGAAAGTTGCCTTTGCGGGCGCACTCACCTTCATCTCAATAATCTCTTCGGAATCTTTTTCCTGTTCTACAAGCAAATCAGAAGAATCTCCATGCACATCTATGCGGAAACCCTCTTCCATTGCATTAAATGAAACGTGAGTGGATACAAGCGCCGCATCCTTTAACTGGTCTTTTAGAATGCTTCCAAGAAGTTTTATCTGAACATCCGGCGCGACCTTTGGCTCGCGTGAAATGCTTGCAGGCATGTCAAGCACCGGAATTTTGAACGAGCGCCTTTTCTTTCCGGATGAAAATTTTACCATGACTTTGTTTTCTTCCCGGTATATCTCAAGCTTTTCATCGCTTCTTGCACGCGACAAAATCTTCGAAAGGTTGTCAAAATTCAGCCCCACTCTGTCCGGGTCGGATGCTTCATATTCCACAAAAGCCGATTTTGGCATGGTAAAGCATACCATGGATATCTGAGATGGGTCCATCGCCTTGAGGCTAATACCCTCTGCATCAATCTCAAGCGTTCCCTCATCAATCAAATTGACAATAGCATCAATGGCGCCCTTAAATTTTTTAGCGTCCTCTATAACAAATCTGAACATCAACGTTCACCTTCCCGAATCTATGTCGCATTTGGAATTTTTAAGCCTATTTGCACATTAAGATGCAAACTTGTTCAGCTTACAAAATAAGCATTGCATCCGGTTTGCCCTTCATCCAAGAAAAGTATATCTGGGGTGATAAACAGCTTGAAATTTCCAAGGAAGGGAATCCTCACTATGATGCGCCCTTTTATTTGGTTCTTTTGCACTGGGCTGTTTCCCATCTTGTAGCTTTGGAAATAGTATTGGAAATCATAAATCGGATTGTTGTCCCCTTTTGTAAAGTAAATTATGCCGTCGCTTGCATTTATCGCAAATCTTACTCGATGCACAATGTCTCCAACCAGCGCATACACGTCTCCTTTCTTGGGTTGGTAAACAATTAACTCTGCATTTTTGTCAAAAGAAATTTCCTTTTCTTGAAAATATGTTTTTTTCACGCACGGCTGTATTTGCTCTTTGCCGTCTTTTGAATAATATTTCACACATGCGCCATATTCAATTTTTAGCGGTCCGTGAGTTTCATAAAAATTATATGGTTCGGTTCTAAATGCATCGCATATTTTGCTTGAGCCCGAAGGGATAGTGGAGCAATAAGAATAAATTGAGCCATTCACTTTCACCGACTGATTTTGATAATATGCAACCGTGCTTAAGTTTATGTCGTTGAGCGAGCCTGCATATTGCAAATATTGTGTTTTCACTTCCCCGCCCTGTAAAATAACCATATCTCCCCTCTCGTACACAGGAAGCATGGAGCATGAAACAATCGCATTAATCGGGGTTGGCGTATTTAGTAAAAAGCCCGAGCCAAACCACACTACAAGTCCGAGAAATATTGCGATTGCAGTATCCTTTAATTCATTTTTTATATTTCCTTCTTTTGAGCCCGAATAAAATTCCCACATCACTATAAAGACGATATTTATTCCTGCCAAAAGTCCGACAAGCCCCGATTTTGTGAAGATGAAAAGGAAAAAGAAAATCAAAAGCGTGATGTAATATATTGAAACCGGTCCAAGATACGGAAATGCAATCGCATCTGTCACATATGGGATTCTGGGTGCAGGGCCTGTTTTTTCTTTTCTAAAATCCTGTGAAGAATGTATTTTGGCGTCCTCTTTTTTCTTTCCTGCAAGCCATTGAGTTATGCCCATATGTACACCTAATCTTTTGGAATTTAGAGTGCAGGTATATTTAATAAGCACTATCTGTTTTGGAAAATATTAAATTTTGAAAAATAATAAAACGCGTGCGTGGCAACATCGCCGCGCCAAATTTGGAATTTATTTTTTCTTGGCAGTTTTGAGCGCCGCCTTGAATTCATCTGCGCTTTCTTTGAGCTGGTCAACCGCATCCGCCAAAAGTTCAAGCGCATTCTTGCTTTTTGTGCGCAATACAATGAGCGGGCTGGCCACCTGTGGATGTTCAAGTGTTGCCGAAGCAAATTCAACATCCTTGTTTTCAATCAAAATTTCTTTTATTGATTCTGCAAATGCAATATCCTCGCCGACAAGCTCGATTTCAAGATAGTGCGCTTCTTGCTTTCTGATTTTTAATTCCATAAACACACCTGCAATAATTCCTATTCTTTTGTATAATAATCTGCCGCCATCTTCCGATTCTCTTTTTTGTCCGGGCATTGCGAATTTACAAGCCCCGATGCGGTTTTTATGAGTGCATATCTTTTATCTTGCGGACCAGATGCGAATGCCTTTATGCAACCGCAATCATCGTCTTCCGTGGAGAGATGATATTCTCCATTGCTTTCGGTTATTATTTTAGCTCTTATGATGTCCCCGATTTTGTATTCATCACGGACACTTTTCACATATCCCTTTTTGATGTTGGGGGCTTTGAGTATAAATCTCGCGCCCGAATTTGAGAAGCGCATATTTGTTCCATCTTCAATTTTTTCTATACTGACAATCGCAATCGGATCTATTATTGCCTCTATTCTTCCGATTATTTTTGCCCCGATAGACGGCGTTGTTACCTGTGCATTTGCAGACACGCTCAGTGTGCGGTCTTTGTCCATCAAATGCCCGAATATCGAAGAGTAAATTCCTTCGTCTTTTATAAACGTGCCAGAACCTGCGACATATTCCTCCTCGGTTCCGATATGCTCGCCGGGAGTGACTACTCTTGGCTTTTTATCCATAATTAAACACCAAACTAAAATCCGCCTAAAGCCCTGTCTAGGTCCTTATAGTAGAAGGTGCACGACCAGTATTTAAATACTTATTGTCCTTCTTTTTACTTATGCTAAAAAAGCCAAAGCTTGTACTCTGTGTTGACCGCGACAACGACCTTTATGACAAGGCGGGAGTTTCCGGGCCAATAATCGGGCGAGAAGCAAATCTGAATGCCGCAATCAAGCTGGCAGTAGTGGATCCTGCAGATGTGGATTCAAACGCAATTTTCAAGGCAATTTCAATTTATGACAAACTCTCGGGCGAGCACAATGTACAGGTGGCAACACTTACCGGCTCTGCCTCTTTGGGCTATGTTGCGGACGAGGCGATTTCTGAACAGCTTGATAGAATATTGGCGGAATTTCCCTGCGAGTCCTGCGTGTTTGTGTCTGATGGCGCATCCGACGAGTCCGTTCTCCCGATAATTCAATCCCGGCTCAAAATAGATTCTGTCGAAGTGCTTGTAATGAAGCAGGCGCAAGAGCTTGAAAAAACTTATTTTGTAATTTTGGAAAAATTAAAAGAGCCATATTATGCCCGCATGATATTTGGCGTGCCCGCGCTTATCGGAATACTTTTTGTGCTTTCGCGCGTTCTTAACTGGGGGTTCGAAGTTCCAGTTGCAATAATTTCAGTTTATCTTATACTCAAAGCATCCGGAATAGAAGAGCTTCTTATAAAAACGATATCTTCATTCAAGTTTAGCGTGGAGAAAATTTCTCTTGTGCTTTATTTGCCGGCGATGTTGATAATCGTAATTTCAATATGGTCGGGTTATCAGTCTCTTGTACAAGGTGCCGCGGACATATCTTCAAATCCGGCCAAAACAATTGCAATGGCTTTGCGAAGCGTATTGCTTTTGCTTCCTTGGGCAATTCTTATGATGGTATCTGGCAAAGTGATTGATTTGCTGATGGAAAAGCGAAAAATTGAAGTTGTAAAATACGGATTGTACGCAGTATTTACTGTTCTTTTCTGGCTTGTATTTATTTCCGGTGCAAACTGGATTGTAAATGATACCTACCCATATGTGTATTTCAGTGATCTTGTATTCATTCTTCTTTCGGCAGTGATTATGGGCTTTGCGTCAATATCAATTTTGCAGGAAATACGCAGGCGAGTTGTTCTCAAACTAAAAGTCACCGGGAAAGAAGTCCTAAGCATCGGCGGAAACTATATGGGCAAAGTGCTCGGAGTGGATCCGCAAGTGAACGCATTGGCGGTGAAATCGCCTTTAGGTCAAAAGTTCATGGTGTCGCTTGATTCCATCGAGAGCGTTGGGGATAAGATAATCGTTTCGCACTGATCGGATATTTTCTATATTGTTTATTCCCTCTTTTTTGATTAATTACTAAAGCAGAACCAGAATCTAGGCTAAAAAATAATTAAAATAAAAAACAACTACTCAAAAACTCAAAACAAAAAAAAAATAATAAAAAACTTGCTCGGTTTTTCATCCGAGCCACCATCAAAATTTTGTTGTTTATTTTTTTTATGGATTGCATTTTTTTGTTTCTGTATTTTCTATTTTTGAATTTATTTTCCTATTTTATCGTCTTTCCAATCTTTTTGATAATTCTCTCTTTATCTGCCCCGTCCTTCAGTGCAATTTTTAACACATCTACAAGGCTGTCAACTGGAATTATCTTCACTTTATTGACAAGGTCCGGAGGCAGGTAAATGTCAGCCGCATTTTTCCTTGGCACGACCACTTCCTTAACTCCTGCTTCAATAGCAGCTTCCGTCTTGGCAGTTGCGCCGCCAATAGGCAACACATCTCCACGAACCGAAAGCGAGCCAGTCATTGCAATGTCCTGCCTAATCGGTATCTCTTCCATTGCAGAAAGCATTGCCACCGCAATTGAAATGGATGCGGAATCGCCTTCCACTCCCTCATAGGTTTGCAAAAATTGCACATGCACATCATAAGACGCGACGTTTTTTCCAATATGTTTCTTGATGATTGCCGAAACATTTTCAACAGCCTCTTTTGCAATCGCACCAAGCTTTCCGGTCGCAATAAGTTTTCCTTCGTTCTTGCTTGCCGCAGGAGTTACTTCTGCAACTATTGGCAATACAAGCCCGGACGAGCCATCGCCGAGAACTGCCAGACCGTTTACTTTGCCAATTGCAAATCCCTTTGTTGTAAATACTTCGTATTCCTTTTTCACTTCAATGTAGCGGGAGCTCATCTGTTGCTCCATCGTGAGTGCAAGCCCCTTTGCCCGCCTAACATGCTCTTCCTTTACTATCTCGGCGTTTTCTTCGCGTGCTATATCTCCTGCCGCGCGCACAAGTCCGCCCAACTCTCGCAAATTTAGCGTGAGCCTTTTCTTTCTGCCGGCTTTTCTTCTTGCTTCCATTATTATTTCAATTACCGCATCTTTGCCAAAATGCGAAATCTTGCCGTCTTTTGCAATCTCCTGCGCGACAAATCTCACAAGCATGTTTTCATTTTCTTCGTTGTCTTCCATTGTGTCTTCCATATATACTTCATATCCAGAACCGCGAATTCTTGAGCGCATTGCAGGATGCATATATTTCATGTCCATTACATTTCCCGCCGCCACAAGAACAAAATCGCATGGCACCGGCTCGGTTTTTACAATTGCGCCTGAGCTCATTTCCGATTGTCCGGTTATGGGATATTTTTTCTCCTGCATAGCAGTAAGCAATTCCTGTTGCCATCTCATCTTCAGCGATGCCATCTCGTCAATAAACAATACACCCTTGTTTGAACGGTGCACTGCGCCGGATTCAACTCGCAAATGCGCCGGAGTTCCCAATCCACCCGATTGCAGTGGGTCGTGTTTTACATCTCCGAGCAATGCACCCGCCTTGTTTCCTGTTGCGTCAATGAATGGGGCCGCGTGAAGCCCTGTATTATCGACAATGAGTTTTGGCTCGTTGTGCTGGTCCATAATTCCCATTCGTTTGCCTAATGTATTTGTGAATCTCCACATAAGGAAAAGTATTCCAAAGCCGCCTAATGCCGCCAGCACAAACCATTTGTTCTCGTCGTTTAGCATTCCCATTATATTTAGGAAAATGAGAATCATCATGAACCCAAGCAAAAACATTATTCCTGCCGAGGGTCCTTTGTCTGTTGACGGAAGCATACTGCGGTTTCTTGCGTTTTGATGAATCATTCTTCCTGCGCCTGCAGTTGTAACGATCGGAATTTCAATTCTCGGCTCGCCTTTTTGCATTCCAAATTTCATTCTTGCAGCCTGCGCCTGCATATATACTGCCGCAAGGCTCGGGTCTTTTTTGAGATCGTGTTCGCTCGGATAGGTGGGGACAACTCTCACAAGCGGTTTATTTTCGTCGTTGGGATTTGGATAAACAAGAACATCCTGCAAACTTGCGGCTGGCATAAGCTCCGCCATTGCCTGTGCAAGCATTGACTTTCCGGTTCCAGGAGAGCCAATCATAAGTACGTGTCTTCGCTGGTTCGCGGCTTTCTTGATAATTTTTACTGCCTTGTCCTGACCGATTACTTGGTCAATTAACTTTTTTGGTATTTTTATCTCGGCTGTAGTCTTGAAATCTTGCATAAGTAAGCCTCCAGAATTTAATTTCATCTTAGGATATTTAAAAAGATGAAGTATTGAGAATCGGAATAAATTTTTTGTTTTGTTAAATGGAGACAGTCTTGATTAATTGTGTTAATATTGATGTCAGTATTATGCACACTCGCCTCACCAGCCCCATCACGCAAGTTATAATATATGTATTTTCAATATATACCCATGCAAATGCGCATGAATTTGAAAAAGCTTGCAGTCGTTTTTTCATCAGTGGTCGCTCCATTTTTTATGCCTCCGCTTGCGGATGCGCAATCAGTCAAGCAATTGCAAAATATTGAAAAATTCATATACTCATCACAAGAGCAAATTCATGATTTGCTCAAGTCAATAAGTAAAGCAGATCAAACCTCTTGTACCAGTTTGTATACTCTATATGATTTGGTGGATTCGCTTAGGTTTGAAATCCCACAAAATCTCAGAAAAGAAATATCCGACACTCTCTTTAGTTGTTTTAAAAAAACCGGTTCAATGGAGTCCTCTCTTCTTAAGATGGAACTTTCATACGCCTCCAGTGAATGCTTGTCTCAAGTTGGAAAATATTATTACCATTCACTCGATGATTCAGGCACTCGTGCCCAACTTCGCGAACTTGTGCTTAATGAAGATGTAGATTATGCCCATCGTTCCGAAGTACTAAAATCATTTTTTTCTACAAGTATAAGTATTTCCATTCTTGATGAAATTGCATCCGAAAAGACGTTAAGCCAAAATAATTATGACATATTCCAACTACTTTCGTGTAATGCACTCAATCTAGAAATAAATGAAGATTATTTTTCCGCATATATTTTTTCTACTGCGAACGATCCATGGCAAAATGAATTCATGCTAAATTTCCTCGATGATAAAAATCGCGGCATAATAAATTCACTTTCCTCTGCATGTGCAGATAGTGCCGTTTTCTTTTCGGATATTTACGGTTTGGATTATATCGCAGTTAAGGATAGCAATGGTCTGAGCATATATGAACGCCCGATTCAAAGCAAATATGTAAACGAATTGACAATGGCTTTCGCAGAATATTTGCTTGCCAATAAGGATGATGCCCTATTGCAAAAAAACCTTCTGATAATAATCTCAAACTTTTTATCCGAGGGAAAAACAAGGCCAAATTGCATCGTTTCAGATAGTACAACCACCCGTTTAATACAAATCTCCTTTGAGCTATCCCAAACAAATGTTCCATCTTATGCGCTTGCTTGCAAGGTGTTGTATTACGGGGCGCGGCTACAAGAGCAAAACTTGAAAATATTCCGCGATTTTCTTTTTTCGGATGCAATCCGGCAAGATGCAAGCGGTTCACTTTCAATTCTTTGTGCATATGCCATAAATTATTCTGATGATTTTAACAAAAATTGCCAGGGCATGATGTTAAATTACCTCGATAATCTTGATGGCTCCGGCAATCCCCCCTCAAAATCTTATCATACTATGGTCATTCCTTTGCTTGGTGCAATGCAAAAAGAGGACCTTGACCCTTCTTCTTCGCAATGGGTTTTGAAACTTGATAGTATGCTTGGCAATATGAAAAGTTATTCGTGTCCCGATGCTATTTTTTGCCTTTCATTATCATATCAGTCTTGTGTGCAAAAACAATTTTTCCTTCCTTCGTTTGCAAAATCGTTTAACATAAGCAAAGAGCTTTTGCATAAGATGATAGACGTTTCCCCTCAATGGGAAAACGGAGCAGTCTTTCAAAATTACAAGGACCTTATGCAGGCAATAGATATCTCAGACAGTCTTGCAAAACCAGATGTGATACAAAAAATATTTGATGCAACTCACATAACCCGTTTTAGCCAATATCCCTATGATCTTCTTGCACATCAATATACTTCCTATTCATCAAAACCTGGTTTGCCTGTTCTTGCGGCAATAATCGCGAAAAGAAATCATAATGGGGCAAACTTTTTTTCATTTTATGCAAACAACAAAATAAATCTCAAGGATTTTGACATTCGCGTATTTGAGCCGGGTTACGACACATTACTTATCCCGTTGTTCAACTCCTTTTTTTCAAGGGCATACAATGGTGACATTTCAAACAACAAAATAAATTACGGTGTGGTTGTTGGCCATGGAAATCAAAGCAACATTTTCCTAAATATTTTGCCAGGTTCCAGCAACCGATACAACCCGAATGATTTTTCATATCGTCATTATCTTGCGTATAACGGGGACAATAAAGTCCAAAGCGTGTTGAGTGAGCGCATCGATCTTTTTGATGCAGAACTTTTGGACAGTTTGGGCGCAAAATATTTTTACCGCTCGCAATGGATATTTCTTTCCTGTCTTACCGGTGCGCAAGGTCAAAATGGAACCGAGCCAATTGCAAAATTCTTTGCCCGGCATACTCATTCTCTTGCGTATGCACCTTCAAAAGAAATAAGCAACATATACTTGGACATAACCTACGATACGTCTGGCAATCCTCAATTTAGCAATGTAAAATATGTGCCTAAAGGCACGGAAATATTTGATTTTCGCGATGCATCCTCTGTCGCAAACTTTTTTCAGTTGCAAAATCAGTTTGAAGTTATCAATTATTTCCAAGCTTCAAGCGAGCTGTTTTTTAGAATAGCCTCGCCTGGAAATCTTGGTATTTATGTGTATAATCTACAGGGAAAAGAAGTTTATCAAATGTCCAATGCCGGTTTTTTTGAAGCCGGGGCGCATAATTTGCAGTTGGACTTAAACGCTCTTAGTTCCGGTGCATATATCATCAGTCTAAACAGCGGGAAATCCAGTTCTACAAAACTTATACTGAAAAAATAACTATTTGTTTTTGATATTTTTTCTAAAGTTAGTTTTTTCTTGGGAGAGATATTTGGTAAGTTTGGTGAAACAAACAAACAGCTTTCCCAAGAATTCCTCCTCTCTGTTTTTTGAGCAGATAAGAGGGCTATCCTATTGCGTGCAAATGCCTAAAAATATTGGCTTTTGACGTGGTTAAACCTCCACCATCATGGGCTCCATGATACGTGTATATCTTTCTTTATCCACTGTATAAAGATAGGCGTGTTCACCCACTTTGCTAAGATACGCATCAATCCTTGCGGAACCTAAAAGGCTGGTCACTTTGCTCACTTCTTCCAATGTCATATTTGCTATATCAATGTACATATTCATTCACCAAGAAGAGCTTGGAAGGCTCTTTATAAATGGACTTTGAAAGGGTAGTTTTCCACTGAAGTTGCCTCGATTTTTTATGGGGAATTTCAAAAACCTTTATAAATTCTTGTAATCTAATGTTTAGGCGCACAATCTTTATTCCACAGGCTAGTGGTGTTACTTTGGTCAAAAAATCTTCTAAAAAACCTAAAGAAAAATTAACTCATAACCTTGTTCCCGAGCACGTGTTGCTCAACGACGAGGAAAAGGCAAAAGTTTTGCATAAGTTCGCCACGGGCGAGTCATCTTTTCCAAGAATTTATTCTTCGGATCCCGCATTGATTGGGATTGAAACAAAGCCAGGGGATCTTATTCTCATAAAAAGAAAAGACCATACTGGAAATTATGATTATTACAGAATAGTTGCCAAGGGTTAGCGCAAGCAGGATTTTTTTCCCTAGTCTGCGCCATAACTTTTTGGTCTCGTACGTGTGGTGTGTTTGGATGAGCAAAGAACTTTTAGAAAGCTATTTCAAAGAAAACAGCCTCGTAAAACAACATCTTGATTCGTATAATAAATTTGTTGAGAATGGAATGCAACAGATAATTGACCGAATCGGTGTTATCAAGCCTTCAATAGAAGGGTTTGAACTTCAACTCGGGCGCGTTCGCCTCGACAAGCCAAAAGTCATTGAAGCCGACGGCTCACAACGAGTTGTTCTTCCATCCGAGGCAAGGGCAAGAAATCTTACTTATTCCGCACCTATCTTTCTTGAGATAATTCCTGTTTACAACGGTGTCGAGAAAAAAATGTTTTCGGAAGTTTTTATCGGCGAGCTTCCGGTGATGGTAAAAAGCAAACTCTGTCACCTCGATAATATGTCCGAGGACGAATTGGCTGCAGCAGGCGAAGATTATGCAGACCCGGGCGGATATTTCATTATCAATGGGAGCGAACGTGTGCTCACATCTATTGAGGATTTGGCGCCGAACCGTATCATGACCACTTTTGAAAAAGACGATAAAATTGTCACTTCAAAAGTTTTCTCAACTCGCCATGGTTTCCGTGCACGAAGTGCAGTAGAGCGCACGACCGAAGGATTACTTCACTGTGTTTTTCCGGCATCTCCAAAAGACCTCGGGCTTATCTCCGTATTAAAGGCATTGGGGCTTGAGAAAAACGACGAGATATATTTGCAATTCATGGATGAGACCGCAATAAAAAATGACATTATGCTTAACATGGAAATTGACAATGTCACAGGTGCAAACGACGCTCTTGACTATGTTGGCAAAAAAGCTGCGCCCGGTCAGACAGAAGAATACAGAAAGAAGAGAGCAGAAGTTCTTCTTGATACATATCTTTTGCCACATATCGGAACAGAGCCTGCGGACAGACTCGCAAAAGCAAAGTTTCTTTGCAAGATGGCACAACGCGGAATTCTTGTTGCAAACAAATTGATTCCTGCCGATGACAAGGATCATTATGCAAACAAGAGGATAAAACTTACTGGCGATTTGATGGAAGAGCTCTTCAGATACGCATTCCAATTTTTAGTAAAAGATGTTTCATACCAAGCCGGACGCGCCGACGCGCGAGGAAGGCGTTTGGCAGTGCAGACGCTTGTGCGACCAGATGCCCTTTCAGACAGAATAAGATATTCGATGGCAACCGGCAACTGGATTGCAGGGCAAACAGGAGTATCACAGCTTCTTGATCGCACATCATTTCTTTCATCGATGTCGCATTTGCGAAGAATTATTTCTCCGCTTTCAAGAAAGCACCCGCATTTCAAAGCGCGTGACCTTCACGGAACTCATTGGGGTAAAATTTGTCCCAACGAATCTCCAGAAGGACCATCATGCGCTCTTGTAAAAAATATGTCATTATTTTGCGAAATTTCAACAGGAGAAAAAGATGAGGATGTGGAGCAGGCGCTCTATAGGCTCGGCGTAGAGCCCTCATCGCAATAAAGGGGATACTTATGGCTTCAAAAAAGAAAAAACGACGTGTAGTCAAGCCTCAGGGAAGAAAAACTTCAGTTCTTCTTAATGGCAGGCTTGTTGGTGAAGTGGAAAAAGGCGCAGATGTTCTTACAAAACTTGTGCAGGAACGCCGTGCCGGAACAATTCCATCCGGAGTAAATTTTGCGTACAATAAACGAACCGATGAGCTTTACATCAATTCCGATTCAGGGCGCTCGAGGCGACCTTATATAATTGTAGAAAACGGCAAAAGCAAATTAACGTCCGAGCTTGATGAACAGCTCAAAAATTCGCAGATGAGCTGGGGCAAGCTTGTGTCATTGGGAGTAATAGAATATCTTGATGCAGAAGAGGAAGAAGGTGCATTAATCGCACTCAAGCCATCCGATATCACCGACAAGCACACGCATCTTGAAATAGACCCTGTTACGATTACAGGTGTAACTGTATCAACTCTTCCATATCCAGAATACAATTCATCCCCAAGAGTTACAATGGCATGCTCAATGGCAAAGCAATCTCTGGGCACTTACACGATTAATTTCAACCAGAGAAATGATTCGCGTGGGCATATCATGTTTTATCCGCAGCAGCCGCTCGCGCAAACAAGGCCTTATCGCTTAATGAAATTTGCAGACCACGCCGCAGGTCAAAATTTTGTGGTCGCAGTCTCATCAATGATGGGTTACAACACATCCGACGCATTGGTAATGAACCGCTCGGCAATAGACCGAGGGCTCGGACGCTCTGTCTTTTACAAGACTCACGAAACAGAAGAGAGACGTTATCCTGGCGGGCAGAGAGACAAGCTTGAAATTCCGCCAGTAACTGCGCAAGGTTACCGTGATGAACGCGCATACCGCTTTTTGTCCGACGATGGTATCATAATGCCCGAATCAAAACTCGAGCCAAAAGATGTTCTTGTCGGTAAAACTTCCCCACCCAGATTTTTGGAAGAAATTTCAGTTTTCGGAATGGTTGAAGAGAAAAAAAGAGACAACTCGCTTTCTGTAAAAGCAGGAGATGAGGGCGCCGTAGATTCGGTTCTTATCACCGATTCACTTTCAGGCAATCGGCTTGTAAAGGTTCGTGTTCGCTCAATAAAAGTTCCAGAGCAAGGAGACAAATTCGCTTCAAGGCACGGGCAAAAAGGAGTTGTCGGCCTTAGGCTTTCACAGGAAGACATGCCCTTTACAAAAGAGGGCATTGTTCCTGATTTGATAATCAATCCGCACGCAATTCCATCGCGTATGACTGCCGGGCATCTTCTTGAGATGCTCGGAGGAAAAGCTGCGTGCTTTTCCGGAGAGTTTGCAGACGCAACCGCATTTGCAGGTGATACGGAAGAGAAATTCCGAAGCCAGCTTAAAAAACTCGGCTTTAACGAATATGGAGAAGAAACACTTTATGATGGAAAAACCGGCAAAGCGCTTGCCGCAAAAATTTATGTCGGCGTAATTTACTATCAAAAGCTTCATCACTTGGTCTCAAACAAGATGCACGTTCGTGCAAGAGGCCCAGTGCAATTACTCACTCGCCAGCCAACAGAAGGAAGGGCTCGCGAAGGAGGCTTGCGTTTCGGAGAAATGGAGCGAGACTGCCTTATCGGCTACGGCGCATCCATGTTGATTCGTGAGAGGTTGCTGGAAGAATCGGACCGCTCATACCAGCTTGTATGTGCAAAGACCGGAGCAATCGGCTACAAGGATTATATCCGAAACAGGCTCGTGTCTCCGCTTGATGAAAACACGCAAGAAATTTATTATGTGGAAATGTCTCATGCGTTCAAGCTATTGCTCGACGAGATAAAATCAATAGGCATATTCCCAAGGCTGTTGTTAAAGGATAAAGCATAAGAAGGGGTTGATTTTTATGATAGTAACAAAAATGATTGACAAAATAAAATTCTCCCTCTTCTCTCCGGAGATGGTAAGAAAGATGTCTGTGGTGAAAATCACCGTGCCAGACACTTACAATGACGACTCTTACCCAATTGATGGCGGTCTTGTGGACCCGCGAATGGGTGTCATTGACCCCGGTCTTAAGGACAAAACTTCCGGAGGAAAAGCAGGCACCTCTCCGGGACATTTTGGGCACATAGAATTAGTGCGCCCTGTAATGCACCCTGAATTTTCAAAAGTAGTGCTTTATGTTTTGCAAAATACATCTCCTTTCTCAAAGAAATTGCTTTGGACGGATGAGCAGCTTGACAAAATTAGAAAAAATCTTGATGCAGATGAGATGGAGCTAAAGGTCAGAATAAAACGCCCCACAAACTGCCCGCACACCGGACAGAAATTGCCGGAGATAAAACTTCTCAAGCCAACCACCTTTTACAAAGACAAAGATGTAATGCTTCCAACAGAAATCCGCGAATGGCTCGCAGGAGTTTCCGATGCGGACTTAAAACAACTCGGAATAGACCCTCAATATTCGCGCCCAGAATGGATGGTAATTACCTGCCTTTTGGTGCCGCCAGTATCCGTGCGACCTTCAATCACATTAGAAACAGGTGACCGCTCAGAAGATGACCTCACACACAAGCTTGTGGACATCATGAGAATCAACCAACGCCTTGAGGCAAACATAAATGCCGGCGCGCCACAGCTTATTATTGAAGATCTTTGGGAGCTTTTGCAATATCACGTCACAACTTACTTTAACAACGAAACTGCGAACATTCCGCCAGCCAGACACCGTTCGGGCAGGCCCCTTAAAACTTTGTCCGCAAGGTTGAAGGGTAAAGAAGGAAGATTTAGATACAATCTTTCAGGAAAGCGTGTTAACTTTTCTGCAAGAACAGTTATCTCCCCGGACCCGCTCATTTCAATTGACGATGTCGGCGTTCCGCCGGAAATTGCAGAAGAGATGACTGTCCCAATGACTGTTACCTCGTGGAATCTTGAGTATGCCCGCAGCTTTATCAAGGCAACCAAATATCCGCGTGCAGGCTATGTGATAAGGCCCGATGCACGAAGAATAAGAGTAACTGATGAGACTCGTGAGGAAATCGCAAATAATTTGGCAGTCGGCTCAATAGTAGAGCGCCAATTAATTAATGGCGATACTGTTCTTTTCAACAGGCAGCCTTCACTGCACCGTATCAGCATTATGTGCCATTCGGTACGAGTGCTTCCGGGAAGAACATTGAGGCTTAATCCGATTGTTTGCCCGCCTTACAATGCAGACTTTGACGGCGACGAAATGAATTTGCACGTCATTCAATCCGAAGAGGCAAAGGTTGAGGCAGAAATGCTAATGAAAGTCCATCGCCAAATAATTTCTCCAAGGCATGGAAAGGCAATCATCAAGCCGCAAGAAGATTACGTGTCAGGAGCATTTTTCCTTACACGCGATGAAACCGATTTTGATAAATCCGAGGCATGCAACATTTTGGCTGTCGCCGGAATAACCCGTTTGCCGGAACCGGATCGCAAAGGAAGATGGTCTGGCAAAATACTTTTTTCAACAATGCTTCCATCCGAGCTTTCCTGCTCTTTCAAGAGTAAATTCCGCCGCAAAAAAGCAGACGGCTCGGATCATCAGGACAATAACATCGTGATAAAAAACGGAATTATTCTCTCCGGTGCGCTTGATGACAAAGCACTTGACCAGATTTTACAGCGAATAGTGCATCTCAAAGGTACTGCGGCAGCACGTGATTTCCTTGACCGCGCAGGCAGAATGGAACTTGAGGTAATTACAAAGCACGGATTTTCAGTATCATTGTCAAATTACTCGCTTCCGCCAGATGCCGCAGAACAAATTGACAAATTGCAAGACACAATGAGGCGAGAAATAGAGTCTGTAATAACGCAGTACAAAAACAAGACGCTTGACCGCATGCCGGGTCGCAGTCTCAAGGAAACTCTTGAGGACCGCATCATGGAACTTACATCAAAGGCCCGTGACGCATCCGGCGGAGTCGTCGAGCGAAATTTGGGATATGACAACACTTCAATTATCATGGCAAGCATCGGAGCCCGTGGTTCGCTTCTAAATGCCATTCAGATGGCATCTATGGTTGGTCAGCAGGCTATTCGAAGCAAGAGGCCGAGCCGTGGCTATCGCGGGCGTGTGCTCCCCCATTATCCAAAGGGAGACAAGGGTGCACTTGCACGAGGGTTCGTTTTCAGCTCATTTAGAAAAGGACTTAGTGCAACCGAATTTTTCCAGCACTCAATGGGAGGAAGAGAATCCCTTGTTAACACTGCTATTCGAACTGCAAGGTCCGGCTACATGCAGCGAAGGCTGATTAACGCCTTGCAAGACATGGTGGTTATGCCTGATTATTCTGTACGCGATTCGGCAATGTCTGTCGTGCAATTTGTGTACGGCGGAGACAAGATAGATCCGATGTACGCCCGCGGGCTTGAATACGACAAAGAGGAGAAAAACTAAGGTGTGTTTATGGCTGTCACTGAAGAAAAAGGAAGAATCGCCGTGGGCGAAGCAGTGGGCATTGTCGCCGCGCAATCAATCGGAGAGCCCGGAACGCAAATGACTATGCGCACATTCCACTACGCCGGAGTCGCCGAGCAGGTGCCAACAGGTTTGCCGCGTCTTATCGAGCTTGTGGATGCAAGAAAAACCCCAAAAAAGCCTTTGATGGATATTTATCTTTTGGGTGCAAACGCCAAGGACGAGAAAAAAGCGAAAAAAGTCGCATCGGAGCTTGACGCGGTTTTTCTTGAGCGCATTGCAGACATCAGCGAAGATTTCAACGCCAAAAAAATCGTGATTGAAATAGATGAGCTTGAACTTAAGGCAAATAACGTCGACCTTGAGGACGTGCGCAAAAAAGTAAAAGAAGAAGTCGGGCAGGGAACAATCGAGAGCCGTGAATATTCAATCTCGATAAAACCAAAGCTCACAACATTACGTGCAATCAGACGGCTTACAAACAAGCTCAAAGCATTGCAAATAAAAGGTGTTGCCGGAATAAGGCGCTCCATTGTAATAAAAGACAAAAACGAATATTACATTCGAACGTCCGGCTCAAATATTTTGGGAGTCAAGGATATTGAAGGCATTGACTTTGCTCGCGTTTATACAAACGACGTGAAAGAAGTCGAGCGCGTGCTTGGAATAGAAGCGGCGCGAAATGCAATGGTTCATGAATTCAAGCAGGTTCTTGATTTGCAAAATCTTTCCGTGGATGTAAGGCATCTTATGCTTCTTACCGACGCAATGACAATGGGCGGCGCAATCACCTCCATTGGCAGGCACGGGCTTGCAGGGCAAAAAGCTGGAGTTCTTGCACGTGCAGCATACGAGGAAACAATAAAACACCTCGTAAACGCATCCGTAAAAGCGGAAGAGGACAAGCTCATCGGCGTAACGGAAAACATTATCGTCGGACAAACAGTGCCAATCGGCACTGGGCTTGTGAAACTAAAAATGAAGCTCTAAATATAAAACAAAATATTAGAGACGATTTGAAAAAAATCTGAGGTAATATTATGGCATCAAAAAAATCTAAAGCAGAAATAACAAAATCCGATTCAGCCTCCATATCAAAGGCAATACGCATGTGCGTAGATACTGGCAAGGTTGAATTCGGGATAAAGGCGGCGGCAAGGCATGTGCTTCACGGGCAAGGAAAGCTCGTGGTTGTCTCGTCCAATTCTCCGCAAGAGGAGACTGCGGATTTGACAAAATATGCATCACTCTCTCAGGTACGCGTGTATGTGAGTGAGCTTGATTCGCTGGCACTTGGCTCTCTTTGCGGAAAGCCATTTCCGGTGTCCGCTCTCTGGATAGGCGAAGTCGGCGATTCCCCGATTCTGGATATCCTAAAGCAATAGGTGCGACTTGATGGTTGAACTCACAAACGACGATTTAAAATCCTTGGCAATTTTTGAAAAGCTCACTGGTGCGTCCGCAACAGATGTCTGCATCGGCGAAAAAGCAGTGGTTTTTCTTGTTGCTTCTGGTGAGATGGGGAAAGCGATAGGGCCGAAAGGCGCGCATATAACCCGTGTTCGCCAGGCGTTCGGACGTCAGGTTCTTGTATTTGAGGATACCCCGAGCATGGAGGATTTTTTAAAGTCAATATTCGCGCCGATAAGCATAACAAATATAAACATCCATGAGAAGAGTAATACTAAGACTGTTTATGTCACTGTTGATGACACGGACAGAGGTGCGGCTATCGGCCGTGGTGGAGACCGAATAAAATTGCATCGAGCTCTGCTTATGCGCAAATTTAATTGTAATCTGCGCCTTAATACGAAGTAATAATTGATGATTAATCAAACACCTGGTGAACTAATGGGAAAAGGAGAATTTGCAGGACGAGATCTTAAACGAAGAAGAAAAAGACAGCGCTGGCTAAAAAAGCCATGGAAGAGAAAGAAGCTCAAGCTTAAGGAGAAATACGATCCATTGCAGGGCTCATCGCAAGCAAAGGGCATTGTGATTGAGAAAAAGCAACTTGAGCAAAAACAGCCTCACTCTGGGCTTATTAAATGTGTCAAAATCCAGCTTATCAAAAACGGCAAGCTTGTAACCTGCCACGCACCGCGAAACGGGGCCATCAATTTCATTGATGAGCACGATGAAGTAATGGTGGAAGGTCTTGGAGGCTCACAAAGGGGACAGATGGGCTCCATACCTGGTGTCAGGTACAAAGTGATACAAGTCAACGGCGTTGATTTGCAACAGCTTGTAAGAAAGAAGAAAGAGAAGCCGAAGAGGTAAATGAGGTAATTTTTATATGGCAGACAAATTATTCAACAAATTTGAGCTTGACACAGTGCATGTGAGCGATCCTTCGCTTATTGCATATGTGAATTTGGACCCGGTAGTTATCCCGCATTCGCACGGAAGGCAGGCAAAATATCAGTTCAAAAAGAGCCGCGTAAACATCGTTGAGCGTCTCGTAAACAAGCTTATGCGCGGTGGAACCGGCCAGAAAACATCTGGCAAAGTTATCCGCACAAATGGCTCAATGCAGGGTCAGAAATTTCGGGCAATGAAGATTGTGGAAACAGCATTTGACATAATCGCAAAGCGCTCCGGAAAAAACCCCGTACAGCTTTTAATAGACGCAATTGAGAACTCGGCGCCCCGTGAAGACTTTACCCGTGTATCGTTTGGAGGCGTGTCTTATCAGGTCGCAGTTGACGTTTCGGCGTCGCGCAGGCTTGACATGGCATTGAGAAACATCACTCTTGCGGCTATAATGGGCGGATTCGGAAGCAGAAAAACTTTGGCCGAAGCTCTTGCAGATGAGATAGAATTGGCTGCAAAAGGCGATACCCAGAACTCCTACGCCATTAAGAAGAAAGACGAAACCGAGCGAATGGCAAGGTCTGCCAGATAAGCGGAGCTTGCCAATAGACGACCGAAACGTCGGTCGGCGTATGGCTCGTTCAGCTCGTTAAGCCGGGTTGGTTTTTTTCTTCATTAAATTTTTTATTCTTTTTATTTTTTATTTACCTCTGATTTTTGTATAGTTTTTAAATATTTATTTGCATAAGTACTTTCATGTGTCCATTAGCAATGACTATTGTTCATTCGGCAGTTCATCCTAAACAGCCGTGGAAAAACAGTTTGAGTGTAAAAAAAGCGCTGTTGGAATATCATTCGGGCAAATGGACCCTCAAAAGTGATGCCCTTTATGCTAAACTGATTGGCAAATTGCGCGATATGGTGCAAAAAACCGCGAGCTCATATAATTGTGTTTTGTCCGAGGAAAGCCAAAACTCCCTCGTTATAGACGCATTTATCTATGCCGGAGGTTTTTATCACAAACATCCGAAAATAAATAAGGAAGATTTTGCAATAAAAATATATGCACATATCGCACACAAAATTTTTGAGGTTTAGTCAAACCAATTTCGCATTAAAATTTTTCTCTTTAGCATTTGCAAACCGGAATTTTCTTTATTAATTTAGCCCTCTTTTTCATTCTATGGGCAAACTTGCGCAAGCATCTGTTGATTACATAATTATCGTCGGGCTTTTGCTTACCGTTGCCTTAATAGTAATCGCATTATTCGGGCTTATGCCAGATTTTGCCAATAATATACGCGTGTCGCAGGAAAAGGATTTTTGGCAAATACAGGCTAAACCATTTTCTGTGCAAAATTCTTTTTATGACAATGAAACACAACGGGTTTATCTTGCTCTTGAATCCCGCGCGGATTCCCCCCTAATTATAAAAAGCATGAATTTTAACGGCGAGCAATTGGCAATATTTTCTTACAATTCAACCTTAACCGACGGAGTCGGCTCAAATTTTTGCACAATTCAGACATGCAAATTTTCCCCGTGCGATTGCACACTTTCAATCGGTGCATACTCAAATCGCACAATTGTAACTGAATATTTCGGTGAAGAATCAGACCTTTGCGCTCAAAGCGCAGGCTCTTTTTCAACAAATTTAAGCATAACCTTCAAAGTGCCGGGCTCAAATGCAAACCTTACGCAAACCAGCGTATATCCTCTTCCGGTTTTTTGCAGGAATAGTTTTAATAACTAAATTCTGGTGAATGCTAACATGGAATTAAAGGGACAATTATCCGCAGAATTTCTGATAATTTTAGGCGTAGTGCTTTTAGTAGCGCTTGTGGCAGTGAGTTTGAGCATTTTTTTCACGCAATCTTCGCAAGACATATCCCAAACCGAGTCAAGTGCATATTGGTCAACTCAAGCACAACCGGTTCGCATCGTCGATATGGAAGGTTATTATTATGCATCAACTCCATCTTCCGGGGAAATTTCACTGCTTTTGGAAAACATCGATTCAAAGCCGATAACAATCAAGAGTTTTGTGCTTGAGCCTTATGGTTCCGAAACCACATTTAATGTATATTCAAATCACTCAAGCGCAGGCTCAACAACGGGTTTAACTTTGTACGGAACCGCTGGAGCAAGCGCGCTGACCGGTCTTAGCATTACGCTTGCCCCATCGGAGAGAAAATCGGTCTATTTGCGCACCGCAGTCGCATGTTCTGATACTACAACCACAGTTCGCACAAGCACATCAAAATATTACAACGATTTTACAATCTATTATGATACACCCTACTTTAGCGGATTGTCGTTTAAGGGGCTAAGACCGATTTCCGGAAGGTGCAATCCAAATTAAGAAGAGATTTTATTTTTTATGATTCTGATGTAATCTGCTTTGCCTGCACAAGCAGTGTTCCAAGCTCTTTTTTTGTTCTTGAAATTTGCATCTGCAAAATATGAAATTCGCCATTTGTTATCGTGCATTTTGATTCCAAAAACCTTTTTCTTTCAAGAAGGGAAGACAGTGTTTGTTGTTTTTGGTGTATATCTCCAAGCAGGGCGCATACTGCCCTCTCTTTCGAGCCCTGTGATTTTTGTGGTTTCGGAAATTGTGTTGTGCGTACGTTGTTATCTTCAATTTTTCCATTACCAATCCATGCAAATTCTTCGCCGGAGATGCTATAAAATATTTTCACATGACCTTTGTCTTCAAGAACGCGCACCCATTTTTTTAAGAAGTCGGGGCGCATTCCGCTGGTTTTTGCAAGACCATCAAGACTGAACCTTACGTGTGGGTTTGAGCGCAAGATGTTAATTACACTGTCAAGCTCTGACTGTATGAACTCCTGCGACTCCATAAAAATACCCTTTCCTTAAGCGGCAAGGGGCTTTTCTATCATTCTCCATCCCTTGGAAAGTTTTGCAGTCATTCTTCGCATCGATTCCCGGATGTGCTCCTTGTTCGAAGATTTTGTCGTGATGGTAAGTATTGATTGACCCTTCTTTATCCTTGCCGCGCGGTCTGTTGGTCTACCAAAGGATGCTCTCATCCCTTTCTGCAAACGGTCTGCTCCCGCACCCGCAATCATTTTGTTTTCGCGGATCACATTGTGGCACACGACTTTTAAGTGGAAATAATATTGATTCGGAATTGTCTTTTCAAGATATTTGTTGCACGACTGTCTTCCGGCTTCAAGCGAGTTGTCTCTTAGCTGGACATCTTCCTTTGCAATAAGCTCGTACACTGTGTCGTAACCTTCACCTTTTTTGTTTCCCATCCTAAAGTTCAGCAGGTTGGTGTGCGGCATTGACTTTACGTATGACTTTCTTGGCTTTCTCTTTGAGAATCTTGTCCATGCAACCTTCGTGAGGTCTCTGCATGTTTTTGCGGGTCTTATTCCTACCATTCAAAACACCTTGATTTTTTAGAACACAGCGCGTTATCTAAGCCTGTAGTAATTCAGTTAGATGTGTGTTTGGACTTAATAAATATATCGCCTGAAAAATGGGTGCAAAATCTTCTTCGGAATGAATGAAAAAATAAGTCAGAAAACAACTTGAAAACGCCTTAAATTCGTAAAATGTCTAATCTAACGGCTTGTGATGTGCGGTTTATCATCCTTTACGTCGCATTCTTTTTTGGCATTTTTCACCCTCTACATACATTTATATATGCTTTTGCATTTTTTTGAACCGTTTTTTGCGGTTTCAAAATCTATCCCCCAATCGGTTTAAAAGCTTTCAAGTGCATATAAATACATACGATTTTAACGTCGTAAATTTATGGGGTTTTTAATGCAATTAGCATCTTTCTAAGGTAGGATATTCCATGGAAAAAACCAATCCAAAAGATTTAAAAATACAAGAAGCAGTAAAACCTGCCTCAAATTATGGTGCCGACACCATCCAGGTACTCGAAGGGCTGGAAGCGGTAAGAAAGCGCCCAAGCATGTATATCGGCGACACGGGTATTCGGGGTCTTCATCATCTTGTTTATGAGGTAGTTGATAATTCAATTGACGAAGCCCTAGCGGGTCATTGCAAAGAGATTAAGGTTGATATGCTGGCAGATGGCTCCATATCTGTAACTGATGACGGACGGGGCATTCCTGTTGAAATGCACGCCCAAATGAAAAAATCTGCACTTGAGGTCGTAATGACTGTGCTTCATGCAGGTGGCAAATTTGACAATAAAACCTACAAAGTGTCGGGAGGCTTGCACGGAGTGGGTGTGTCGTGTGTAAATGCGCTTTCGGAACACATGGAGGCGCGAATAAAGCGCGATGGAAAGGAATATTCTCAAATATATACCCGCGGTGTGCCGCAAGGACCAGTGAAAGAAATAGGTGTTGCGAGTGCAAACGGCACAACCATTATTTTCAAGCCGGACCCAAAAATTTTCGAAACAGTTGAATTCAAATACGAAATACTTTCAAACCGGCTTCGCGAGCTTGCATATCTGAACAAAGGGGTTCGCATTTTGCTTTCTGATGAGCATGATGGCAAGCAGGAAACATTTCATTTTAGCGGTGGCATAATTGAATTTACCTCTCATCTTAACAAGAACAAAACCATTTTGCATCCTGTAATTTACTTTGAGAAAGAGGCAGGCGCAGTCTCATGTGAAATAGCTCTCCAATACAACGATGCCTATTCGGAAAACATTTTCTCATATGTAAACAGCATTCACACGGTAGAAGGTGGTACTCATCTTGCCGGATTCAAGGCAGCGCTTACAAGAAGCGTGAACGATTATGCAAAAGCCAACAAGCTTCTAAAAGAGGGAACTATTTCGGGTGACGATTTGCGCGAAGGAATTTCGGCAGTCATCTCAATCAAGCTTCCTTCTCCTCAATTTGAAGGCCAAACAAAGACAAAACTTGGCAACACGGAGATAAAAGGAATAGTAGAAGGAATTGTTGGCGATGGTCTTCGCACATATTTTGAGGAAAATCCTGCGGATGCACGAGTAATTGTGCTAAAGGGTGCGCAGGCAATGCAGGCTCGTGAGGCCGCTCAAAAGGCAAAAGATTTGATTCGCAGAAAAGGCGTTTTGGATTCCACCGTATTGCCCGGCAAATTGGCCGACTGTGCAGAAACGGACCCTGCGCAATGTGAATTATATATCGTAGAAGGAGATTCTGCAGGTGGTTCTGCAAAACAAGGGCGTGATAGAAAAACACAAGCGATTCTTCCTTTGCGCGGCAAGATATTAAACGTGGAAAAAGCTTCGGTTACAAAACTTCTCTCAAGCGTTGAAATAAGAAATCTGATAATGGCAATCGGAACAAATTTCGGCTCCGATTTTGACATTAGCAAACTGCGTTATCATAAAATAGTTATAATGACAGATGCAGATGTTGATGGTGCGCACATTCGGACGCTCATACTAACTCTATTCTATCGTTATCTCAAGCCTTTAGTAGAACTCGGACACATTTACATCGCGCAACCTCCGCTTTACAGCCTAAAAGCAGGCTCCCGCCAGCAGTACGCATATACTGACGCCGAGCTTGCAAAAGTATTGCAAGAATGGGGCAATCCAAAAAACTACCACTCGCAACGATACAAAGGTCTTGGTGAAATGAATCCGCAACAGCTTTGGGATACAACCATGGACCCGAAAAACCGTTCAATGCTAAGAGTGAGCGTTGATGATGCGATGAAGGCGGACGAGCTCTTCAATATCTTAATGGGTGATGCCGTGGAGCCCAGGCGCAAATTTATTGAGGATAATGCAAAGTATGCGGCAAACATTGACACTTAAAATCAAAATTAAAGGTAATTTTCATGCCAGATTTAGATAACAATTCAGACTCAAAAAATGATGTTCCATCAACACCGGCGCAAGCTCCCTTGCATAAAGTGACTGCGCAACCAATTGAGAGAGAGCTTTCAACTTCATATTTGGATTATGCAATGTCTGTTATTGTCGGCAGGGCATTGCCGGATGTGCGCGACGGATTTAAGCCGGTTCACAGGCGTGTTCTTTTTTCGATGTATGAGCTTTCGAATACGCATTCAAATGCTTACAAAAAATCGGCCCGTATCGTTGGAGAAGTGCTTGGTAAATACCATCCTCACGGTGATGCGTCCATTTACTCCACACTTGTAAGAATGGCGCAGGAATTCTCATTGCGCTATCCGCTTGTGGACGGGCAGGGAAACTTTGGTTCAATTGACGGTGACAATGCAGCAGCAATGAGGTACACCGAAGTTCGCATGCAAAAGCTTGCGGATGAAATGCTTGCAGACATTGACAAAGGCACTGTTGATTTCACGCCAAACTTTGATGGAACTCTCAAAGAGCCAATTGTTCTTCCTTCAAAGGTTCCAAATCTTCTAATCAACGGCTCATCGGGTATCGCGGTCGGAATGGCTACAAATATCCCTCCTCACAACCTGGGAGAAATTTGCGATGCGACAATGTTGCTTATTGACAATTGGGAAGTTGATGATTCTTATCTGTTCAATCTTGTGCGCGGACCCGATTTTCCAACCGGAGGAATAATCACCGGTCGTGCCGGAATTATTGAAGCATACAAAACCGGCAGGGGAACAATTCGCGTGCGTGGTGTTGCGCAAATTGAGACTGATAAAAAGGACAAGCAAAAACAATACATCAGCATTTCCGAAATACCCTACATGGTGAATAAGGCAAATCTTGTCATTCAGATAGCCGATCTTGTAAAAGACAAAAAAATAGAAGGGATTTCTGACATATTAGATTTGTCCGACAAGAAAGGAATAGAAGTGCGCGTTCTTGTAAAAAAAGGTGCAAATGCAGAAGTTGTGCTCAACCACCTTTATTCAAAAACACAACTCGAAGTAACATTCGGTATAAACAATCTTGCTCTCGTCGGGCAGCAGCCAAAAACTCTAAGTCTTCGCGAGCTTTTGTCTGAATTCATTCTTCATAGAAGAAACGTAATAACCCGTCGCTGTAATTTTGACCTCGGCGTTGCAAGGGATCGAAAACATATACTCGAAGGTCTTAAAATTGCGCTCGTGGACATCGACAAAGTTATCAATGCGATAAAATCCGCATCGGATACTTTGCGCGCAAAAGAAGTGCTTATCTCAAAATGGAAACTTAGTGAAAAGCAGGCACTCGCAATTCTTGAGATGAAACTCTCGCGCCTTACAGGTCTTGAGCGGGATAAAATTGAACAGGAAGATGCGACACTTGCAAAACTTATCTCCGAACTTGTTTCAATTCTTGCAGACAAGAAAAAAATTGATGGACTGATAAAAACAGAACTTACTGAGATAAGGAGCAAATACTCGGATGAGCGCAGAACAAAAATAATTGAAGGAAACGGCGGGCAAATTGACGATTTGGACCTTATTCCAGATGAATCTGTCGCAGTAATAGTTACTGAAAACGATTACATAAAACGCATTTCCCTCTCTGAATACCGAAGCCAAAAACGCGGCGGCAAGGGCGTAATCGGAACCGAGACAAAAGAAGAAGACCGCATAAAGGACTTGCTTATTGCAAGTACGCATGACACACTGCTGTTCTTTACGAATTCAGGTATGGTTCACTGGTTGCAAGTGCACAAAATACCTGCAACTTCAAGATATTCAACCGGTAAGGCAATAGTTAATTTGCTTGATATTAAAGACGACAAAATAGCTTCATGGGTGTCAGTCCGAGAATTCAAAGAAGACCAATCGCTTGTAATGGCAACCCGAAAAGGAGTTGTAAAAAGAACTTCTTTATCCGAATACGGTCGCCCCAGGCGCGGTGGCATTCGTGCCATAACTTTGCGCGAAGGGGACGAGTTAATACAAGCAAGAAAGACCGATGGAAACACGGATCTTTTGCTTGCATCCTCGCACGGGCAAGCAATTCGCTTTAGCGAGACTGATGTGCGAGAAATAGGTCGGGCAGGGCAAGGTGTAAAAGGAATTTCATTGCGCAAAGACGATTATGTAGTTGATTTAACTTTGTGCAATAATCCTGCAATACTCACAATCTGCGAAAACGGATATGGCAAGCGTACTCCCGTGGAGGAATACCGCCAGCAAGGAAGAGGCGGCATGGGAATAATCAGCATAAAAACCAGCGAACGCAATGGCAAGGTAATCGGAGTTTGTTCGGTTTCAGATGAAGATGAAATATTGCTTTTATCCTCTTCTAATAAGGCAATTCGTATGCCTGTAAAAGACATTTCAATTGTGGGACGAAACACGCAAGGAGTTAGGCTTATGCGCCTTGATGAGGGCGAGCGCCTTGTTGCAATGGAACATCTAAAGCCCGAAGATTTTGAAGGGGACGACGGCTCTTTGCAATCCGGACCTGTCAAACCTTCCGGCACAGATGGTTTTGATTCAACTGATTCATCAAAATTAGTTTTTCCAAAATCTTCTTCGGATGATGAAGATTCGCCAGATGACGAGTCAAAAACGGATACGCTGGAAAATTCCAAAAACGGCGCTATGCAAAAAACAAATTCCTCAGATATAAAACAAAATACTGATTCTAAGACTGATTCGTCTGCAAAAACATCCGGGAAAAAAGAAATTGTAAACGTGCCTGAAAAAACTTCCGATAAAAAAGAATTTAGCGATGTACCCGCATTATCCGAGAAAAAAACAGAAGATTTTGATTCGGATTCTTTAAACGGTCGCGATCCAGATTCGCCCAAGCAAACGGTTCAAGATGATACACCCACCGAATCCGTATCTGATTATGTTGATAATGAAGAAGACAAGAAAATGCTTGTAGATTTCTTTTCAAAGAAAAAAACCCGTTAAGAACGCTTTTTGAAAATAGTTTTTTTGACCACACCCACGTGTGTTTTTTCAAAGCAGTCTAATCTCTTTTTTTATGTTTGTAAGCGGTAATCCAACTGCAGTATTTATATCTCCCTCTACCTTCTCAATCCAGCTTTTTGCAGGCATTTGGGCAACGTTAAATCCGCCCGCCTTTCCAATCCATTTTTTTGAACGCAAATATTCCTCAATCTCTTTATCGCTTATTTTTCTAAAGCTCAAATCAGCATATTCAGTCCAAATTCGTTTTCTAATTTTTTTGTTCCCATCAAAAAATGCAATACAAATAGAGGTGTAAACTCTCACTTTTTTTGCGCTTATTGCCTTAAGCATTCTTCTTGCGCTTTTCTCGTTTTTTGGTTTGCCAAATTTTCCCGTTGATTGGACAATTGTGTCCGCACCGATTACATATGTGTTTGGATTTCTTAGGGCCACCCATTGTGCCTTGAATTCGGCTTTTGCAACCGTTTCCTCTTTTGCGCATCGCTTTGGCTGTTTTGTCATGGGCGGAGCTTCAAAAATAACAAAGTTCGAAAAGAGTTTTTTTAGCAATGCTTTTCTTCTTGGAGAGGCGCTTGCAAGAGCTATTTTTTGCATGCTTTTGCTTATGCCATTTTGCTTATTAAGAATGCTCTTTATTATTTGTATATGATTATTGGGCTTACCGGAAAAAATTGCGCAGGAAAGGATACTGTTGCGGACTATTTGAAGCGCAAAGGCTATTCATGTTTTTCCCTTTCGGATGTAATACGTGACGAGTTAAAGAAAAACGGGGTCGAAATTACTCGTGAAAACCTTATTGCGCAAGGGAATCGCATGCGAAAGGAGTATGGCTCATCAATTTTTGCAAAAAGAATAATGGAAAAAGTGCAGGCATCAGAAGCGAAAAACTATGTTATAGTATCAATCAGAAATCCTGTTGAAGTAAAAGAGCTTCGCAAGATGGATGGTTTTACCCTTGTAAATGTGCATTCCGATCCAAAGTTTCGCTTTGATCGTATGCGTGCCCGCGCTCGCGAAGGCGATCCAAAAACTTTTGAGCAATTCCGCCGAATTGAAGCCGCCGAGGCAAAAAATGCGGACCCTTCAAGCCAACAGCTTGACGAGGTTATTTCAATGGCAGATTTTACTCTGAAAAACAACGATGGGATGGACGAACTGGAGCAACAAATAAATTCTCTTTTATCTTCGCTTTCAAAAAAATAATAGCTTTTATGAAAGATTTTAATCCGAACCAGGCAAATGAACTAAAATAGGTTGAGCTTTATGAAAGATTTTGATCCGAACCAAACAAATGAAAAGATTCAAAACATAACTTTGATTCTCTTTCTTGTAATTGGTGCAATATTTTCATGTTTCTGGCTTTATGCAACCGATTTCAAAGATTATCTTACTCCCGTAATTCTTTTTGGAGTGGCATTTACATTATACTTTTTTGTTCTAAGATCAAGGATAAAAACAATTATTTTCTCGCTCAGAGCAAAATGATCTAATTCAATTTTCAATTATTCTCTCTTCAAGATGGTCCCTTTTTTAATATTGTATGCCTTTTCGCATCGGGTGTTTTCATGAATGCAAAATCAAATATGTCATTGCTATTTTCTCTTGTAATTATTTTATCCTTATTTTATGGGTGTGTCGGAGAAGGGCAAACGCAAACAACTCCAAATCCTTCTTCAGAACCCAGTACAACCGTATTTGTCAACGCAACTATAATCGATGGAACAGTTGTTGCAAACACTAGCAACGACGCAAACTTTAATGAAACGGTGCCAACAAAAAACGAAACAGAAATAATTGTGCCTGCTAAAAACGAATCTGAAGCAATTTTACCTCTTAATAATTCAGTCACAGAAATCAACGACACTTCGGAAGAACCGGTGCAAACCGAGCAGATGATTTATGGGGATGCGTATACCGATTCAACTGGTGGAAGTTATAGGACAAAACTATGCTCAATCGCTCTCGAACCGCAGTCAATAATATCCGGAACGGAAACAACCGTTCAGCTTTATGCTCACTCGTCCGGTAGCGAAGAAGTGAGTGTTCTGTGCGGTGACAAGGTGCAAGTTCAAGGAAGGGGGGCGTTATTTCACGATTCAATAATCTGCCAATTCGATACTCCTGGAATAGTGAGTGTGTGGGCCGCCCTTGATGATCGAATATGCGCATCAACTCCTCTGATAGTGAACAGTCCTCTTTCTGCAAACAATAAACGTTGCGAGGTTCTTTCCCAGGGGTTGCACGACGTTTCATCTGGTTCGGAAAGAATTTTCTGGTCAAGCGTTTATTTGGCAAATTTCGAACCAGATTCCCAATTGAAATGGAACTGTTCTCAAAAAGAGTTTAGCAAAAAAATCGGCGATATCTTCCCGGGCAAGGCTTACGGTGTGATAAATGTAAGTTGCACTTATGCCCCCGATCCGGGATTCGTTCAAAATATTCAAATATGGGCGGACTCAATCAATTGTGGCGAAGCCTCTGTGCAATAGCCTGCAAAAAAGATTTATAAATTATATCGTAATGTTATGATGGGGATGATTTATGAACGGGATTTTGAAATGGTTGAAAATGTTTCTGGTATGGGCAGTAATAATCCTAATCATCGGAATGGCGTTCGAATTCCTGGTGTTTGGAACATTTTTTGGAATGAACTCATTTGTATTGGGCATGTTCATTCCAAGTGCAATAGTGTATGCCGTGCTGATTGGAGTTGTATTTGCAACTGCGCAGTTTGCAATGCAGCCTAAAATGCCTTGCCCGAGTTGCACCGGTTCTCATGCAGGATATGCAAAGAAGGCGGTAAAACGCTCGAAATCAAAGAAGAAAAGGAGATAATTTTTTCTCCTTTTTATTCTGAGTGTTTAAATGCGGGGCAACCAGCACTTTTTGATGACTTTTTTTAGTGTTGCTTCCATAACAATTCCTTCTGTTATTTTATCTGTCGATTTGTCTTTGTTGGTTTTTCTTTTCTTTTCGGGTATGGGTTCACAGCTTCCCGATGTTGATATAGGCTGGAATTATTCCGCAAAGGGAAAAATATCCGGCACATCCGCTTTTTTGAGCAAGAAAGGCTCACATGCGTTAAACCAATATTTCGGGCGCGTTCTCTGGCTTGTCGGTCAAATAACGTATGTTCTCATTTATCTTCCATACTCGCTTGTTCTTGGTCTTATTTTTCGCAGGAAATGGGACTCGCACCGCGGGCTTTTTCATAGCCTTTTTGCAGCAATATATACTTCTGTAATTTTTTATCTGTTAATAACTATTATCTTAGGAAATTTTGGCGTTGCAAATGTGTCTAATATTGCATCCGTTATATCTTTTGGCATATTTGTAGGTTTCGTATTTCATCTTTTGCAAGACAGCCTTACGTTATCTGGAATTGAATGGTTTTCCCCATTATCAACCCTGAAAATTAGCGGAAATCATATTACAAATTCGGATAAAGGGCAGTTAATTGCAAATTTGTTTATTGTTTATCTAATGTTGCTTGCAATCGCTCCAAGTGTGTATGCTTTTGTTAATGGAATAAACTATTTGCCCGCACTTTTGGATAAAGTATATATCCTCTTAGTGCTTGGCTGGGTAGTTTTCATGTTGACAAAAGGAATTAGAATAAGATTTTAGTAAGATTCTGGTCAGGTTAAATCGATTTAACTTAATTTGACTACCACTTCATGTACTTATTTTTCTTCGGTTGCTAAAAATATCCACCATGGTTTTTTTCCAATTACTGCATTTCCACTTTGAGCATCAACACTGCTTTTCAACTCATAGCTTGCGTCAATAACTCCGAATATCTTGGCGTTTGTTTTCTCGGTTATTGTGTAATACGCCGCATATTCTTTCGGAGTATTAGTGTCAGGTTCTATTATTGCATTCGCATCTATTTCTATTTGCGCGCCGTCCTTTGCACCTACTGCGGATAAAGCCTCCGAAGGCATTACTTCCACCTGCCAGCCGTTAATTTTCAGGTTTCTGCCGTCTATATCTGCTTCATACGCTTCAATAGATTTTCCTGCGGAATCCGTTACTTTTACATTGGTCGCCTGTTGATTTATTTTTATGCGTTTGCCATTAACATTCGCATAAATTGTCTTTTGCGTTACATCGATAGTGGTGTTCTCATAAGTCATATCTCTTGCGCGTATTCTCAGAACGCCCGTGCCATTCATACCCGAATAATCAATTTGGGTTTCATTTCTTATCAACAGAGCAATTCTTTCATTTGTATCATGGCGTTCTTGGCTGATTTGCTCCCCCTTTTGCATCGGAGTGCCATTTTTGGCAATCTCCTGCACCTGTTCTTTGAATTGTTCTTGTATTTGTTCGCGGGCAGAGTTGTTTTCTGAATTTACGTTTATCCTATTATAATTCGTGTTTTCCTTATTTGTCTGTACATTGTTTTTTGCCTTATTATCTATTTTTTCCAAAGTTTCTTTTTCTTCGCTTATGGGTACGCCCACAATTGCACTATTTCCATAACAAACGAGCTTACATTCATCTGTTATGTAATGAATTCCATTTTTGTAGTTGTTTTGAGTTTCTAATCCGCTCGCTTGGCACTTGCTGACGCATTCAAACGGCGCAGTAGTTCCGTCCATCCACGCATAAGCGTTTATGTCATCCATTTCGTTTTTTTGTCCATTTGAAAAAAGGCATACTGTAAGCATGAAAATTGTGCATAAAAGTACGGCTGTTTTTTTCATTAGCATCAGTTTCTCCTACAGATGCACGCGCACTTTGCTTAAAAAGTTACCTAATTTTTGAAAGAGCATTTTCGCATTCTTCCTTTGTTATCAATCCCTGTTTAAGCTTTTCTTGGACAAGCTCAAGCAGCCCGCCTTGTAGATTAATCGCGTTAATCCTTCTTTTTTGCAGGCATTTTGCGGCATACTCACTTCTTGCTCCTGAGCGGCAAACGAGTACTACTGCCTTCTTTTCCTTAAGTTTTTGTGAATATGCAAGTATTTCTTCAAAGGGAATATGCGTCATATCCTGTTCATGGTAATTTTCCCATTCCTGGATGGTTCTAACATCTATTGAAAAATAATCTTTTCTTGATTTTAGGAATTGCTCGGCGCTTATAGTTTTCTGCATTTTATCTCCGTGTTATACCGTAGGTCTTGTTTAACTGCCTGCGCAGGCCAACTTTCCCGCCTCTTTAATTCTTCCAAGTACAAACTCTTTTCTCTTCGGGGATTATGGAAGCAGGAGCTTAATATAAAATAGTGGGTCTTGCACCTTTTTCTTCTCTTCGTTTGAGGCAAGCATGTCAATAATTATTTTACGAAACTCCGGCTTTGATGCGGCTTTCGATATGAAAATATTTAGCAAAAATTTCATTCTCGTTGCCCGTTGAAGTTTGTAAGTGGTCTCCATTTCAGGTCTTAGCAATTTATCTATTTCCTGAGAATATTTTGCCAGCATAGTTTTGGTTAAATTTTGTGCATTTGGATTTTGTGCTATGGCTTCATCTATGCATTCTGCCGCAATTTTTCCGGAAGTTGCGGCATTTCCATACCCTTCTCCGGAAAACGGGTCAACAAGTGATGCGGCATCGCCCACGAGTAGCCAGCCATCACCCGTGTTTTCCCGCTTGTAAGAACCAAGAGGTATTGTCCACGCGCCAATATTTCCTTCAAGTTTTGCGGATGAAAATCTTTCATTAAGCATTTTAGAATTTCTTAGTGCGTCTAAAAGAACGCTGTTCGGATGTTTTTTTCTTTTTTTCATGTCTGATGCCAATATTCCAAGCCCAACGTTCGCTTTTTCTCCACCCATCGGAAAAATCCACAAATACCCGGGAAGCACGTCGTCAATAAAAAAAAGCTCAATATTATTCGAAAGCCCTTTTACGCCGTTCCAATAACCTCGTACTCCCATGTAAAGATGCTCTGGCGGAATTCCCAAAAGTCCGACCTCTCTTGCAACAATCGAGCTTACTCCGTCTGCACCCACAATCACTTCTGCATAATATTGCTGTATTTTATCTTGTTCTTCTCCATTGCATTTTTTTGTCTCTACACCTATTACGTTATTTTCATTTTTTATGAGCTTAGTCGTTTGGTACCCTTCAAGCACGCAGATATTTTTTTCTTTTTTAACCGCCTGAAATAATATATCATCAGTCTGTATTCTCGGCAAACAATAGCCTGCAAAATCAAGCCCCGGTGCTTTTGGAAAAGGCACAACTACTTCTTTTGAATTGGGTGCAACAAGCTTTACTCCACCTACGCAACCGTGTTCCTTTTTTTCAAGAAGCTCAAGCAAACCCAGTTCTCGTATCACACTTATTGATTTTCCGCTCACCGCATCTCCACATACTTTATCTCTTGGAAAAGTTGCCTTGTCAATCAGCAGAACTTTTCTTTTTTTTCTCGCAAGAAACATCGCAGTACAACAACCGCTAGGACCGGCTCCGACTACAATCGCATCAAATTTCGTATCTTTTTGGCTAGGCATGGTATCATTCTCATTTCACTTTTGATGGCAAACAATAAAAACAGTTTTTAGACAAATCCTTCAATGCAAAAAACTAATATATCTGCGCCGGATTTTTCCAAGCGCATAAAAAATGAAATTTTCTCGGTGCCAAAGCAAGGGCTTGCAAAGGGCGCGTGGCTTTGGTGGTTTTGGCTCTTTTTCATTCATACAAAAGACACTGCCAAAACCGGGAAATGCAGGCAAATAATGATATTATGGTCAATAAAAAACGACTCGCAAATCAGCGTAAATGGGCTTGATATTCGTGTGAAAAAGCAAATCATAGCAAAAGGAGATAAAATTAATCTTGATGGTGCCGCCGCCGCGTGGTATTTTGACGGGGAAAAAATGCACGATGATTTTGTTCTTGAAAAAAGCATGATGTTGCTTGATTCAAAAAATGCAAAATTGTCATCCCCAGGTAGCACTCCAAGCTCTTTTGAGCGTTCCGGTCCGGATTGCTATTTAACAAAAATAAAAACAAAAAATATTTCATTTGAGCTTGAGGCAAAGCAAACCGATTTTCATCCGGTCGTTGGTCCGGTTCATGGTTCTACCAAATTACTCGCAGGACTTTTCAATATAGAAGGCACTCGCATTGAGCGCCTTGAGCTTTCTGGCACTCAAACAGCCGACTCCGGGAAAATTGAAAAAATAACTGGCAGTGCGTATTTTCAGAAAATCTATCTTGGCGCCCCTCCGCCTCAATGGTATTGGGGCATCTATCATTTTTCCGACGGCAGTATTGCAACATATATGCAGGCGTATGTCGGAAGGGCGATGCTAAAAGACGTTGCGACAGATTTTAATCTCAAAAATCCGAGCGCAAGCGCGTTAAGAGATTTTTCATTTTATCATGCACCATCTAAAAAAGTCTACGAAGTGCACGGTGCAATAAGCGTGATTCCAAAAAAAATTGGCAAAGACTTATACGAACACGATTTTTTCGGAGAATGTCCAGAATTTTCATTTAAAGGAAAGACGGTTGCATATGCGCATTCTGCATGGAAATTTCGCAAAAACATAGGTGCATTGCCTATTAAATCAACCTTTGTATACAATGAATATCCTGCCGTTATGGAGCTCACACTGACTCCGTTTGGGCAGGCGCCGATAAGTCTTAAAAACGGAGTAGGAAATATGGAAAATGCCTGGGGATTTTTGATATAAGGTGTTTGATTGAAATCTGGTCTAAAAAAATATATGTCCGACAAGATTGTACATTCTCAGCTCATGTTTTTACAGTCTAGGCTCAACGCTTTCAAATCAACATTTAGAAAAAAAGATTACAAACAGCCTGATGATTTATTTTTTGCAATTGAAGATTTGCCATTTATAGGAAAAGAATACTGGTTTCTGCATTTTTGTACTCCGGGCTCAAAAGATCAGGTAATACTTACTTTTGGGCGTGCGCTGGACGCTGTGCAAGTGAATCGCACAAATGTGGATAAATCTACGAAACGCTCCGTTGGTCTTAAAATAAACAAAATTCCGTGCGCCGCAGTTGTATGGCTTTACGATTCTAAAAAAGGCAAGCAGGTAATTTTGAATTCGCAGGTTTCCTTAAGTCTCAAAGGTGGAAGTGGGGATAAAACGCTTGAGGCAAAAAAAGGCAAATCGAATGCAAAAGTAGTCGGCAAGTATCCAAAATATGAAATATCTCTTCTGAAAAACAATTGTAGAATATTTGTTGCGAATGTACGACCCTCTAAAAATCGTGTTCCTTATGAAATAATACGAATGTTTTCACAGCCACTTGCACCTGGATTGGGGGCGGCAATGGTAAACTATTATTTTGATTTTAAGGGGAAAATGCTCGGGCGAAATGTTCACGGAAGCGCTTATCTGCAAAAAGTGATAGCCGCAATCCCGCTTGCTCCCTGGAATTGGGTGCGCATGCACTTTAAGGATGGTACTGTTGTGGATTTTTTTGCCGGAAAGCCGCTCGGGAGCGACAATGTAAAGGTTGCTTGTGTCGCATATTTAGAGCATAAAGGAAAAAGGACAAAATTTGATTGTCCGAAGCTTGACTACATTGGTGATGCGGATGAGCGAAGCTGGACTTTGAGAGGAAAAGGCTTTCTTTTGTGCATGAAATCTTACTGTGTTCAGCGCTTTAAGATGCGTTCAAAAACAGAATTCATATATGATGAATTTTTGGTGACTGCTGCAAATTTTGTAGCAAAAGTGAACGGTAAGACAATCACTCTTGACGATGTCGGTGCAGGCTCCGGTATAGTTGAAGAAGCGTCAGGATATTTGTTCTAAACAAGTGGCGGATTTTGTTTTCCGGTACCAACAACGTTTGAAAGAAATATATTTCCCCTATTCATCGGATTAGGTGAAACAAAGAATTTGAACGCGTCATGCAATCTGGCAAAAAAATGCTCGTCGCTTTCCTGATACGCATTGCTAATAAGACCTTTGGCCTTTTTCTCATCTCTCCATTGGTCAGTTTCAACAATGCCGATTATCCTACTTGCAAATTCGTTTCCTGAAATATTTTTTTCAAAAAGCTCGCTTTTCAAATACAACTCATCGTAAATCATTACTGATTCCGAGCTTGCGGTCGAACCTGCTCTAGATATGCCTATTTTTTTTATCGGTTCAAACAGCCTGTCAAAATCTTTTTCAGAAAGCTTGGCGTGGATAAAATCAGCATGCATCTGTACTATTTTTGGGATGCATTCCTTGTCAATTTGAATTCCCCAAAGGTTTTGGTAATGTCCGCTTATCTCCTCTTGGGGCATTTCTTTAAACATAAACTGCTAACCCAGTCTTAATTTAAAAATAGTTAGCGCCTTGCGGGCGTATTTTTTGGAAATATGAATATTGCGTAAAAAATAACTGATATCCCGATTACTAAGATTGCCATCCCTAAAATCCATGCATCTGGCCATTCTATTAGCGGCATCGAACTTAGAGTGTTTATCCCATCCGTTTGCGAAATTTTTGCATCTTGCAGGCTCCATATCGCAGTCATTAAAATCGCTATAAGTAGCACAATGAAGTAGGAATTTATGAAAAATTCGATGAATCCTGACAGAAACTTTTTCATACTTTATAAGTCCAGAATCTATGCATTTAAATATTATGCCATATTTTTTGATATTTTTTTATATTATGTGCCATTTTATTAAAAATATATAGATATTGGGAATCAAGACCTTGCCACCAAAGAAGAAGAGCTTGCAAAGTCTTTTCATTTTCCCTCTGAATCTTTCTTTGCTTTTAGACTATTTAAAGCAAGCAAATTGATTTTTTTTATTTTTTTTAAGTTTTTACATATTTTTCAAAATTTATTCAAGTCGATATCAAATGATTCGGGGTAGAACAAACCGGACTCTTTCTGCAGTGTTCAAATTAAAAAGATAGTCTCCATGCAAACATTGTGAAAATACAAATTCATCGAAAAATAAGCTTTTTGCCTTCAGTACTACAGCTTTTTATGCTAATTTTGGCAGTTTATATATTCGAATTTTTGCTAAAGCCAACTTTAACTCCTGGCAATATGCGTTTTTTGCTAAATTTTTTTAGTTATGTGTTCTATGTTTTTGTTTTCTTGGGCATACTAGAAGCTTATCTGCGTCAAAGCATGGTAAATTGTTTTGTTTCATTTGATGACTCACAACTCATATTTCACAAAAGCTCAATTGTCCCCCTTTCTTGGTTTAACAAAACCCGTAGTGTTTCATACTTGGATGTAGGTCATCTCGTGATAAGCAACCAGCCGCTTGATTTGGGTGCGGACAAACGTTTTTTAGGCAGGCTAAAAACAAGAGCAGATGAATTTTTCTCAAGGCAATCCTGCAAATTACCAAATCAGGATGAATTATGTTATTTGACAATCATAGAGAGTTTGAACAATTCCTCATTTCATATCGGGCTTTTTGATTTTAGCAAAGACATTACAAACTATAACAATGCAATAACAAAAAACGACGCTCAAATAATTTTTTCAAAAATAAATAACAAGGTTAATCTGAAATTTGTATTTAATTAATTTTAATTCGTTGGGCATTTTCCTCAACTTATTTAAGCATTAAGAAAGAATGGTGCATTATGAAAAAAATGTCATTTTTGTTCCTGTTTTTAGTGTTTATCCCCATGTCATTTTGTCAATATCTTACTTATGACGGATTCAATATCTATTTTGAAAACAAAACATATATCTCAGTGTTCACATGTGCAAAAGAACGATGCTACCCCGGTTTTGTGAATATACCTACATACGAAAATATCACGATTTTTGTCTATCCTGTCAATGACACCTACGTTGACATATACCTAAACTACTCCGATTTAAGCTCGCAAACATGTGTAATAAAATTTGCATTCCAAAAACCCATTTCAAAAATATCTGCACAATATCCTGCCGAAATTTTTTCCGACGGCAACGTTTTGTTTGCAATTTCAAGCAAGCCCGGCACACCTGCTGGTTTTTCACTTGCTACAAATGAAAACCAGTTATGTCTCAATGTTCCTGCAGGTTCAGGACAGATTAACTTTCATCTGGAACCCGAAAAAATGGTTGCCCCATTTATCGTAAATTCAACTTTGGCACTTAACTCCCCAAACGACTCTTCTGTGCAAAAATCAAATTCAAGCGTTCTTAGCGCAAATAATTCTTCAGAAGATGTTTTAGGCGAAAATGCAATTTCCCTGTCACAAACCCAATCCAAAAATTTCAAGACAGATGCGAGTGTGTTCTCCGTTTCTCCCGAATACATTTTGTTCTTGGCAGGTTTAGCCGTTTTATTGGCAGTATTGTATTTTTTCAGACCAAAGAAACAGGGCTATCACGGCTCAAGCACAAATTATCCATCATTATCTCAAGAGCAGATTCAAAATCCTAAAATTGATTCGAAGGATAATGTTGTTGACCAAAATTCAGATTCGTCTTCAAACCCAAGCAAGCCTTTAGCATCGTCTTCTGATGCCGGCAAAACCGGTTTGGTGCAAAACAATGATACTGACATTGACGAATAATTTCTAATTTTTATTTGCCATCTATGTCTTTGTATCTCCCCTCTAATCTTTGTCTTATTTCGGGTCCACAAGCGTTGCAATATGTATGCGTAAAGCCATCTTCATCAATTATATTCACAATCGAGGTTACATCCTCAATATCTTTTTTGCATGCAGTGCATTCAATGCGTATCATGCGATCACCATCTTTACCTCTATTCATTATGTATAATCAAGTATAAAAGAGCCACATTTTGCGCATATTGCCCGCCAGCAGATTTTGATTTGCTCGTCTGTGTGCGTACTGCGTGAATGTTTGCGGCAAAGGCTTAAAAATTGGCTTGGTAATATGAATGAGGCGGCATTGTCCGTATTTTTATCTAACCTAAGGAGGAGGAATTTTATGTCAAGAATATTTAAACTAGGCGACGACGACGATATCGAAGATGATTTTGACGACGAGGACGAAGATGACCTAGAAGGAGAGGAAGACGAATAATCTTCTATTATCTTTCTTTTATCTGATTACTTTTTAGCGGTAAATTTTTTGCCGCATTTTACCATAATCCACCTTTTTAATCTTGGGCGTCATATATATTTGGTGTTTTTATGGCGCGCAAAAATTCTAATTTTGAACAATCTTCAAATCAGGGAGAAATAACTTTTTCTACGAATTCATTGCCATATCTTGAAGCCAAAACACTCGGGTTTGAACCGCAAGCTGCGCAAAAAACCGCCGACCCAAAAAGCTATTGGACTGAAAAAGAATGGGGGGCATATTCCGCAACACTTTACAAAAAAACCATGGCATCGCTTAGGTTGGGAACGCAAACCCCGCGCATGGTTTATTCAAGCTGGCTGATTGCAGTCATGCTTGCGTCTATGGGCTGGATTTATGCACTTTTTGTCTCTTATCACCTGATTTTCTATATCGGCAACGCGGCTTACGGAACTCTGTCTTTATTTGTGCTTTTGGTTTATAGCGCACTGCTGCTTATGCTCGCTTTTCCAAGAAAGAGAAATATTTGAATTAAAAAGAATTACAAAAGCTTTTTATTTAACCCCCGATTCAACATCTCCAAAGTCAATGCTTGGTTATGTGGTGTGGGTTAGATATTCCGGCTTGTACTTAAGGTAAAAAAATGTCCGAAGGCTTAGATTATTCGTCGCTTGAGAGAGAAAAATCAAAGAGTGCTTCTGTAAAGGATGGCGTTCTTTCCTCTGCAATGATTGGCATCGGGGAGTCATTCGTGGTTCCTTTTGCCCTCTTTTTAGGGGTCCCGGGTGGAATTGTCGGTTTGTTACAACCGTTTTGCAAATTTTTTGGCTCGCTTATGCAGATTTTTACACTCCCATTTGTTTCCGGCATTAAATCAAAAAGAAAATTCATTTTCATCGGAGTAATTTTCCAGGCGTTTATATGGGCATTTTTCTCGCTTATAGCATTTTTTATGATAGGGATTGATCAGGTAATCTCTCTTATTTTCGCTCTTTTCGCGCTGAATTATATCTCCACATATGTCACAAATCCCCCGTGGGCGGCATGGATGGCAGATATCGTGCCCGAATGCGAGCGAGGGGTATATTTTGCAAAAAGAAACAAATATGGAATTATTTTCATGGTAATTGCCATGCTCTTTGGCGGCTGGCTTTTGGACAAACTTTCATTTGATAAAAGTTTAGGGTTTGCAATTCTTTTTGCACTAGCATTTTTGATTAGATTAATTTCATCTAAATTTATCTGGGATATGCACGAAGTGAAATCCGAACAAAATGAAGATCATCAATATCACGTTAAACTCGGGGAAATCATTTTCAATCCTGCATTCAAAGATGAAAAATTGTTCATCTTTTACATATTTTTTATAATGGCTGGGACATATATCTGTTCTCCATTTCTTGATATTTACATGCTTTCAACGCTTGGTTTTTCTTATGTTACCTGGTCCATCATCAGATTTGCCGGAACATTTTCAAAGCCGTTGGCGCTTCCCTATTGGGGAAAGCTGATTGACCGATTTGGCAACCGCCCGGTTCTTTATGTAACAGGTCTCCTAATCCCGTTAATTCCGATTTTTTGGATATTCAGCAAAGATCCCCATATACTTTTTTTCTTCGAAGTTTTTTCGGGAATTGCGTGGGGTGGGTTTGAATTGGCGGCATTTAACTACACAATCTCATCCAGAAATCCGGCATTTAGAACCGTGCAAACCGCCGCTTATAATTTTTCAAACACTTTTGGCATGTTTGCAGGTGCGCTTGTAGGTGCGGCAATATTTACTCTCTGGCCGGTATCTGCACCTATAGAAGTATTTATCGGAATGTTTGCAATCAGTGGTATTGCCCGTTATGTCGCAAGCTTGTATTTCTTGCCAAAATTTTCCGCCAAATCATTTGCGCCGATATCAAGTTCGGAATTTCTTTGGCAAGTTATGCTCGCACAGCCACAGCGTGAGATGCGCCAAGCAGCCGGTCTTTTTGTTGCTAGTGGGTACCATATGGCTTCAAGCGGGATAAGTATAAGTCGGCGTGCAATAAAAAACGGGGTTGAAGTGACTCTTGAAATGATAAAAAGAAAAAGAAGAAGATAACACTAAATAAGAAATTATTTTTTTACTGGCGGTTTTTCAGTCGGCTTTATTGATGTTTTGTGCTTTTGCACATCTTTTACTTCAATTTCAAATGTGAGATTTTTTCCGGCAAGCGGATGGTTTAAATCCACCATAACAACTTTTTCTTTTATCTCGGTTATTATAGCCGGGATGTCCTCTCCGTTTTTCATGCGCATTGCCATGAGCATACCGACTTTTGGAACGCCTTCCTTTGGAAATTTTTCTTTTTCGATGCTAACAATGAGCTTTTCATCCCGTTCTCCATATGCCTGTTCGGGTTTTAATGTAAATGTTTTCTTTTCACCTTTTGACATCCCGATTATCGCATTATCGAATCCGGGTATCACCTGCCCGATGCCTGCGACAAACTCAAGTGGATGCGAGTGGTTTTCATGCTTTGATGTGTCAAATATACTGCCATCATCAAGCTTTCCCGTGTAGTCCAAGCTGACTTTGTCTCCCATTGCAATTTTTTCCATAGTAATCAATCAAATATACAAATGTCAATTTATAATTATTAACTCGTCAGATTGGATTTTCAAAGTGCGGCTACTTTTCTTTTTTGTATATGCTCACAAGATCCCCTATTTCAAATTTGTAAGCAACATAATCTTCTGCACTCATTCTTATACATCCCGCGGAGCCTTCACCTATATCTTCTATATGGATAACTATCTTTCGCTCGAATGTGTTTCCGCCCGCCACATCATCAAGCTGGTACCCTTCTCTAATTCGTTCGCCGCCATATTTCCCTCTTATGAAAAATGACCCTTGGGGAGTATAATATGAGCCCGGCTCGTTTGAGAGTTTTGTATCTTTTCCTTTCTGGTTTGGTGCTCTTTTTGCTTCGGCCGGCAATCCATCTCCTAAAGAAACACTTGTCTGCCTTTTTATCACATTTCCTTTTCCCTGCATATCTACCTTGTACATGTTGTTATTTCCATGTGAATCTGCTTCAACTATAATCATTTTTCCCTTATTGCCCATCCCGACTTTTCTTGCTTCTTTGTAATCTTTAAACGCTTTTACGAAAGTTTCTTCAGAAAGCTCTCCAAGATTTTTTTTCAAATTGGAATACATTTTTTTTGCCTGCTCGGTTTGCGCCTTTTCTACTTCCAATTTTTTTATCTGTCTTGAGAGAGGTTCAACGAATTTTTTATTTTGTTGCGGGTTAAGTTTCATTTTTCTATTTTTATTCTGAACCATTTCTTCGGGCTTATTTCGAGGTTGCTCTTTTTTTTGCAAATTTTTCTGCTGTTTAGGAGCCGGTTTTTGTTGCTGATTATTTGACTGTTCTTTTTTTTGGATATATTGTTGCGATTGAGTTTTTTGCTGATTACTTTGCTGCGCCTTGCTATTTTGTTGTGCTTGGTTATTTTGTTGTGCTTGGTTATTTTGTTGTGCTTGGTTATTTTGTTGTGCTTGGTTATTTTGTTGTGCTCTATTATTTTGTTCTTGAGAATTTTTCTGAGCCTGTTGCGGTGCATTTTGCCCCGATTGACCATTTTGCGGGTCGATCTGCTGTTTCTTGGACTGATTAGTCTGCTGTTCGAAATTTTTGCCTCTTTGTTGCGGTTTCAAATCAGGGGATACTTTTTTTGGCACAATGTTGCGCGGATTCATTCTTTGCGAAAGCAAATCGCTATTTTTTTGATAATTTTGTACTGAGGGTCCATCTTCTTTTTCATCATTTCTTTGAACATTTTGCGGTGCAGGCTCGGATTTTGGAAGTTCGGGGAGCCTAGCTTTATATTTTTCTTCCGGCGTTTGAAAATCAGATTCGTCCAAAACTACGGTTTCTACTTCTTTGGACTTTTTTTCCTTAGGTTCTTTTTCCTTATTTTGTGTTTTTTTCTCTTCTGAATTTTGTTTTGTCTTATTGTAAAATTTGTTTTCCTCCGACTTATTATATTCCTCACCTTCACTATTTTTCCTAATGATTATACCAGCGGTTCCTTCGATGTATAAAGTGTGAGTATTTCCCCGGCTGTCCTTTTCGTGCACTTCCCATATTCCTTCATGCGCTTTTTTGTCTATTAGCTCGTTATAACCACTTACACCTATTCCAAATACTGGTTTTCCAACTATTTTTCCCCGAATATTTATGGTTCTCTCAACTCCATCTGAAAATCCAAAGCGTCTGTCTATCCCATTGGGATTAGTGTAATACTCTACTTTCCCATTTTCGATTACTTTCTTATACTGGTTATTTTGAAGTTTTTCCCACTGTGCATCTTTCATCGAATATGACTGAAATATGAGCATATTTGCCTTACTTAGCAAATATTTTTAACGGGCTTGTCTAAGCAAGAAATTGACCAACGTTTAAATACGCGCACGCATTTCATTTATCGGTGGAAACATGATTACAAAAATTACAAAAGGCATCGGGCTCGGTATAGTCGGAGCGGTTGTGGGTATTGCCGCAGGTATTGTCGGCATATTGGCAATACTTTTACTTGCCTCTTTTGGTGCGATAATGGGCGCAATAGTCGGTTTTGTAGTGTCTGCAATACCTGTGCTTGGTCCGTTGGTAAAAGAAGGCTTTATGTCATTTGGAATAGTCGATCCAAATCTTGTGGCAATAGGTGCCGCAGTCGGATTCGTAGCCGGCTTTTTCAAGGGTAATAGTTCTTGTCCTTGCAGGCAGGATGGATGCGGCTAAACATTCCTTTTTATATTCTCTTTTCTTCAACCACGTTATGTCTGGTTCAAAAAACAAGGCTTTGCATAACATACCTGCAAAAGTGTCTGGGAAGAACTTTTTTGGAAATCTTACTTCAAAAATTCCAAAAAGCCTTATCGTTATACCTATGGCAGTGTCTATTTTCTTTCTCTACACTACTGGGATAAATTCAAAAACTTCGCCAAAGCGTTCGAAGATAGAAACGGTTTCCCCTTCATCGCTTTCCGCATTGGAAATACAAAATACATCTAAAAAAATATGGGATTCTGTTTGTGCAAGATATCCCTCTGCAGTATGGGCATGGAAAAATGGGCGGGCAAAGGACGGGCTTTCCACTAAATTTGAAGTTGAAGTGACTCATAATGCTCCCTTTATGCTGATAGAGGATGAAGGGCGGTCTGTGAAGATAGACGATTTTTCCAAAATTTATGTGAATATGGATAGACCTTTTCTTGCTCCCGAACTCATAGAAAAGATATGCGAATCTCTCTTCCATTACGGTTATTCTACTAATCAAATGCCATTTGATGATTTATCTGTGCGCAAAATAATTCCTTACATTGCAGCATCCGACATTTATGAAAAGAAATTCAGCGGTCTGAGAATAATTGCCGATGACAACGATATGGTCGTGTTCTTTTTTGCCTCAATAGTCGGTGTGCAGGATTTTGTTGATGCATATTCGCACAAAGATGAAAGCAAGCTTAGGTCTGCGTACGATTCTCTTTTTGGAAAAGGGGCATACAATTCTCTGCTAACATCTGAAAATAAATTTTCGGAAATAACTGGGCAAGCAAAACGCATTGGAAAGTTCGGGTCAATACGCACAGATATGACTAAGATTGCGGAAAAGGCCGGTTATGCAACGTTAAAGCAATGGTGATTTATGTGCTCTTTCTCTTTCAGACGGCCGGACAAATGCAAGCAAACCGAGATGAATTCAGAATTTCTGAAATTTCCAATCTATTAAATGCCAAAAATCATGAACAATTTTTAAGAAGTGAAATTAAGCGAATAAAATCACTCTCATTTGAAGAAAAAGCGCAATATGCGTCCGAGATTGCCAATTATGCGCGTGAAGATAATTTTGACAAACTCCATCGTACATTTCTTTACAAGTTGCAATCTCATGTCGCAGGCGCGTTGGTTAGTGTTCTCGCGCAAAATGACTATAGTCTTTCCGATTCAGAATTTAGAAAGAAAAACGGGCCATATAAAGAATCAACAAACAACTGCCGGCAATATGCGCTCAAGCTTTATTCTGAAGCCATAGGTCTGCTTATTGATCCGGCTCTCGAATCTAAGAAAATGATTTATGGTCGCCCAACAAGTTTTGATTGGAGCGGAAGAGGCGGCAAAGTTGTACGAATGTCATCTAACGACTGGTCCGGGCTTTCACAAGAACACAAAAAAGAATATTTGTCCGGGAAAGTTGTTTTTATTGAATACCACTTCAATGCAAAAGATGTGAAAAAAATAAGTGAATTTCTTGAGCCGGGCGACCTTATAGGTGTTAATAGAAACCCTCGTACTCCGAATGCACACGTCGGGGTTTGCGATTCCGAAGGCGAGATTATTCATATCGGAAAGCCATTATACAAAGATTCGCTTGGGTATTTTTTGAGCAAGGCAAAAGAGGTTAGCGTTTACAAGCTCGCAAAAGTGGAAATGGATACTTCACAAACTTCGTTTATCAAAAAACAGCCACTGACCGGCGGCTAACTGCTAATTTTTAATCCTTTTAGTTATTATCTGCCTTATGCGATTGTTTGACAAAGATAATTACAAGCCCGGGTATGGGCTTGTAATAGGAATGATTTTAGGAACAATTTTTTATATCCCGGTAGCAATTGCCACTAATAGCCTCTGGCTCATAGGTGTCGGACCTGCAATCGGAGTAGCAATAGGTTATGCAATAGATGAATACTACAAAAAAAAGTTCGGATTGTCAGGTGAGCCGCAAACTGCGGAACAGGTTCGTACAAAGATGTTCATAATAGTCGCAACATTCACTCTTTTACTAATTATGATGCTAAGTGTGCTTTATCTTCGTAAATATTCTTAAGCCGCCGCCTTTGTGCATTCTTTTCAAAAAATAAAATAAAAATATTATTTTATCTGAGCATATATTTCGGTTATTATCTGGCTTGGCTTTACTTCTCGTGGGTCATTAAGATAGACCTCACGTATAGGTCCATAAATTGTTTTTTTGTTCTTTGCCACCCATGCAAACAGGCTCTCGTAAGCAACTGCGCATTTTTCATAAGGTCCCTTATGCACCACTTTTGCAAATTCTCCCTCCGGTAGCTCATAATGTTTGAATTCCGCGCTTTCTTGGGCTTGCGCCGCAATCGGAATGCACACTTCAACATCCGCACTCTTGTTTGCATTTGCAAGTTGTGCCTCTTGGGACGTTTTTTCATGACAGACAAAAATCGGCGCGCCATTTATCCCAACGCCATTTTTTTGTGCATAATCGCACAGGTCTCTTATCATCAAGGGTATGATTTCCTGATACGCTCCCTTCTTTCTTGCACCAAGCACTTTTTGCGCCTTTAGGCTCACAATTGATATACGTTTCATAATTTCACCTCGTATGTATGAATTCTTTTGGCAGGATAAACCTTTGCTAAGGGTAGTTTTCCACTGCGTTTTTTGCGTGTTCCACAATCAGAGCATGAAATTCCTGATACAGTTTGTAGTCTTTTGGCAGATTTTTCTCAAACATCTCTCTTATCTGCTCATATTTTGCGCCTTTTTCAAAAAATCCCATTTTTGAAAAAATTCGTTTCGTATAAGCATCCACTACAAAAATTGGTTCTTTGTATGCATAAAGCAAAATAGAATCCGCGGTTTCTGGTCCTATGCCCCAAGTATGTAACAATTCCCCCCGCTTCGGCACTCGGTGTTCCAATTCAATAAAAAACTTTGAAAAAAGTTTGAGTTTTTTTGCTTTTTGATTGAAATATCCTGCCGGTCGAATAAGCAATCCGAGCTCTTTTTCATCCATTTTTTGCATCTTTTTTGGGTCAATCGCATTCTCTTTTTGCATATTATCAAGCGCCTTTTCAACATTTACCCAATTCGTATTTTGAGCCAAAATCGCACCTATACAAATTTCAAATTTTTCCCTCTCGTTTTTTGGAAAATCATAATCTTTTGGATGATATCCTCTCATCGAGCCTGTTTTTGTGGGATTTATGCCCTTATGATTTAGCAGTGGCCACCAGCCTTGTGGCCCGTATAATGAATAAAGCTCATGATATACATCAAGGAGGCTTTTGCCCATGCCTAAGCTTTTGAAAAGCAAATTTATAACCTCTTAATGCTTATTTTTCTCATGGGCTCTATTAACAAAGAATGGCATCTCTCAAACATTTTTCCAAAAAACGGCTCCGAAACCGAGTAAAATGTGTGGCGCGAAGGTCATCACAAAAACTGTCCGTGCGGCAGAGAGAAAAAGCAATAATATCGGTAATGTTCTACTTTTCACATAGTCTTTCCAAGGGACATTTCAAGGTGCCAAAAGCCAATAGAATGCTTTATTAAGGAGAGAACGCATCAACATATTACAAGAATCAAGTCTTTTTTTAAAAAAATTTGGTTCTTAAAAACAGGAAGGTAGAAAAATATGAACGACAGAGACAACTTTAGCAACAGAAAAATGTATGACGCAGTTTGCTCAGAATGCAAAAAGGAGACACAAGTTCCTTTTGAGCCATCTGAGGGCAGGCCAGTGTATTGCAGGGACTGTTACTCAAAGCACAGAAAGCCAAGGTACTAAGTTCTTAATTTAGTATCAAAAGCCGCCTAAAGCGCTTGCGTTTTAGGCATTTTCTATTTTTATTTTCTCATTTTTACCAATAATTTTTTGCATAACTTTTCTTAATCAGCTTCCGCTATCTCTTTTTAAAAAAATTGCCGCCAAACGACGGCATTCAAATACTCATTTTATTACCAGCGAGGAAACACATCTGCCTTTATCGCATTTCTTTAGGAGCCCACATTGCATTGTCATAGAGCCCGCGCTATTTTGAACGCAATAATATTCTACCGCCAAGCTCGTATTCATACAGTAATCTGTATATGTGCTGTTGCTAGTTCCAAAATCTATTACAACTGTCCCGCGCGTGCTGGAATCTTTTCCGCCATCACTGTCTGTGCAAACCGGTGCCGCAGGTTGCCATATACATTTCCCTCCGGAACAGGCATAATTTATCGGACAATCATAATAGCTTGAGGCGGCAATCCCATTCGTGCAGATTCTCTCTAATAGTCTTGTTGTGTTTGTGCACATGTCATTGTATGCCCCGTTTGTGGCTGTAACCGCGCCCACCGTATAATAATCGGCTCCGTCCGAATCATTACACGTGTTAATACATGCTCCGTTTGAACATGAATATCCGCTTGGACAATTGTAGCGTTCTGTTTGCATCACTCCATTCTGGCAATAAAACTCGCTAAGCGCGCCATCATAATAGCAAGTGTCTGTTCCCAAAGTCGCCCCGCTTGAATTTGTAATTACTCCTTTCAAATTGTAGTTTTTTCCATTGTCACTATCTGTGCAAGTGAAAGCGATTGTAGTCCCGCCCGCTCCTTGTACACATGCTCCACCCGAACAAACATATCCGCTTGCGCAAGCGGTTTCCATAACTGCGTAATTATCTGCTGTACAGTAAAATTCTACCAATTTGCCGTTGCTCAGACAATAATCTGCACCCACAAATCCGGTCGGCAGATTAAGCACCCCATATACTGTCGGTACATTTCCGCCATCGGTATCTGTGCATCTGGTCGCTTCGGATGCGGTTAAGCATACTCCGTTTGCACACACATAACTTGAACAACACGTTCCATAAACCGTTCCGCACGGCTCCGCATATTGTTTGCAGTTTGCCGCATCTCTTAAAATGCATGCTCCGTCAACGCATTTGTATCCTTGCGAACAACTGTATCCGTACTCGCCTATTGTACCGTCCGGCTTGCAATAAAACTCTTCAACATTTTGTGCATTGTTGCATCTGTCTTCTTCCACTTCGCCATTGCTGGTTATGGTTGTGCCTCGTATTGCATAGTTTAGTCCATCATCTGAATCAGTGCAACCACTAACTGTTTCTTGTGGTTTGCATGCACCGTTTAAGCATCCGCTCGGACACGGTATTTCGTATTTTATTATGCTTCCGTTAGCCAGACAGTCATATTCATATAGAGTGTATTCGTCCTTGCAAGTGTCGTATTTGATATCAACTGTGTGATTGCCTATCAATGATTTTGAAACACCGTAAGCATCGTTGCCTGCAATATCACTGTCCACGCAAGTCATTGTCATAACGTTTGATTGGCACAAATTATTTATGCAGGCAAATCCGGTGCAGCATGTTCCATAAGCTATCCCGTTTTTCGTTCCGCACATTTCACCAATAAATAGACAGTCCTCCACTTCTGCTCGTGCCGAATAATTTTTGCATACATTCGCAGTGCATGTGAGGTCCGCGCAACAGTCACCATACTGTATCGCGTTCTTCACTCCGCAAAATTGGTTTTGCTCCACGCATCTTTCCTGGGGAGCTTCAAGTGAAATGCAAACTCCGCTTAGGCAATCATATCCCGCGCAACAAGGTCCATACCATGTGCCATCGTTCCCAATCCCGCATTGCTCGTTTTTTACCTGGCATCCTTGCGTTGATTTGCAAAATCCATTATCACATTCATTTCCGGGGCAGCATTCATTTGTGCTGGCGCAGGCTTGCGCAAATTCTTTGCAAGTTTCTAAATTCTGTATGCAAACGCCCTGTGTGCACACAAGCCCTTCACAGCATTCGCCGCTACATACGCCCCAAAGTTCAACACATCCCTGTCCTTGAGACGGAGTTGTTGTAGCTGGATTTGTACTTCCAAAAGTCGGAATCATCGGATTTGTTGCAGACCCGCTCGTTGCCGACCCTCCCTGTGAAGGAGTTTTATTCTGTGCTATTTGTGCCGAATAGTTTACTCCGATTCCCTGCACAACTGGATATTGTGTGGCGCCCGCCTGCGCAGAAACATTTGCAGGCATAAATGCAGGTCCTGCAATACTTCGCAACCCCTGCGAAACTTCCTGCGGAAACAGACCAGGTGCAAAAATAAGTGCGCTGAGTAAAATCACAAATGCCAATAAAATAAATATTATTATGAATGCAAGAGTCATTATCCCGCCGATAAGATAAGCTCCGATACTAGATTTATTCTGCACAACAACTGTTTGGGGGGTTTTTTTGGATGCCATGCGCTGACTACGTCTACAGCTATTAAAATGTTTGCCAAAATCCTACTTTAGTAAAATGACATTTGCTATAACAATTAGAAATCATTTCCCAACTCACCCTGTCGTTTTTCTACAATTGTTTATCTCATTATCTTCAACCAAAACTATTATCACGCCAATCGTCATTATTTGCCAGATTCTTATGTTTAATCTCAATATTTGCCTTAGGGCGATTAAGAGAAATACTAATGCCAGAACAATAACTGCAATCATAAAATGCCTTTATGGGTCTAAAAATCAAATACTTATATTTATTTCAAAGAAGAAGATTATTTACTCTTTAGTTTTTGCTCTTTAGTTTAATGCTAATTTTTTGTTTAATCTAAATGGCGAGAATGCCATTTTTTCGTTTTCTGCCCGGTAGTTACTTCACTCAGGCTTCCCGAATCAACTATCCTTGTTTGAAATACTTTCATTTCTCTCATATTCACACCTTTTTTAAAAAATCAATTTTTTCACGTTCTCTGTTAACTAAAACCATTGGTTAATATATATTCCTCACCACTACTGATAATATTGAGTATATACTTCAATATTGATAAGACGACAAAGGTGCTTTTATGGAAATAAGAAAGGTGCAAAAATCCGGAAATTCGTCATTTATTGTAAGCCTTCCTGCCGAATGGGTAAAAACATACAACATAGCCAAAAACGATCCGGTTGAAATGGAAACGAATTGGGATGGCAGTCTTACAATACTTCCAAAGCATGCGCCGGCGCGCGAGGAGGAAAATTTAATCGTTCAATTCAATGGTGAGCAAGACCGAAGCATTGCACTAAGAAAACTTATAGGTGGTTATATCTCCGGATTTTGCACAATGGAAGTAGTGCCAACCCCTTCTTGCATATCCAAAGCACGCCTGCTCTCAAGCGAATTTACTTCCATGGTAATAGGTCAGCAGGTTGTTGATGATGACGGCAAACGAATCGTAATAAAAGACATATCCAATTCGGCTCAAATGCCCATGAAAAAGACCGTTCAGCGAATGTATCGCATATCTTCAGATACCTTAATGCAGGCATTAGAACCCGGCAGTTTTGACCAATCTCGTTTGTCCAGCAATGAGAACGAGGTTGACAAGCTTCAATGGCTTGTGGCGCGTAAGCACAATACTTTTCTTCGCTATCCCTCACTTGCTTCAAAAGAGGAAATTACATTGCCTGAATCTAATCTGTATTTTGTAACTTCAAGACATATTGAAAGAATATCGGATCACGCACTTCTTGTTTCGCGCCATCTTTGCTCGTGGAAAAACAGCCCGGCGCCTTCGTTGATAACCCAGAATGGAAAACATTGCATCTCACTTTATTCCAAAACCATGCAGGCGCTCTCAACGCTTGATGAAAAACTTGCGAATTCCACAATAGACGACGCACTTGGAATGCAGGCTGGATTTGAGCAGGCGTTTAGCAAATGTATTGAGCACCCATCTTCAAAGGCAATTTCACTGATATATACACTTACAAGCCTGCGGCGTATTGCGGAATATAGTGCGGGTATAAGCGAATCCGTTATTGATTTTGCTTCGCAGAAAAAGAATTAGGTTAATTTAAATACCTATTCTTCATTTCCCTATTATGGACTTTCTAAAACCAGTTATCCTGTTTTTGATTCTTGTGGCTCTTTTGGTTGCCGTATCGTTTGTTCCGGCGAATGTTTCTCCAAATAGTGGACCACTTTCAAAAATTAATCCTGCTTCCCAAATGCCGACTTTGAGCATTTTTGAAGCGCCCATTTTATCTAAAATAAATAATCGCTCGGTTCTCTTCTATGAAATTTATGTTTCAAATTATTCGCTTGCGCCATCCAAGCTTGAGGTTTTGGATGAAAATAATAAGATAATTTATTCAATCGGCGGCGCGGATATAAATGCGACCCTTCTTCCGGTTCAGTCCTGGGACGGGCGAACTCCTATTCGCATGTGGGTTGAATTGGGCTCAAAAACCCCTTTGAATATTTCCCACAAACTATATTTTGGAAACCAAGTGATACAAGGCGCACAAAGCGAAGTGATTTACAAACCGTTATTGGTTATTGCCCCGCCTTTTCACACCAACATTACATGGCTTGCAATGAATGCCCCTTCAAATTTTGAGCCCCATCGCAATGCCATATTTGAATTAAACGGCAAAGATTATGTGCCCCAAAGATACGCAATAGACTGGGTTATAGCGGATGAGGCAGGAAACTGGGGTATTGGAAACGGTTCTTTGAATTCGGATTTTTATTGTTATGGGCAGGAAATTTTGGCAGTTGCCAATGGCACGGTTGTAAATATGCAGGATGGTATTCGTGATAATATGCCCGGACAGAGGCCTGTAGCAAACGTTGTTATTTTGGGCGGAAATTATGTTGTGTTGGATTTGCATAATGGTTATTATGCATTTTATGCGCACATGATACCCGGTTCTTTACGTGTGAAAAACGGAGATAATGTAACTGCGGGGCAAGTGATAGGCCTTTTGGGCAATTCGGGCAACAGTAATGCGGCGCATTTGCATTTTCATGTCTGTGATTCAATGGATTATTTGTTTTGCCATGGGCAGCCGTATGCATTTTCAACTTATACCGCTGAAAGCACGGATGATAATGGCAAATGGAAAAATCCGACTTCTATGAAAACTTATTCAAATTCTATACCTGAAAATTATGATGCGGTGGGGTGGAAGTAATTTACTATCTTTTTGTTTTAGTTATTTCTTTTCTTTGAATTACTCTTGTTTTGCCGCATTTTTTGCATTTTATTTGAATTATTTTTGTGATTTCCAATTCATCCCCATTGCAAAAAGTGCAATAAGAGCGTCTTAATTCTTCAAAAAGCTCTTCGTCGGTTTTCATATTTATCCTCTTATTCATAGCTCTATTTTTGCGTCCTTTTTTGGCAAAATAACTTTCTTGTGAAGTTTCTCAAATTCTTTTGCATTTTGTGTATGAATTGGAATTAAGATTTGCGGATTAATCTCTTTTATTGCATGAATTAAGCCTTCTCTGTCCGCATGCCCAGAGCAATGCGCCATATGAAATTTAATGTCAAAATGCCTCATCCAATTCATCATCACTTCAGTTTGCTTCTCATTTTCTTCTCCTTCAAGAAAATGCTCAGATGAAGCATAAATAAAATCAGCATTTTTTGGCTGTATGTAAACCAATTCCATCAATTTGAAAAAGTTCAAATGCATAATGTATTTTGTAGGTGTTTCCCTAACATCTTCCGCTTTAATCATATTTGGCATATATTCTCGTTCATATTTGTAATAGTCTTTCTCGTCATAAGTGCAACTTTTTGCGAGCCTGAAATACACTTTGAGATGCTTATCTGTTTTTGGATCTGGTAAATCTGCTATTTTTTCTCTTAAGCTATCTAATATGTAAGCAAACTTTGTATCCACAATCAATATTTTTCCATTTCTTTTTGCAGTATTGTAAAACGAGAAAAACCTGTCTATATTTGACATTGAAAAGTAGGCAAAAACAGTATCTTTTGCACCCTTCACTATTTCCTCAACTTTTCTTTC
>JBAZLL010000006.1:0-66779 GCA_041650255.1 Candidatus Micrarchaeia archaeon | reverse complement strand
TGGTGAATGTATTGTTTTCAACCAAGGCGTTTGCACTTCCACCTGAAAGTGCCAGTGAACCATAAGTGAGTGCAGTTGCAGTATTGTTTGCAATTACAACAAAATCATTTGCAGTTCTGATTGCGTAATAGTCGGAAGAAACATTATTGAGTAAAACTTGAGCATTGTTGGTGTCCGCCCTAATTCCGCTGCTTCCAGTACCAGTAAGCGTATTGTTTATCGTGTTGTTTTGAATCAGCCCGGATGTTCCACCAGTAAAGTAAACTCCGATTGAATAATTGTTTATTATGCAATTTTTCACAGTAGTGTTTGTCTGGTTGGAATAAACTCCGTAAGAGCCAGTTGAATTATTTCCGCTTAATGTGTAGCCTGCGCAATCAATTGATGCGTTCTGGCTTGTGTTTAGGAAAACTCCAAATGTCGCATTGGCGCTTAAAATGCTAAAGTTTGCATTGTGGCTGTTTATTGCGTAAGCACCATAAGTGGACCCGCCGCTCAGGCCTGTTCCGGCAGTGGAGTTGTATGAGATAATCGACTGCATGCGTGTTCCAAATGAATTATCCAAGAATATGCCATAGGATGAATTTCCATTTCCACGGGTTCCACCGCTACCGCCATTTCCACCGCTTGCTCCGCTTATATTAATTGAGGATAGATTGTTTGAGGAACTGGAATTAAGATAAATACCGTATGCCGAACCGCCTCCGCCTCCGGTGCCTTGAGCGCCGCCTCCTGCTCCGGCAGTTAATATGCTCATGCCGCTTCCGCTTAGGCTGTTGTTTGCAGATGACACAAGATAAATGCCATAGGCATTGCCACCATTTTCTGGAGATGTCCTCGCTCCGCCTCCTGCTCCGGAGATTATTTTGCTGATTGGGTTGTTTGAGAAAATATTGTTGGATGCGGATGCAAAATATATACCATAGGCTTGACCCGCAAAACCGCCGTTACCTCCGCTGTATCCTCCCTCTCCTCCCTTGGAAGCGGTAATGTTTGCAAATGAATTGTTTGATAGTGTGTTGGAAGAGCCGCTAAGGTATAGTCCATATGCATACCCTCCATTTCCACCTGCAATTGCCGATTGATCTCCGCCCGCACCCGATGTCAAATTGATTATGGTATTGTTTACGATTGTGCATGAATTTGCGGATGAGTATATACCATAAACATCGGTGCCGTTTTGGTCATAACCCGCAGTTGGAGCAACTGAATTTGAAATCGTGTTGTTTGATAACAGGGAGTTGTTTGCAGAAGAGAGGTATATGCCATAGCCATATGCAGAAATCATGCAATTTTGAATTGTTGTATTTGAGCCTCTGGAATAAACTCCGTAAGTTGAAGAGGAATTGTTGCCATACATTCTTGCACCGGCGCAATTAACTGTTATGTTGTGGGCAGAAATATTTATCGCAGTGCCATTTGCATTGATAGTGTTGTTGTAGAGAGTCGCGCTCGTGCCGGCCATTGGGATGCAGAGGCCGGTGCCGGACGCCTGGATGGTGTTGTTCGCGAAGAGGGTGTTATACACGGCCACGTTGGTGCTGATCGACACGGGACATGCGCAAGACGAGGCGATGTAGTTCCCTTCGAACACGTTGTAATCGCACAGGTTGTTCACGCCGACCGCGGGGTAACTCGCCAGCGTGCCGTTGCCGCCCAGGACGGTGTTGTTGCGGAGGGTGTTGTTCATGCACGAGGCGCCGACCCATATCCCGATCAGGTTGTTGGCGCTGGATTCGAGGCGGATGGTGTTGTTCTCGAACAGGTTGAAGTTGGCGCCGGTCTGGAGATTGAAACCATAGGTGAGGTTGCCGCTGGCGTCGATGGTGTTGTTGAAGACGCGGGTATGGTTGCTGGCGTAGATGTACATTCCCCGCCCGCCCGCGTATTGGGTGATGGAATCGTTCTGTATCGTGCCATTCGTCGCATTCTCGAAATAGATCGGGTATTGGAAGCTGCTGATCTGGCAGTTCTTGATTGTGGTATTGAACTGATTGGAGTAGACGCCCCGCGTGCCGGTGGTGTTGCTGCCGGTGATCGAGTGGCCGGCGCAGTCCAAGGTGACATTGGCGGCCGTGATGTTGAAGCAAGTTGCGCCATCTGTTGAAACGTTCGAGCTCAAAGTCGTAATGCTATTAGCAGTTGAGAGAACGCGGCAACCTAAACTGGATGTGTATGGATGATAATCCTGCCCGCTTCCAGACCAGTTGCCGCCAACAGTCGTTGCGTTGAATGGGCGAGATGAGCCGGAAGTTGCCCAATTGGAGGAGCCGTTATTGTATATTGAAAATACATTCCAGCTTGGTGTTCCGTTTGCAAGATAATAGATGTTGCCTGTGCTGGTTGAATTGAAATAATTTGTTTCGTTTGAATTATCAAACCAAACAGACGCGGTAATGTTGTTTTGCCAGAAAGTGTTATTTGAAGTCTGTGATGAAAGTAAAAACGCCGTGCTGACGTTGTGAATTGTATTATTGAAAAAAGTATTGTTGGAAACGTTTAATCCGGTAGCATGAATGTAAACTCCGACCATTGTGCCATTGCTTTCTATTAAATTACTGCTGATGTTTATTTCTCCTGCTCCGTTGTTAAGCGCGATTATGGCAGAAGACGCATTGCAATAAAGTTTATTGTAGGCAAAAGTTACATTCCTTGGACTTGCGCCAAAAGCCGCACATTGAAAACCATCTGAATTGTTGATTGTATTGTTTAAAATGGTTATATTTTTGCTCGCTCCATAAATACCTATTCCAACGGTAGATGCATTGCAAGTGCCCATATCTACCGAATTGTTTGCGATTACAGCGTTGTGCCCACCATCATCGCGGATAGCTAACGCATTGGATGAAGGATTCGGGAAGCATGAGAACGAATTATTCAATATTGTTAATTCATTTGCACCACTTGCGATTTGAATGCCTCTTGGAGCGCTAAGCCCATTTGAATAGGTTGTTATAGAGTTATTTTGCATCAAGCTTGCAGTCATTCCACTTGCCGCTGAAATTCCGTGATAAAATCCGCTGATGATGCAATTCTTGATGGTGGTGTTTGAGGCGTTGGAATAGACACCATAAGTGTTGGAAATATTACTGCCTGTGATTGTTCCTCCTTGGCAATCTATTGAGGTGTTTGATTCGATAATATTTACCGCAGTAGTTGTTAGCGTGTTCACGCTTAAATTTGTAATATTCGTTTCTGACGCATTTCTACGAATTTCAAGAGTTTGCGCAAGCAATATATTCGTATTTGTGCTGGAAGCGTTTAAATTTAGAAACGTTGTGTTTAGAACACGTTGCGCATTATTTCCAACGACAACGGCTCTGCTTGTCGTGCTTGAAGAAATAATATCTGTTAAGCTCGTGTGATTACCCAAAATAAAAGTTCCGAAACCCGAAGATGCGTAAGTTGATACATTTTTTATCACCGCGCTATTACCTCGCAAGTCAAGCGCGTGTCTACCAGAACCGGAAACATTCAAACTTGAATTGTAAAGCGAGTTATTTTCTCCTGTGTCCAAGAAACCGGCACCGGGCGAAGTTGTGGCGTTCAGGCTAAAACAAGTGATGTTTATTGCAGTATTGTTATTTGCAGTCGCAAAATATACACAAACGCCTGTATTCTTTGAAGAATTAATCAGAGAATTTTCAATCATGCTGATATTTGCTTTGTCGAAATATACGCCAATATCAAACTCGCTTATTTTGCAATTTCTAACTGATGTGTTTATTTGATTTGAATAAACGCCATAAGTTGCAGTTGTATTATTACCAGTTATTGTGTAGCCGGCACAATTCAAAGAAACGTTCTGCGCGGAAATTGTGAAGCAGGTGGAACCATTTACAGATACGCTTGCAGTTAGCTCCATTGCCGCATTTGATTCGCTGATTACTTGGCAGGCGCTGATATACTGAATATGAATGTTATTGTACCACCAGCCCAATGTGCTGTTGGTGGTTCCATCGGCGTTCTTTCCCCCGGAAGAACCATTGTAATAAGCAGTATTCGTCTGAGATGTGGCATCCGAGCCAAGGGAAGTTAATTTTGGCCACCAACCAGTGTTTGTGCTTGAAGAGGAACTTTGACTGCTGTTTGAATAGAACTTTTGCACTGTGCTTGTATAGTTTGGATCATTTTGGTTGTTTGAAAAAAAGTTGCTTGCGGAGGACAACATGAAAAAGCCATATGCAAGCGTGCCATTACTGCCGGATGTTGTTCCCGAGCCTCCGAGACCAAAGCTTACATTGCTTATCAAATTATTTGAAAAAGTATTTGTGGAAGATGATTGAAGATTAAAAGCAGTGGAATTTCCACCTGCGCCGCCCACATTTCCAGCTTGGCTTCCGGCGGCGCCGCCTTTGCCACCGCTGAGATTGTATATTGAATTTTGCAATATAGAATTGCTTGATGAGTTTAGAAGAACACCAGTGCAATTACCTCCGGCACCTCCATTGTTGCTTGCGCCGCCGACGCCACCACTGCCACTTGCACCTCCGATGCCTCCAGAGATTTGATAGAAGTTGTTGCCTGAAAGAGTAGTATTCCATGCGGGCAGAGCGATAACCAAGATATCGCCAGCTTTTCCACCGATGCCACCATATTCGACCCAGACGGAATATCCGCCGACTCCACCAGTGCCACCGCTTAGGTTTGTGAATGTGTTGTTGTTGACAAAAGAACTTGAAGATGAAAGGTTGACGATTGTGGCATTGCCGCCGACTCCTCCGGTTCCTCCGTAGTTGACTGCGTCAAAACCATGGGCGCCTCCAGTTCCTCCGATGCCTGCAGAGACGTTTGAAATGCTGTTGTTTCGCAGAGTATTATTTGAAGACGCAAAATAGATTACGAGTGAATTTCCACCAATGCCGCCTGTGCCGGCGACGATATAGCTGTTATAACCTCCGGTTCCTCCGGTTCCTCCGCGCATGTTTGAGATTATGTTGCTCTCAACTACATTGTTTGAAGAGGAGAGGTAAATTGCAGTGGAATTCCCACCCATTCCTCCATTTCCTCCCGCGCCGGCGGGGCTTCCTTCACCGCCTGTTCCTCCGGAGCCGGCGTAGAGATTGATGAATGTGTTGTATGTGATATTGTTAGAGCCTGAAAGTGCATATATGCCAAACAGATTTTCTCCACTGCCACCGACAGTTTTAAGCGCGCCAGTTGCACCGGCGGCACTGCTGAGATTAGTGAAGTTGTTATTGTAAATCGTCGCGCCATTTGCCGCGGAAGTGAGATTTATCGCTGTGCTCCAATTGACTATTTTGCAATTTTTTATAGTAGTATTTAACGAACTGGAATAAAATCCATAGGCGTTCGTGGCTGATGTCCCCATAACAGTATAACCGGCACAATCCACACTAATGTTTGCAGCAGAGATAGTAAAGCAAGTGGAGGAATTTTGTGCGGTGTTGCCGGTGAGAGTGTACGCTCCGTTAGCGGTGTTAAGTGTTTGGCAATTATTTATATTCGTGGCAAAACTCACAGATGCGAAGATGAGCACTACGCAAAAAAACAGATGCAAAATATTTCGGCTTCCCATCAGTTTACCCCGAACAATTTTTTGAAGAGAGCAGTTGCCTCACAATCCTCATTAAGTGAGTACTGAACCGAATTTGCGACTTTGCGAGAGTTGAAAAGACCTGATTTTTCAAGGCGCATAAGCTCAATGCGAGTAAGCATCGGATTTGCCTTTATTCGTCGTGAAGTTTCGCGGATTCCAAGCTCAAGTCCGTTGGTTTTCAGAAATAAATCTAAGATAGAGAGCCGAGTTTTGGATGTGATGACGGTCGCTATATCAAACACGTACATACAAATAATACTAATGTTTATAAAGGATATACATTACATAGAGAAAAAATATACAGTTATATTCTGAAAAGATACAAAATGGATATAAAAGAAGGACAGATGTATGTCTAAAGAAGATGAGTGTATAATATAAATATACAAGTGTATTGATTGAATAAACAACTAAATATATGAAAATAAAACGATTGAATAGAATAGATATACAATTGTATGAGTATAAGATACAAAACATATATTAAAAACATACAGAGGATTTTATTTGATACACAAACGAATTTATAAGATAGACAATTGTATAAAAAGTATAGACAAATGAATACATTAAATAAACATTTTGTATATTAAAAATAAACGATTGTATAGATATAAAAAGAATGCCGAAGAGGATTACAAAGCGCAGAAGAGTTTTATCTCGCCTTTTGCAATCCTATCAATAGTTGAAGGATAGGCGATGTGTTCCTGCATTAAAATTTTGTCCGCCACTTCTTCGGCAGATTTACAGTCGGAGATATCCACTTTTTGCTGATAAATAATCGTTCCGCCATCCACCGATTCATCCACGCAGTGAATTGTGAGACCCGAAACGGCTTCTCCGGAGTCAAACGCCTGCTTTTGAGCGTTGAGTCCGGGATATTTTGGAAGAAGTGCGGGGTGAATATTGATTATTTTTCCCTTGTATTTTTCAAACAAAGCGGGAGAGCGAAGAACGCGCATATAGCCAGCCAGCACTACAAGCTGGGGGGAATATTTCTCAAGAACGGCTAAAATCGCATTGTCAAATTCAATGTTTGACAAATAATTTTTTTTATCAATAATATGCACGGGCACTTTTGCTTTTTTTGCAATTGTCAGGGCTTTTGCATCCGCATTATCACTAACGAGCGCGAGCATATGCACGGAGCATTTGCCTTTTTTTATTGCATCCAAAATGGCCTTAAAATTTGAGCCGCGTCCGGATGCGAGCACAACGATGCCAAATTCCATGCACTAATTTGCAAAACAGAGAAGATAAACTTAAGCCTTGGCGAAATTGCAAAAATTTGCGCGGGGGTTTAAAAACATGAAAAAATGCACGGGCGAAAAAATAATCAAAACTATTTTTTGCTTGGGTCGATTATTCTTTTTTCGGACACGACAAAATTCAGGGGCACGTCGTACGAATCGGTTGGAAGACGGTTTGTGATTTGCACATCGTAGCAAAGTCCGATGGATGTGATTTTTACATTCGCCAAAAAGCGGTCGTAAAAACCGAGCCCATAACCGAGCCGATGCCCTGTTTCATCAAATGCGACTCCGGGAACAAGTATGACGTCAATTTGTGAGGCGGGACAGATTTTGCAATCAAGCTTTGGCTCAAGCACTCCGAAAGAGCAGAGTTCAAGCTGGTCAAGCGAATCAATTAAATACGGGGTGATTGAATTATCTGCAACGTTTGTGCGCGGAAGCGCGATTTGTTTCTCGCCGTTGAGAAGCTCAAGAATGAAGTTGCGCATATTCACTTCACTGCCCTTTGATGAGTATGCCATTATTGTTTTTGCTTTTGAAAAAGCGGGAAGCTGGCGCAAATTGGAAAATATTTTTGCCTTGTCGTCGTGCCTGAGTTTTTGATGGGCCTCGGCTCTAAGCTGTGAATATTTTTCTCTCAATAAATCTTTATTTTCCATATATAATATACGCATCCAAGGTTTAAATTGGCGTCAGTAAGAGAAAAACATGCGCGCATGCCAAAAAGGCAAAACTTTGCAAAATTTTGGACTGCGCCCAGAACAGTCCGATTTTTTAAAATATTTTTTTGAGTGAATTCGCATCAGCCGCTTATGCAAAATTCATCCTCGCCAAAAAGATATTGTAAAAGATAAATTGAACCCGCACATAAGATTCTTCCATTTTTACCGGAGGTTTTTTTTGCAAATGCAAACGCCTCTTTTGCATCTTGAAATGAATGAGTTTCAAGAGAGGGAGATATTTTTTTGGCGGCGCTTGCAAGCACGGCCGCATCCTGGGCCCTTTGCATCGGCGGAGTGCAAAAGATTGCCGAATCAAAATAGGGCAATATTTTCTCAAGCACAGAAGTGTAATCTTTGTCCTTCATCGCCGCGAATAACAATATGCGCGATGATTTCTCTTTCGCAGAAAAATCTTTCTTCAAATCAAAAACCAGTTCCTGCGCCGCCCGGGGGTTGTGGGCGCAATCTATTATTATATCCGGAGATGAAGAAATTTTTTCCCATCTTGCGCGAATTGATGAATGTGAAAGTGCGTTGATTATTTTCTCATCCGAAATTTTGAGAAGGGAGGCCGCGGTTGCGCACAGGGCGGCATTTTTCTTCTGAAAAGTTCCGCTTGCGCGAATATTGATATCAAGATATTTTTTGTTTATAGGATAAAATATTGCGCCCTTTTCATGCGCGATTTTCTCAAGCTCGGATTGTGCAAAAGAATCCGCCCCACACACAACGGGTGAGCCTTTGCGCATTATTCCCCCTTTTTCAAATGCGATTTTCTCTAATGTATTTCCAAGGTGTTGCGTGTGCTCAAGCGATATGCTTGCAATTATTGAGAGAATCGGATTGCAGATATTTGTCGCATCAAGCCTGCCGCCCATTCCTACTTCAAGCACGGCGTAATCGCATTTATTTTTTGAAAAGCAAAGAAATGCCATCGCGGTAATCGTCTCAAAAAATGTGGGCTTTTGCTCAAGAGATTTTGATGCGCTAAGAACTTCATCAAGCAATAGGGCAAAATCGGATTTGCTGATGAATTTTGCGTTTATTTGAATGCGCTCGCGAAAAGAGAAAATGTGCGGGGAAAAAAACGAGCCGGTTTTGTATTTTGAGTCAATCAGAATGTCGGATAAGAACGAGGTGCATGAGCCTTTGCCGTTTGTTCCCCCGACAAGGATGCACTTCAAATCGTTTTGCGGATTGCCCAGATTAAAAAGCAGGGTGCGTATTCTCTCAAGACCCGGCTTTGAGCCAAACATTGAGATTGAGTGCAATTTTGCAAGTGCATTTTGGTATTCATCAACCATAGAAAAAACCAATTGGAATTGTTTTAAAAAAATGTTTGAAAGCACAAAAAATATTTTTTAAAATACAAAATTATTTTTTCTGCAACTTGTATGCCTGCAAAACATTTGCCATAAGCGATGCAACAGTCATCGGACCGACGCCGCCGGGAACAGGAGTAATGTACGAAGCTTTTTTCTTCACGCTATTAAAATCAACGTCTCCGACTGGAGGAGGGGATTTTGCCTTGGAACCATCGAATAATTTTACATCGTCTTCTCCACTTCTATTCATTCCGATATCCACAACTACTGCGCCTTTTTTCACCATTTTTGCATTTATGAGTTTTGGCTTTCCAACGGCGACAAACAAAAAGTCCGCTTGTTTTGTGAGAGAGCCCAAATCATTTGTTTTTGAATGAGCGATTGCCACGGTCGCATTTTGCATAAGCAAAAGCTGGGCAAGCGGTTTTCCGACGATGTTTGAGCGTCCGACAACCACGCAGAATTTTGACGCGACATCCAGATTGTAATATTGCAAAAGTTTCATTACGCCCGCAGGAGTTGCCGCTTTCAATTTCGGATTGCCCATTGCAAGAAGCCCGAGACTGTAAGGTCCAAAGCCGTCAACATCTTTTAGGGGGTTTATTGCTTCCTGCAAAGCCAAAACGTCAAGATGGGCGGGAATAGGCACCTGCAAAAGAATTCCGTTTATTGATTTGTCGTTGTTGAATTGCGTTATTTTTTCAAGCACCTGCGCCCGCGTCGCATTTTTATCAAAGTGCATTAATTGAGAAAGAACGCCCGCCTTTTTGCATGCCTCCTCTTTTTTGCGAAGATAAATTCCGGAAGCGGGGTCGTCTCCGACGCGAATGAGCGCAAGCTTTGCCGGCGGGGAGAGCGAGCTTAGCTCCGCACTGATGGAATCCATCCACTCGGATGCAACTTTTTTCCCGTCAATTATTTCCGCCGCCATAAAGACACCTTATTTGCCCGCCAATTCCGGATAAACAACAAAATCCGAAGTGAGTTTTTTCACATCCTTTTTCACTTTTGCTTTTATCGCCGAATCGCAAGGATGGGAAAGCACTTCAAATATCAAATTGGCAACAGAATGCATTTGCTCCTCTTTCATCCCGCGAGTTGTGAGCGCGGGAGTTCCAAGGCGAATGCCCGAAGTGATGAACGGGCTTTGCGGGTCTGCGGGAATTGTATTTTTATTCACGGTTATGCCGGATTCATCAAGCGCGATTTGCGCCTCTTTGCCGGTCAGCTTGAGGCTTCGCAAATCAATAAGCATTAGATGGTTATCTGTTCCGCCGGTTATCAAATTCGCCCCAAGGTCAGAAAGCGCGGATGCAAGGGCCTGCGAGTTTGAAACAATTTGCTTTGCATATTTTGCAAACGAGGGTTGCATTGCCTCGTTAAAGCAGACCGCGCGCGCCATTATTTGGTTTTCAAAAGGTCCTCCCTGCAATCCGGGAAATACCGCCTTGTCTATTAATTTTGCATATTCCTCTTTGCAAAGAATAAACGCGCCACGCGGCCCGCGCATTGTTTTGTGAGTGGTTGAGGAAATTACGTCCGCGTACGGAACCGGGTCCGAATGCACTTTGCCCGCGATAAGTCCGGCGATGTGAGCCATATCAACATGCAAATAAGCGCCGCACGATTTTGCAATTTTTGAGAATTTAACAAAATCTATTTTGCGCGGGTATGCGGTATAGCCTGCGATTATGAGCTTTGGTTTTTTCTCGTCCGCGATTCGCGCGATTTCATCATAATCAAGAAGATGTGTTTGCGGATTTAAATTGTAAGGAATAACGTCGTAATATTTGCCGCTGAAATTTACGGGCAACCCGTGAGTCAGATGCCCGCCCTCGGACAAATTGAGCCCCATTATTTTGTCCCCGCGCTCGAGCAGTGCGTAATAGACCGCCATGTTTGCGGACGAGCCGCAATGCGGCTGGACGTTTGCATGCTGGGCGCCGAATATTTTTTTCACGCGCTCAATTGCCAAATTTTCAATCTGGTCAACATATTCGTTTCCGCCATAATAGCGTTTTGCGGGGTAGCCTTCGGAGTATTTGTTTGTAAGGACTCCGCCGGATGCGGCCATCACGTCAAGTGAGGCATAGTTTTCTGAAGGGATAAGCTCAAGCCCGTTTTCCTGACGTGTAAGCTCTTTTTTATAAAGCTCCCAAATTTGCGGATCCGATTTGGATATCATAAAAACACCTTTTTTTCTGTGCGCCCCAGAACAAAAATGCAAAGGCAAAAAAACTATTTTTTATCCGACACCACTTTTTTTACAATCTCTCCGGCCTTTCCGGTATAGGTGTGAGCGTCAAATATTTCATCAAGCTTTTTCTGATTAAGATACTTTTTCACATCCAGATTTTGCGAAAGTATTTCCTTCAATGGCTGGTTTTTTGCAATCGCATCTTTTGCGGACACGCGCATAAGCTCGTGCGCCTCCTGCCTGCCCATTCCGGCGTGAGTCAGACAAATCATTGCCCGCTCCGCCAATATGCCGCCTTGGGTGAGATTCAAATTTCGTTCTATATTTTCCGGGAAAAATTCAAGAGTGGAAAGAATTGCTTGCGCCTGCTTTAGCATGTAATCGCACAGAATAAATGATTCCGGAATTATGAAGCGCTCGTTGGCGGAGTTCGTCAAATCGCGCTCATGCTCAAGAGGAATATTTTCAAGCGCGACTTGAGTGTGCATTCGCACAAGGCGTGAAATGGAGCAAAGCCTCTCGCTTTTATGAGGGTTGCGCTTTTGCGGCATTGTTGAGGAACCGACTTGTTTTTGGGTGAACCCTTCTGCGACTTCCAATATTTCGTTGCGGGAAAGGTTGCGTATCTCTTTTGCGATTTGCTCGATGCTTGCGGCAATTAGTGCGAGGGTGAAAATCATTTGCGCATGGCGGTCGCGACCAATCACCTGCGAGGTTATTGGCGCGGGGGTTAACCCAAGCTCGTTCATCACAAGCTCTTGTAATCTGAGTGCGTCGTCGCCAAATGTCGCCATTGTGCCGACCGCGCCGCTCATTTTTCCAACGGAAATTTGGCGCGTTGCGTCATCGAGGCGGGAGATATTTCTGATTGTAGAATCGTAGTAAAGGGCAAATTTCATCCCGTAAGTTGTTGGAACCGCGTGCTGACCGTGTGTGCGCCCAACGCATACAAGATTCTTTTTTTCTATTGCCAATTTTGCCAAAATGTCTGCGAGCCCGACGAGTCGGGAACGAATAAGCCCGGCCGCGTCGCGCATAGTGAGCGCAAGGGCAGTGTCTTCAATATCGTATGATGTGGCGCCATAATGAACATAGCCGCCGTGCTTTTCGCATTGCTCGCTGAGGGCTTTTACCATTGCCATTAAGTCGTGGTGAATTTCATCTTCTATTTGTTGCACGCGAGCAACGCTCACTTTTGCAACGGCTTTCTCGATGTCGTCGGGCGCATCGGCAGGGATATGACCAAGCTTCGAGTGAGCGCGGGCAAGTGCCAATTCAACACGCATCCAAGAGCGCAGGCGGGCTTCATCCCCGAACAGGGAGTTCATCTCTGTCTTATAACGAGTTTCTATTGGGGAAATGGCCATTAAAATCACCCGCGCAGGCACCCATTATTGTAAAAAAATTGGGATTAGCCTTCGTATGCATAAATCACTCAATAAGAGTATAAAAACAAGACGGAAATACGGGTGAAGTTGAAGATCTGAAAGAGCACGAAGTGTGAGGTAAAAGGAGGATGTAAGTAAGGCATGAGATGAAAGCAGTTAGGCGAGCACATGATGCGAGCGAGTAATCGCGAGCATCATGTGCGAGAAATGTGTTTTAAAAAAGGGGTTTAGAAAGGGGCAAGCGATGAAGTCTGATGGCCCCTTCTAATCGTAGCCGCCGTTGAATTTTGGCCTTGAAAGTTTTGATTTGAATACATACACAATCAGCGCAGCAATGGCAAAAAACATAAAGGCATATAGGAAAAAGCCCTGCTCTTTTTGCGGCCATGCGGACATGCTTCCAAGCCCTGATGAGAGTTCATAGCCAAGATTGTTAAACATTGAAGAGAAATCCACGGACGAAGCAAAAGGTGAGGAGCTTGTTGACTGGCGGATTACCGACACTCGCCTCAATTTGTATTTTTCAATAAAGTCTGCCTCACTTATGCCGACAAAGCGACATATTGAGCCTGAACAGGAAAGTTCGCTAAGCGCCTGCACATTTGATTCGGTTGCAAAATCGCCCGAATAACAGTCGTTTCCTATGCAAACGACAGGTCCTGAAGGAGTGGTTTCAATTACCACATCCACCTTAGTCGGCTGCTGCACAGGAGTGTTGTTTTGCGATTTTACAATTATTGGAAGCGGAATATAGATACTGCTCTCAACCGTGCCGTATCCTGATTTTGTAACTGCGATATAATATTTGAAACCGGCAGGGGCATTGTAAGAATACGCGCCCTTTGCATCGGCGACTCCACTATATGTTGCGCCGAGCTCGTCACGCAACCAGACAGTTGCACCCGGCTCGGTGTTTATGTACAAAGTCTTTCCATCGTACGCCCAGCCAAAACTTAGCGAGGGAAGCGGCCCTACCACACTTTGACCTGTATCGGTTGGGGTTGGAGTAGGGGTTGATTGATTTGAAACTGCAAAAATGTAATATTGATTTGTACTGCCGGAGGCGTACGGAAGGGCGAATTCAAAATCAAATGTGCGCCCGTCAAATCCGCGTGTGGCGTTCACCGGCACTATAAAAAGAAATGATGTGCCTTTTTGCACAAGCCCCTGCCTGAAAGCATTTGAATTTGTAGAACCATTTGCATTTTGTCCGGAAAGATAAAGCGTTGGAAGGCTTAGTGAAACATTGCTCCAGTCCGAACCCGTGTACAAAATGAACGTGCTGTTTGAATCAAATATGTAGGAGATTGTTGAGGAATTTGCCAATCCGAAATTTGAATCAAACAAAGTTAAATTCGGATAGGAATAACTCCCCCCGCCGAACGGGCTTGAATCGGATGAAATAAGATAATAGCTAAAAGTCCCGCCGTAAGTGCGCAAGCGGGCGGCATCGGAATAATTTTCGGGTATGTCGGAACCAAGACTTATTGTGCTATTTGCAGATGAGCCGCTGGAGTTTCCATAAAATGCAAACCATCGGTCCGATGCCCCAAGAACGGAAAAATTAACTTTTGTAATGTTGCCACCATAGGCAGACACCGCCGCCTCGGAGAGGGTGGCATATGCTAAGAACATCAGCGAAAGAACGACACATGCGAACAAAAACCTCATTAGAAACCCCTATTTGTGTTGAATTTATATTTGCTTCTATTCTTGGCGCCTCCGATGCGATTGATTATGTGCGGATGAATGCGCATGTTCATGCCCGTGAGAATGTGCATGCTCGTACGCACGCGAGCCGCGAGAGAGGGAAACGAGTCCTCCCTTTTTGCCCATGTGCATGAAGAGATATGCGGCTACAAGCATCAAAACAAGCGCAACTGTGCACGAGAATATCAGGCTTCCGGTGTTTTGCATAAATGCGTTGCGGTTATTTTCAGGAGTGAAATAATTTGCACTAGCAGGAGCGGCGCTACTGCAATTGGGGCAATACACCGGAACATCCGCAAACGACACCAAATCTATGCTTTCAAAGATGTATGGGTCAGAGGAAGAATAGAACTGAAATGATGCGCCCGAAATTTTCCCGGTTGCAGTTTTTAGGGATGAATACGAGGGAACGATTACCATTTTTTTGGTTCCCGGTGAAAGAGTTATTGTTTCGGACGAACTCATTTTTCCATCATCGCTTTGAAGTGCGGCGCGAACATATGAGTTGCAATTGCCTATATTTTCAACTTCGATTTCAAACGAGTTGGTTGCACTATTGTATTTGAGAGTGCCCAGTTTTAACAAAACATCCGAGCTTGGGAGAGTCATTACCGCCAAAGGTTGCATTTGTGCATTGCCCATAAAGCCTTCTCCAAGCTTTACAAATATCGGCAAACCTGTTTCCTGTTTTATTGAAGCGATGGAACCTTCAATGTTTGCGTCCGCGTCAAATATCATTCCTCGGCGCACTCCGCTTGAAGATATCCAATGAATGAGCTCACCGCTTGGCTCCGTTCTGCCTACGATTGCAATTGGATAACTTGTTGACACCAGTGATTTTTCAAAAGTTTTTCCTGAAGTTATCATTATTTGGCTCGCGTCCGCAACGCGCGAATATTCCTGCAAAATCTGGACGTTGTCAAGATATACTGAACCGCTGTTTAGAGACCTTGTGGGGGCGGCAGATTTGTTAATATAATTTACAATGCACCCGTACGCAAACACGTTTTTGCCCTGCGCTTTAAGCGATGCCACGAGCGAGGTTGCATCTTCTTTTCCTGCAAAATAAAGGCTTGAGTTCGTAACTGAGGCATACGGGGCGATTGAAACCGCCTCCGCACCAGAGTGCTTTCCGACGACTATTGCCCAATTGCCGGATGAATTGGACGCAAACAACGAAGCTAGGTCCGCCGATTCATAAGTTTTTATGTAAGAATTGGAAAGAGAGTCAATGCTTTGTTTCATGTTTGCATATACAGGATTTGTGGACTGGTAGTACGCAACCTCGCTGGTTGTGCCGGAAAGAATGTTTATCCAATACGCGGCGTGTGCACCGGTAAGCACGAAAACATAATCATAGCCGTTTTGCGCCGCATATACTGCGCCACCGATTACGTCCCAATAGTTTTGCGAATTTACAATGAGAATCTTTTGCTTTTGGTTAAAGTCTGCAACTCCGGCAAATGACACACCGGCAATAAGCATGGATATCACAAGGACGGATACGAATAATTTTGGATTGCTTAACATTGACACCACTCCCTAAACACCCATTGCTTACTGTACTTCCCCATAGAAATAATATGTAGTGGCAGAATCATCGCCTGCCGAATTTTCAGGTACAATCACCTGGAAATTTGCGGAATCGCCGTTGAAGGCAATTCCTGAATTGTTGAGTATTCCTACAAAAACAAAATCTGTCGCGCTTGAGGTTGATGCGTGACGAGTTATCACTTGCTTCCATGAATGTCCGCTTGAATTGTCAAGCGTTGTGATAAGAGGATAGCGATTTGCATACATTTGATATTGTCCGACAGTAAATGCTGGATTTGAAGAATCCGAACCAGTGCTTGCCGCGGCATCATTTGCGCCGTTTAAAAATGAAAATGCGTTGTCCACATCGGTGAGGGCGGCGCTTGTAGAATTTAGTTTTGTGAAATCAACATTTGATGAACGCGAGACATATATTTGCCCGACCAGCGTGCTCACATTCCATACTTTGAGAGTGCTTAGGTTACTATCATTCCCGGCCGCCAGTCGCAATGAAGCGGTGGTAGAACCATAAAAGCCCTGCCAATGCAAGGTCGTGGAATTTATTGTTAGATTCACTTGTGTGATATTGCCGCCCCAAGCAGATGCGGTGCCTGCGCTAATTGTTCCCAATGTAACGGGAGTTCCGGCAGTCACGGACGTTCCACCAACAGGCAGTGAATAAATGAACCCGACACAAAGTGAGAACATCGCAAATACCAAAAATGCAACAAATTTTTTCATAACATCCACCAAGTGCTACCAACTCATTAGAGCATAAATCCATAATATAAAAACTTACCTATTTGTTCACACAAACGAATCGTCGTTTTTGATGAAAAACTTTGCCGCCAAAAGTGCAAGCACGATTAACACCACAATTATGAAAACATATATCGGTTCAATCTTTAGCGAGCCGAACATGCCCGATGACTTTGGCACGCTTAGATAGATTGCGGACTGCCCCCTATCCTCTTTTAGCAAAATATCCTGTTCCATGCCGGAGCGAAGGAAATAATTTGCACCGAGTCCGTTCACGAATTTTTGCTCGTCCGCGCTAAGAAGATGTTTTATGCGCACTTTTGTAACTCCATTTATTTGTGAGAGGGGAACTCTTAAAATTACAGGCCGATCATTGATGTTAAAACCAAGAGTGCCTTCCGCCCAGCCATTGCCGTCAAATGTGAGCACAAATGCTTTTTCATCGTCGGAATAATCAAGCCCGATAAGGCGAACGGAGGACGTGTCATTGTAAAATGAAGTCTGCACGTTTGAAAAAACAACAGTATCTATGTTGTCCATGAGTGCAACATCCTCGCCGTAGCGCAAAGAAATGGTTACGGATGGAATCTTCCCCCCGGATATCGCGCTGGAGGCATCAAGCGGAATTACAAGAGTTGTCTGTTTGTGCTCGTCAAGCAAAACCTGCGAAGACTGTGCGGTGCCTGCGCCCTCAACAGAGGCGCCTGCCGACACGGCGGCAAAATCACCTTTGTTTGCAATCATTAATTCAAACGATTTTGCAGGCACATTATATGTGAGATTGGCGATTTGGATTCCCAGATTCGGAGAGGGAAGAGGAATTATCATCAAGGGTAATGGCTGTGATGAACCGCGATATCCTTCGCCGAATTTTACAAAGAATGCGATTTGTGGATTCTCAACCTTTAGCTTGTTTATTCCCTCAACGATATCGGAATCTCCGGAATACACAATGCCGCTTGAGATGTTGTTTTGTGACAAGAAAGAAGACAGACCTGACGGTATGTCCGAGCGACCTACAAGCAGAAGCGGGTATCTGCTATCCACCATTGACTTTTCAAATGAATACCCCGAAACAAACATCGCCTGCGTTGTTGGAGAAATTTGCAAAAATCTTTTTGTTATTTGCATGTTGTTTGAATATCTGCTTCCGGTGTCAATGATTTCCCGATTAGGCACAAGCTCCAAAATTTCAAGAGGCATTTGCTCGGCAATCGAGCCGTAGAAAATCACTTTTTTATAGCCGCGGGAAACTATTTTTTCAATTTCGTCCTGACTTTGCGAGGGGTTTGAAATGAAATATATGGGTGCTCCCACCAGCGCGGCGTAAGAGGATACCGATAATGCATCTTGACCATAGGTACTGCCTACAACGATTGCCTCGTCTTTTCCAAGCTCCTGCGCAACCCAATCACGAGGGCTTTGCGACAAAATTGATGTGAGATTTTTGGGGGACGCGTCGGCAACCAGCGCCGCCATGTTTGGAAGAATGGTGCTGTTTCCCTCAAGATAAATTATCGGCTCGTTCTTATCGGCGGTGTAGTATTTTGAGATAAACACGGACTGATTGGGAGTGAGCGCGAATACAAACGAATAATTATTGTGTGCCGCATACACTGCAGATGCTATAATGTCTTCATATTCCTGCGAATTAAGAAGCAATGTTGTGGAAAATGCAGCGCCTGCAAGCAAAAAAAACAATGTAAATAGGCATGCAAATCTTGGATTCATCGCGCATCAAACCCTTTTGTGTTTTTAAAAAAACCAAGACAACCCTTTTAATGGTTTTTAGAACTTGATTATCTGATGAAGATAGCTTTCTTTAGCGACACATACCACCCATCGGTAGACGGCGTGGTGCGCTCGATTGATTATTATATCAGTGAGCTCAAGAGCAGGGGGCACGAAGTAAAAGTGTTTGCCCCTTCTCCGCAAAATAAACAGGATGAAAAAGACGGAGTAAGCTATGCAGGCTCTATTGAATTTTCTCCGTATCCGCAGTATCGCATTCCGTATGGGATAAGAAAATGCGTGCGCGATGCAATAGAATTCAAGCCGGACATCGTGCATTCGCACGCGATGGTGGTTATGGGATTGGCGGCAAGAGATGCGGCGAAAAAAGCGAATTGCCCGCTTGTCGGGACATTTCACACTTCTCTTCCGGACGCAGGGCATTATGTGTCCGGTCATGAAGGGGTGCAGATGTGGTTTAAGGATATTTCCTGGAGATATTTTCGCTGGCTTTATCGTGATTTTGACGCGCTTATATCGCCGAGTAAATATATGCAAAACGTGCTTTTGCAAAAAAATATTGAAAGTCATGTGCTTGCAAATCCAATAGATACGTCTAAATTCTCGCCAATAAAACCGGATGAGTACGCGCAGGAATGGTTTGCGTCTAAAAAGCGCAATATACTTTTTTTCGGGCGGATTGCAAAGGAAAAAAATCTGGATTTTTTGCTTGATGTTGCAAATAGCGACGAGTTCAAAAAAAGCGGGATGAAAATTGTTATTGCCGGAGACGGACCGTACAAAAAAATTCTTGAGAAGAAAGTGAAAAAATATTCGCTTTTGGAAATTGTAAAATTTGCGGGTAGAGTGCCGGAAGAGCATGTCGCATCCTTTTACAGCGCTGCAGACTGCTCGTTTTTCCCATCAAAGTTTGAGACACAGGGAATGACCGCGCTTGAGTCGCTTTCGTGCGGCACTCCGGTGGTTGCACTGCGCGGCACGGCGCTTGAGGAAGTGATTGAGCAAAAAAAGACAGGGCAGGTTTGTATTGAAGATGCGCATAGCGCATTTTTGGCGCTTGACTTTTGCACGCGCAACAAGAAAAAAATGTGTGCAAATGCAAGAAAGTCGGCAATGAAATACACGATTAAAAAATGCACAGACGGACTCTTGGAAATTTATAAGGCTGCAAAAAGAAATAAGGAAAAGACAAAAACAAGAAAAGAAAAACACGCAAAAGAATAAGTGCACAAAAAAAGCACTTCTTTTTTCTTAATCCACTCTCATTCTCTTTATTGTGGAGGGAAGCTCGTCAAGCGAGAAAAGCCTTACACGCCCGCCTTCAACATGCATTTTTAACACAAGGTATGCAGATGCGGAAGTGCGCATATTTCGCTCAAACTTTTGTTTTTCAGAATCGTTTTCAAATATTATCCATGTATAGCCTTTGTCAACTGTTTCAAGCGCGCGCCTTGCTATTTGCTCATCACCCAAAAAGACGTGAAGATAATACTGCGTCTTTCCAAGCAATATTTTCACATCGCACTCGCCGGACGAGCCGAGCTTTGTGAAGCGCACTGCATTGTTTACAAAAATGTCGCGCAAAAATCGATAAGTTGACAAAAGTTTCATTCCAAAGCCGCTTTCCTGCGCCCATGAGGAAGGCGCCCAATAGCCAAGCTCGGATGATAAAATTCCCCTGCCTTTGAGGGATTCGAGCAATCGCTCCAGATTGTAATCTCCGATTATTATCGGCTTGCCGTCCACAAGCACTTTTCTAAAGCCGGCTTTTAGCTCTTCAATAGAAAGGGGCATATTTGTCCAGCGGTAATCTTTGTTTATTTGCTCAAATATTGAGACGATTCTTCCCTGTGAGAGCGGGATTTTGCGCACAGTATGCGGAGGGAAGTCCGGAATATCAAGCGCGAAAAGCTCTTTTTGCGGTCGGCGCAATATTATGCCCGCGCCAAACACCAACACGGCGACAAATCCAAGGAAAAGCACTTCTGGTCGCTCCCAAATATTTACTGCAAGATTGTATTGCAGTATTTTTTGCTGGACATATCCTTCGCCGAAATCAAATACGAATGTATAATTTCCGCGCTTTAATTCAATGCCCGGATGATAGTTGATAAAATCAATGTTTGAATATTGGCGCACCGGCGCGTTTTTGTAATTTTTAAGAGTCAGCGTGACTGAAGGAACCTTGATGCGCCTATCCTGCGAATAAAATGTGAAGTTGAAATCTCCATCCACAAAAGAATATGTCGGGTATTTGCCGTCAAGTGTGCGTATTTCAAGCCCGGCGATTTCAATTTTTGTTGCGGCATAAACATATCCGAACTTATCCACTACGCGCAATATGTAAGCGCCGGGGTCCTGGTTAAATTGCACGGGAGATGAGCGCACGATTTGTGTGCTCGTGAGCCCCTGCTCAACCGCGGTTTGCTCAACGCTTGTTCCGTTTTGATAAAGCTCAAAAAATAATTTTGCCTGAGATTCTTGCGGTTCGCGCAATTGCGCAGTAACCGTTTTTCTTCCACCACCTAGATATTTTGGCAGAAAAACCGGATCGTCAATATACAAATCCCCGTGTACGGAGCGGTAAACCGGCCAGTCAATAAAGCCCTCCTCTATCGCGTTATTCTTGTCGCTGATAATATATTTTAGGCGCATGAAAGCGCTTGAGTCCTGCATGGGCTCGAAAAACAATGTTTGCCTTCCAAAAGGAGAAGGGTCTTTTAGTAAAAAAGATGATGTGCGCAAAATCGGTCTGAACGGCTCTTCGTATACAAGCCGAGCGATGTCATTTCCGGCGGCATTGCCATCTCCGGCCCATCCACCATCAAGTGATTGGGGCAATAAAAGAAGATAACCGCTACCGGCATATAATTGGCTTATGGACCCCCAAAGCATGTTTGCTCTTGTACTCTTTGCCTGCACAGTGTAAAGCGGTGCCTGCAAACCAAAACCATCCGAAGATGAAAGTTTTGACGTCTTTAGAAATTCAAATCCCATGTTTGAATAAAGCGATTTATCCGTAGCTATTGGTGTTCCGGATTCCGAAAGAACATGCTCGTCAAATGGCTGACCCAGATAAATCACAACAGTTCCGTTGCTTGCAAGATCGATAATTGATGGATTGCTTTTGTCTGAGCTTCCCAAAAGTGATTTGGGCAAATAGCCAGTCGGAATTATGAGTGTTGAGTGGGGCGGCAAGCTTGCCAAATCGTCAATTTTTATATCATCCACAGCCCAGCCTTTTTTTTGCAATTGTGAATCAAATGTTTTTCTAAAGTCCGAATAGGTGTCTGCTCCGTCCCTTGGGTATTCGAGCACAAAAACCTGGCGTGATGGTCTGACCGGATAAAGCGTTGCGGTTATGTTGATATAGGAAAGCCCTGTTTGCGTATAATCAACTATTGCATAGCCCTGCAAGGAAGGGTTATCTTGAGGCCCATAAGTAATTAGTCCGGCGTCGTATATTGCGGCATCAAAAGTCCCGTTAAACCCAAAAGACGGCGCGACTTGCGTTTTGTCCGAGCCTGAAGACTGCAAAATAAACATGAAGAAAAGAAGTAGAAGGAAAATTACTGCAAAAGCACCTGCGGCAAATTTGAGCGCGATGGACACCGGATGTTTGCCATCTGTTGGCGCAGACGCTTTTTTCGTCTGCTGGCTTTTTGTTCCAAATTCTTTTTTACTCCTGCGCTTTTGCTTTAAATCATCCAAAAAATTTTGCAACGGGCTGTCGGACTTTGATTTTTTCACGACGTAATTTTTTGTAGGGGTGTAGCGCTTTCGCTGCACGAACGAATAGGTGTTGCGCTTAATCTTAAGCTCGGACAGGCTGTCTGGCTTTGAATCCATCTAAACACATCACTTCCGAGTTTCAATGTACCCTTCGCTCACAAGCGAATTGAGCACCTGCTCCACGCGGGCCTCGGAAACATTGTGCACGCGCGCAAAGTCGGACAAATTTATTTCTCCGTTGTGCTCGGCTATCCATTCCTGTATCTTCACCGCCAAAACCGAATCGGAATATTTCTCAAGGTTTGCAAGCTTTAGCCGCAATTCCTGATTTTCATTTTTGAGCGCATAATTATCGCCGGACAAATCGCGGTTTGATTCTTCAAGTGTCTTGAGTTTTTTCTCAATTCGGGAATATTCTCCGGAGAGGCTGTCGTATTTTGAGAACATGGATTGGTAATCTGAAGAGACAAATTCATTCATGTCCGCAAGCGCGCCTTCAATCATTTGATACAAATAAGTCATGTCAATCTCGTACTCGCGCACGAGCAATGTGAGAGTGTTAAGGCAGTATTTTTGCATGTCAAGCTTTCTCACCTTTGGCGAGCTTGAGGGCACCAGCGTGTAAAGAACATCTATTGCATCCTGGCGCAGATATAAAATTGAGAAGATGTACGGATTTTTTGAGATGTCGCGCGATTCCACATTCAGGGCAAGCACGACTGAAGGATCCGCCTCGTCTTGTGAAATTCTAAGAAAGCCGAGCCCGCCGAGCGCATCCATTATTCCCTGTACTGAGCCTATTCTTTTTGCGGGAATGCGAAAACCCTTCACGCTTGGAGTGGGCGCCGCATCGGTGCCTTTTTTCTGCTGCCCTGCACCTGGAAGAGTTGGCATTTATTTCACCTTTTTGCCGCCTTGTGTCGGCTTATTTTTCTGGGGCGGATTTGATTTTTGTGCCGCGCGGGAAGGATATTTTGAAGAGACACCGTACAATCCTTTTTGGCTTTGGCTCTGATTTTGACTCTGGCTCAAGCCCTGATTTTGCGGGTTTGAAATTTTATTTGTGAGCGTTTCCAAAAATCCTTTGCCGGAGGTTTGTGATTGCGCCGACTGGTTTTGCTGTGCCTGCTTTTGCGCCTGTTCTTTTGCCTCTTCTGCCGCCAATGCGCTCTTTTCAAGAGGAGGAACATAGCTCAAAAGTGCAAGCCCCACAAGAAATATTGCAAGCAACAGCACCATGAAAAATCCGATAATTTCAAACCTGCCCCCAAAAAGCGGGAGAAGAATTGAGACTACCACCAAAAAAAGCCCGGCGACGGAGTGAAAAAGCATTTTTCCCTCAAACGATTTTCTGCGCTTTTTGTATTCTTCCATTGATTCGGCGCACACCACAAGCTTGTTGTTTGAAGCGATTGCGAACCTTTGCTTTATGGCTCGGATTGCCTTTATCACTTGAGTGTCTTCAACAGGAATTCCGTGCGTTTCTTTTGAACAAACAATGCATATCTGCGCCATTCTTAAGCACCCGTAAATTCGTCATCAAGCACCACTTGGGTCATGTCGCGTCCTTCCACGCCAAGCCGCTTGAAATCCGCTTTTGAGAAAATATTTACAATCGTTGAGTCATCTACCCCCACATCCTTCAAAAAGCTTGTTATGTTGGTTCGGGCAACGCCGTAGCGCTCAAGCATTATCACAAATGACACGACGTCAAGGTGCCGGTTTTGCTTTGAAAACAGGGTTGAAACCTCTTCCACATTCATTTCGGACAAGCCAAATGAGCGAAGATGTTTTCGCAATTCCTCTTTTTCAAACGATACAGATTTTGCCATGTCAACACCTCCCGAGCCCGAATCGGCGACCGACGCCAAATCCAGGAAAAATTCTACGATTGGCTCCTCGCCAACGACTTTGTCAAGCATAAATGTTTCTGAAAATTGCTCTGTTGCCTGAAATGCCATATTGACTGCCGCCTGTCCGACACCAAGCTTTCTTATCTCGCCGCGCATGTAATCGGAAAAGTTGAGGGTGGTTTGCAAATAATCCAAAAAGCGCTCAAACTTCACCCTGAACATGAAAGTCGTGCCGACGTTTGAGAAAATGGATTCTGAAATGTCGGTCGGATTTTGCGACGCGACCAAAAGCCCGAAATTGTATTTTCGCCCTTCGCGGACAATCATTACGGCATCGGAATTATCGTCTTTGGCAATTTTCCATGCTTCATCCAGCACCACGATTAGCTTGAGCCCCTTTTGCGCCGCCCAGCCTTCCTCGCGCATTTTTTCTTTTATGAATTGAAGCATTGACAGTCCCGCCAGCGCGCGAAACACTTCGTCGGGCAGACCGGAGAGGTCAAGACATACAAGCCCGCCGTTTACTACCTCGTCCAAATTAATTGTGGAGGGGGTTGAGAAATAATCCTCGCCTTCGCGGGTGAAATTCTTTATACGATAAATCGCATTTTCAAGCTCGGCGGGAAATTCGTATGAGCCTGCCTCAAGCTGTTCTTCCAAAAGCCTTTGTACATCTTTTAACGTCGGAGGTCTTAGCTCCCTGCCCAAAGAATCTTTTTGCACTTTCGCATTCATGCGAAATTTCGCGTCCGCATAGGATTTTTCTATCGCCTGCTCGGTAAGCCGTTTTTGTTCCGGATATCGCGCGATGTCTGTAAGAATTTCAAGGGTTCGCATAATCTGCTTTACCCGGTCAATCGGCTTCATGCCGCCCAAATCAAGCAAATTGATTGAGCTTCCTTTTCCCAAAGAGATTACGCGCCCGCCGGTTTGGCGCACCCAATCCTTATACTCCCCCGCCCAGTCTATGATGAACGCATTTGTGCCCCAGACATAAGAGGCGCGGGTGAGAAATGTTTTTACAAAATAGGACTTTCCGCTTCCGGTTATTCCGACAACGGCGATGTGCGGGTTTGTAATTTTTTGATAAGTCCAGTAAAATGGAACGTTGAAAATTTTTGTGTATCCGATAAAAATGGAATCAAGCGGGTCGCACAAAAGAAATTCTTCCGGGGGCTCGGGGGGTCTGACAAAAAAGTTTCTTCTGCCAAGCTGTTTGTTGCTTGTGTTCCAATGGCTTAGGCGTCCCATTAAAATATCCCCTTTGCCTAGAGCACCGCACTCTCCATCGCCGATGAGGATGGAGGTATGATGTGCTCCCAATCAAAGCATCTTAGCATTTCGTCCCCTTGCAGAGGCACCACCTGGACATTGAGCGCGTTTGCAATTGTTGCACGAAGCTCGTTTGCCTGTGATTTTGCGGCGGCAGTTGCCGCCTCTTTTGAAACGCCGATTGCAGTTGTCATTACATATGTAATTGCGCCCATTGGCTTGAAGCCGGATACGAGGCGGTTTATCTGCCCCTCGTACATTGAAACCTCTTTTTCATATCTGTCAAGTTTGAGAACGTCCGGGTCCGGTTTTTCACGCTCGCGCGCAAGTCTAAGCTGTGCTTCGGCGTGTTTTGTCTCAAGTTTTGTGCGGTGCTTGGACATGTCAAGCACATAAGCCATCATTGCGAATTTCACCGGAAAGCGAACAGCCGAAATTGCACGCTCAAAATATTCCGAATACACCATGTTTTCATCCGGGCTTTTCTCGGTTGTGGATTCGTATATTTTTACGTTCAAATATGCGGACGCATAATACACTCCGCCCGAGTGCTTTAGAATTACGTCTTGTGCGGGGGGAATTTCATAATCGCCAGCCATTATTTGCACGATTTTGCTCTTTTGCGTGATTAGGGGGAGGATGATATATCCGTATTTGTAAATTGCGACTGAAGACACGCCGCCGATAAAACACAAAAGCGCGGCGATTGGAGCCAAAGCTCCGCCCCCCGAAATAAATGCGCCCAATGCGCCCATGAGGCAAAGCCCCAACGCGGCGTATGAGATATAACTGATATTAACCTCCATGAGTACACCCTAAACCATTTGGGATAATGCAGGCTTGCTTTTAAAAACAAGCGCATCGGCAAAAAAAATTTCAAAAAGAAGATTTTCTGACGCGGGCGCAAATAAATTTGCACACGAAAAAATTAATTAAAATTTGAAAAAAACAGATGAGTATGAATAATTGGCATACCCTAAAATAAGTTGGCTGACAAGTATACTTGGTGTGAGATGGCAACTTCTATAACTTTTCAACAGCTTTTCCAATTTTTAAGGGAGGAAAAAAGCACAAATGCATTAGGCACCATTCCGCCGGATTTTGAGGAAGGCGTGAAGGAACTTCTTTTGTCAATTGCAAATAAGGCGCAAAATGAGCCCGACGCCCAAAAAGAGCTTGAGAATGCGAAAAGGGCGGCGCTCACGCTCATGCAATTAAGAAGACAAAAAATAGTTTTGCGCTCAAGCGTGAATGAGAAATCCCTTGTGCAGGGGGCAACGGTTGCGGAGCAGGAATTTTATAATACCGTGAAAAAAGCCTGCGATGAGCAGGAAGAGAAAATAATCGGGATTACTTTTGCGAAAAAAACCGTGCAGATAAAAAATTCCAAAAAAATCAAAATGATAAAAGAGGTTCCCGCTTACAAGGGCGCAGATGGAAACGACTATGGACCCTTTGGAATCGGGCAGGAAGTTGAATTGCCCTCCCAAGAGGCGGAGTGGATGGAGAAGAAGGGGATGGCGGGCACATTTGAATAGGCAAACCAATATCATGTTCAGGCGATAATAGCCATTTGCCCAACCCCCATATCTTAATAAACATCTCCCGAGAAAATAACATATTACTATTCCCTAGGTGTATTTATGAAATATCCAAAAGAAGTAAACGCATATTGCCCAAAATGCAGAAAGCACACAAAGCATAAGGTGAAACTTGCATCAAAGGGCTCCGCACGCGCGATGGCTATCGGCACAAGAAAGCACGAGAGAAAGCTGGAAGGGCGTGGAGGAAAACGTGCTGGCAAAGTGCCGGTGAAAAAGCAGGGTAAAAGGCAAGTGGTTATTCTGCTCTGCCCGGACTGCAAGAAAAAACAGCAAAGAACAATCGGCACAAGGACAAAGGTAAAACTTGAGATTGTCGCAAAGGAATAGGTGAATATTCATGAATGAGCAAAAATTAAGAACATCAAAATCAAAGTTTGCAAAGGTAAAAACCGAATGCGGCAACGAACAAATAATCTTTCTTAATGCCACATCGGAGGTAAAATGCCTTGTCTCCGGCGATGTGATTGCTAAACCCACGGGCGGAAGAATACAGCTCATTGAGGGGAAAGCAAAAATTTTGCAGGAGTTTGATTAGAGGTTTAAATAATGGCAAAAATGCCCGAGATAAATGAATTAGTGCTTGCGAAAGTAAAGAAGATACTCCCCTACGGCGCGTTTTGCGCACTGGACGAGTACGGCGGGCAGGAAGCATTTTTGCACATTTCCGAAGTCGCCCCGAGATGGATTAAAAATATTCACGAATTTTTGCATGAAGGTCAAAGCCTTGTGTGCAAAGTTTATCGTCTAACCCCTGAAAAAAACCAGATTGATGTTTCATTAAAAAGAGTCACTACTTCTGAAGCAAACCGCAAGGTAAAGGTTGCAAGGCAGGAGAAACGCTCGCAAAAACTTTTTGATGTCTGCATAAAGCAGGCAAAAAGCACCACGTTGCAGGCGGAAGAGGCAAGACAGGCGCTTGAGAAAAAATACGGCGACCTGATGGAAGCCTTTGAAATAATTTCGGAAGAGGGCGAGGAAGCGATAAAGGATTTGGGAATTGAGAAAGGGCTTGCAAAAGCGATCGTTGAGATAGCCCAAAAGTCCATTAAAAAATCAAAGGCGGTCTTGAGAAAAATATTGCAGATTGCCTCGTACTCGCCGGTTGGAATTGAAGCCGTGAAAAAAGCGGTGCTTTCAATAAAGGCGCCTGCGGAATGCGAGCTTGATATTCATTATCTTGGCGCTCCAAGATATCAGATAACGCTTACTGCAAAGGATTTCAAAGAGGGGCAAAAAGCCTTTGACAAACTTGCCAAATCAATTGAGCAGAAGGCGAAAAAAGAAGACCTGCTTATTGCCTGGGAAGAAGATGAGTAAATGCCCCTTCTACTTAAGTGCCCTGTTTGCAAGAAATACACTCTGAAACAAAAGTGTCATTGTGCAACACAAAATCCGCACCCGCCAAAGTTCAATCCAAGAGATAAATGGGGAGAATACAGGCGAATGGCAAAAAAAATATAATTTCAAATTGCAAACGCAATCCGAACAACATCAATCCTGTTTTTTAAATTAGGCGCGCAAATTATAACAACTAAAAAAGTTTTTTGGCATTCATGCGACGAGCCGCCAAAACAGAAATGGCTAAAACAAAAGGAAATGGTGCTTATGGAAAAAACAATCATCAGGCTAAAGAAAAAAATAAAAATGAAAAATCCTATTCTTGTTGAAGGCTTGCCCGGAATCGGGCTCTCCGGAAAAATAGCCGCGGATTATTTGATAAAGGATAAGCGCGTGAAAAAAATCGGGAATATTTATTCGCCGTATTTTCCTCCGCAGGTATTGATGAGAAAAAACGGCATTGCAAGAATGCTCGGCATGAGATTGTATCACATGAGCCTGCCAAAAAACGATTTGCTTATTCTTGTCGGTGATGTTCAGGCATCGGATGCAAAAGCGCATTTTGAAATAACCGACAAAATACTTGATTTTTTCCAAAAAAACGGAGGAAAATTTGTAATCACACTCGGCGGATACGGCACGGGACAGAGACCGACCGGCGAGCCGAAAGTTTTTGGCGCGGCAACACATCAGGAAGTGATAGACAAATATTCTGCCAAAGGAATTGAATTCGGAAGAACCAAAGGCTCAATTGTCGGAGCGGCGGGGCTTTTGCTCGGGCTTGGAAAGCTTAGAAAAATGCAGGGGCTTTGTCTCATGGCTGAAACACACGGAGGCTATATTGACCCGAAAGCCGCGCTTGTTCTTCTCAAAAAACTTGCACAGGTGCTTGAGATGGAAGTTGAAACGGACAAGCTTGAGCACAAAGTTGCGGAAGGAGAAAAATTCATCAAAAAGATGGAAGAAAAAGCCGCCAAAGAAGCCGGTGAAGAGACAGGAGTTTCAAGCACTGGCAGGCAGGATTTGGGATATATAAGATAAAAAAATATTTCTTTTTATTTTTTTATTCTCTAATATTTTTTTCCAAAATATTTTCTTTTCTAATTTCTTAACCCAAATATTCAAGCATTAACCTTGCACCGAATCCGGTGCCGCCCACAGGCAGACCGAATTTTGGCTTTTTTATATTTGCAACTCCGGCAATATCTATGTGCGCCCATTTGCAATCCTGCACAAATGCTTTTAGAAAAGAATAACCGGATATTGTGCCGGCAACTCCGGGCTCGCCGACATTTTTTAATGTGGCAACTTCGCTTTTCACTTTATCGTCATATTCCGCCCATGTCGGAAGTCTCCAAACGCGCTCTCCGCTTGCAAATCCGGCGGATACAAGAGTACTGCAAAGAGAATCGTCATCTGATAAAATGCCTGCCGCCAAATCTCCAAGCGCAACAGAACATGCACCGGTGAGAGTTGCAAAATCAATAAGCACTTGCGGCTTGTATTGCGAGCATGCGAATACGAGCGCATCCGAAAGAACGACACGCCCCTCGGCATCCGTGTTTAGAATTTCTATGCTTTTTCCATTTGAAGCGATTACAATATCGCCGGGCCTATAAGCGGCGCCAGATGGCATATTTTCCACAAACGCGGCAATGCCTACAATGTTTTTGCGCAATTTCAAATTTGAAATTTCAGACATTGCGCCTATTATCGCGCAAGCACCGGACTTGTCATATTTCATATCTTCCATTGCGGAATTTGACTTGAGTGAAAGCCCGCCGGAATCAAATGTCACTCCCTTACCTACAAAAGCAACGTCGATCTTTTTTGAGGCTGGATTCCCGATATATTCAAGCACCACAAGCGCAGGCTCGTTTTGAGAGCCGGATGCTACGGAAAGCAAGGCATTCATCTTATGCGCTTCAAGCTCTTTTCTTCCAAGCGATTTGAACTTGAGTCCTTTCTTTTGCGCCATTTCCTTTGCGATGTTTGCAAGATATTTTGGGCTGGCGATATTTGCAGGCTCGTTTTGCATGCTTCGCGCAAAGTTTGCCGCCCTGCCCATCATTTCCCCTTTTGAAATTTCTGATGAAATGTTCGCGGACGATATAAAGTACACGCCATCCACATTTGGTTTTGGAGATTGTGCGCCCTTTTCCTCTTTTTGCTTTTGAATATATTTGTCAAAAGAATAATTTGCCATCTCAATTTGAGAAGAAACTACTTTTGCATAAGCAGAACCGCCTTCAAGAACCAATGCGATGTTTTTGCAAAAGCCGGATTTAAGCACAGAGAATGCAAGCGCATAATGGGAGGCGGCGATGTTTGCATTCAAAAGTTTTTTTTGCCCCAATCCAAGAAGGATTACGCGCTCAAATTCCTCGCCGTCAATTTTTGCTTTTCTAATGGACGCCATTTGACATGCCTTGCCGCTAAACTCGTTTTCATTTATTTCAAACGCCCACTGCGGTAGCTTGAGCTTTGCACCTTCTTCAGGCTCATAAAATGCGAAAATAGCCGAATCACAATTGCAACCTTTTAGTTGCCTGCTCCAGGAAAATTTCATTTTATCACTATGAGCCTACCAAGGCACTCTTTTTAATCCTACGAGGTGGGCAAACCCGTTTGCAACGCGGTGCAAAAGATATGTGAATAAAAATAAGAAAATCAGACAAGCCGGGGAAAATATTATTCCCAACCCAAGCGGATACACAAACAAAAGCGCGAACACCAAAAATGTGAGCTGGTCAAGAGCGGATGGAGCACCAGACACAATTCCCATTCTTCGCTTTATGAAAGAGCCAAACAGGTCTCCGAAAAGAGCCCCTGCTGACAAAAGCATACCTACAATCAGATACAATTGCGCATTTGAACCAAAAATGTCCAATGAAGTGCCGGAAAGAAAATATGCCTCAAGCACGGATACGAGCATTCCTGCACTCATTCCGCCCAAAAGCCCAAGCCATGTTTTCCCCTTGCCAAAAAGCCGGTGCTTATCCCACGCGCTTATTCCAAAATCTATTGGAAATGTTCCGCCCAAAAGAACAGGCGCCGAGTTTGCAACATAGGCAGGCAGTATGAAAATTATTGAGTAAATTATCATGTCGGCGCCAAATTGCATACACACATTTGCCAAGCAATATTTTTATATCAGATTCAGTGAATTCGGCGTTTGAATTTTTGCTAAAGGCTTAATAAGGGAGAAAACTCAATTTTTATATATGGAAAAAAGAACTTCTAGCCTGCGCCCGAGCGCGCCGATACAACTGCCGCAAAGCCCGATTTGGGGCTGGCTTTTGGTTGCGATAATAGCCGTGCTTGTGATTGTTGGAATCGCGTTGATATTTGCAGAAACAGAAGGAACGCCATCGATTGGGGGAGGATGCGTCGGAGTAGTTGAGATAGACGGCGAGATAATTGCAAATGATGTGGCGGATTCACTCTTTAGCAGTGGGCAGGCAGGAAGCGAGCAAATCGCAAAAGAGATAGAAGAGGCGGACAAAAGAAGCGATGTGAAATCAATATTGATGATAGTAAATTCGCCCGGCGGTTCGGTTGTCGCAAGCAACGAAATATATCAGGCATTCAAATCCGCGAAAAAGCCAAAAGTCGCATATTTTCGGGAGATGGCGGCATCGGGCGGATATGAAGCCGCTCTTGGAGCAGATTATATTATTTCAGAGCCGGATGCGCTCACAGGCTCAATAGGCGCGAGAATGACACTTTCACAAATGTCAGGTCTTTTTGAAAAGATAGGTTATAATGAGACCACGATAAAATCGGGCGAGATGAAAGACATCGGAAGCCCATCAAGGGAAATAACCCCCAAAGAGATGGAAGTTTTGCAAAGCATTGTGAACGAGTCTTTTAATGAATTCAAAAATGTGGTTGTTGAAAACAGAAAAGGCAAATTGGACATGACCAGATTTGAGAGTGAAGTGCTGGACGCCCGCGTGCTTAGCGGAAGACAGGCATACAAGCTCGGACTTGTGGATGCACTCGGCTCAAAAAAGGACGCGATAGCAAAAGCGTCCAAGATGGCGGGTTCAAACAAGTCGCTTGAGGTTTGCGCGATGCAGAAAAAGCAAAGCGGACTTTTCTCCTCGCTTTTTGCGGGCGCGTTTGAATCCGTGATTCCATCGTTTGTAAAAAGTAAAATGAGCCTCGGGTATTAAGGTGTAAAAATTGAAATACGCAATTGTGTTTGCGCTAATCGCGCTTGTTTTTCTTAGCATTCTGCTCTATTTTGCATACGAGGGCGCGGTTAATTTCAAGCCTAAGGTGTTGAGCGTGACTGCGCAGGGTGCGCCAAAATATGTGCAGGCAAGTGTGAATAATGCGAACGGACAGGTTGCCTCCGCGCAAACAGCCGTATCACAATGTACAGATGGGCAGAAGAGAATTTGCACTATGGGTACGGGATGCGCGGGCGAGAATTTGTGTGTGAATGGTATGTGGGCGGATTGCGCCCCGATTAGAATTTGCAGGCCCGGAAGAAGCACTTCTTGCCAGATAGGGGACGGATGCAATTTCGGAATTACAACCTGCAATTCCTGCGGCGATGGCTGGAGCGAGTGCGTACAAAATTAAGTGGTGAATTTATGTTTGTAAATTATTTGGACAAATTAAAACGGGGACCGCAGGTGATATTGCCAAAGGATGCGGGAATGATAATTGCTTTTGCGGGCATAAACCGCGAAAGTGTTGTGCTAAACGCCGGAGCGGGCTCCGGATGGCTGGATGTGCAAATCGGCAGGATTGCAAAAAAAGTCGTGAGCTACGAGGTTCGCCAGGAGTTTTTGGATTTGGCGCAATCAAATATCAGGCGTGTAGGGCTTGAAAATGTTCAGATAAAATTGCGAGATGTAATTGCAAACGGATTTGAGGAAAAAGATGCAGATGTTGTAGTGCTTGATTTTGCAAACTCGCATCTGGCGATTGCAAATGCGATTGGCTCGCTCAAAACCGGAGGAGTGATTGTCGGTTATTTGCCTCATGCCGAGCAGATGAGCGCGTTTGTTCAGGAGCTTGAGAAAAACGGGTTTGCGGATAATTTTTGCATGGAGGCAAACGTGAGGCAGATGCTTGTGAGGGCGGCGGGAGTAAGACCGGCAAGCATGGGCATTACACATACGGCTTATTTGGTGTTTGCAAGAAAGGGCGAAAAGCAACTGGATAAAAGAGAGCGCAAAAAAGCAAGGCACACGAAGATAAATGCTTTTTAAGACATAACGGGCAAATAGTTTCGCGGGAGTAGCAAAGACCGGTCAAATGCGGCGGACTTAAGAGAAATGGTTTTAGTGCAAATGCGCTCTAAGACATCCGCTCTCTTAGGAGTTCGTGGGTTCAAATCCCTCCTCCCGCAAAGGCTTTTTCTTTTCTTTGCCGCTGCAAAGAAAAGAAAAACCCTGGAAAAAGAAAAGAAACTACTAATCTGAAGCTCTTGGATTCGCCCACTCCTTTTGTAAAAAAAGAAATCGCAGAATTCTGAACCAAAGACTTAGAAATAACAGCGCAAGTAGTTCTTTCTTGGAATTTTTCTCTTTGAATAAAATATCGGCTTTCTTTCTCTTTCTTTTTTCCAAGGTTTTTTTCTTTTTCTTTTCCCAGGGCTTTTCTTTTTCTTTCCGCAGAAAGAAAAAGAAAAGGCCTTTAGCCATACATGGCGCCAAAGTCATCAGACATCCCATCGCGGGTTGTCTTGTGATAATGATCCTGAGTCTGTTTTGCCTTTGAAAGCATGTCTTTCATTTTTGCCTCAACATCATGAGCCTCATCCTTGAGAGAGGAGGTGTCCACTCTTATGCCAACATAATCTTTGAGAGTCTCAAGGACCGTTACGGATGCCATTGGGTCCATATAGTCTGCATTTGCCTGCGCAAGAAAAGAAACTACTGGGAATTTGTCTAATGCCCCTCTTGCAAGCAAAACACCAGTTACTCCGGTTGTTACGCCTTCGCCAACAAGTTGAATGCGGGGGTCGTCATCAAATTTTTTCTGCAATGAAGGAATTGATGCAACTGCAAATATTTTTCGGTCGTCCCCTTTTTGCACTATGGCGCCAAGGGAAATTATTTGCGACACTTTTTTCTTTTTCGCAAAATCATAAATCGCATCTGAAAGCTCGTACACCGCCCGAATCGGGACTATGAATTCGGATAAAAGAACGATTAGATTGTGTTTTTTTGAAGCGTAAAGGCGCGCGGGATACATTGGCTGATGCTTGTGTATCGCCGCCAATGGAGGAAATCGATCAGATGTGATATAGCCGATAAAATCCATATTCAGCTTGTCTACAAGATAGGATGCGGAGATTGTGCCTACAAGCCCCATGCCCGGAAATCCCTCAATCAGAATCGGTTTTTTCAGAGGTATATTTTTTACAATATGAAATGTTACAGCCATGTTTTTGTGTAATGAGAGCAGATTTAAAAATGAGATTGATTTTAAAAAAAAATAGGAGAAGAAAAAGAAAAAAATAATTTTCTAGTGTTCAACCGAATCACTATTCACTAAGCGCAGGCATCACACAAACTAACATCGCACAAGCTGGAATTGATTTGAGTGGCGTTGCCGTACATTGTGTTGAGTATTGCCGGAGATACGACCACTATAATTATTCCAATCACTGCACCGACAATCATTGCGGTTGCCCAGGTGTTTGCACGTGCGCGTGTTTCTGCGCCCATCATCTGACCACCGGCATAAACTACTCCTGCGCCGATTACCATAAGCATTGAGATGACTGGAAGAATTGTCATTAATTGACCACAGAAACAGCCTGCGGCACATCCAACACGACCGATACCAGTTACGGTGTTCTGAGCGCTTACTGCACCGAACATCATTGTTGCGCTTGCCGCAGAATAAATAGCCAATTTTGCTTTTTGTATACCGTTCATTGTGGACACCCCTATGTATTACTGTTAAACGTTATTTGTAGTTCAACCATTATTTAAAAACCTTTGTCAGAATGCGGCGCGGATGAGTACAAACAAAAAAATAGAAGAGGGGCTTTTAAATCTGAAAACACAAGCAAAAGCAATGATTTGCGGAATTGACGAGGCGGGCAGAGGTTGCATCATCGGACCTATGGTGATTGCGGTTGCATCAATTAGTCAGCTTGAGGAATACAAACTAAAGGAGATGGGAGTAAAAGACTCAAAGCAATTAAGCCCGAAAAGAAGGGAAGATCTGTATGTGCAAATAATGCAAATTTGCAAAGTAAGCACGACTCACATCAGCGCAAAAGAAATTACCGAGCTTATGGACAAATATTCATTAAACGAAATTGAGGCAATTTTCATTTCAAAGCTTGTAAAGGATACAGATGCGCAAACATTGTTTGTTGACTCACCGGATAATGTGCCTGCAAACTTTGCAAAAAGAATACGAAAATATCTCAAAGGAAAAAAACTCAAAATAGTTTCGGAAAATAAGGCAGATGTAAACCACCCGATAGTTGCCGCCGCATCCGTTATTGCGAAAGTGCAAAGAGATGCACAAATTGAAAAAATAAAAAAAGAGATGGGAGAGAATTTTGGCTCCGGATATACGTCGGACCCAAACACTATTGAATTTCTAAAAAAGCGTTTGAACGACAAAGAGTTGCAACCTTATTTGAGGCACAAATGGGCAACGCTAAAGAGATTGGGACAAAAAAAGATTTCTGATTTTTAACAATAGAACCAAAATAAAATCAGATATTAAATTTCTTCTTTCTTCCTGCACCTGCAGAATGTATTGCATCCGCCAAAGAGGAAACCGCCTTTTTCACATCGGACTCTTTTTCCAAAGCAGTACCAACCTGCAAAATGTCTGCCCCGGCTTTTACAAGAGCTTTTGCCTGTGCAGGTGTGCGCACCCCGCCGCCGATAATGTAAGGGATTGAGATACAGGATGAAACCGCCTTGGCCATCTCGGGAGGAAGCGGGCCGTTTGCCGGGTTTGAGCCTGAATCTGTTAGAACAAAATGTTTGCCCATATACTGCGCCGCCATTGCCATTGCCGCCGCCAAAGAAGGCTTTGCACGCGGGATTAGATTCGCATCCCCCACCCAGCCAACTGTTCCGCCGGGCTCAACTACTATATAGCCCAAAGAAAGCGCTTCTAAATCAAATTGTTTTACACTTGGAGCCGCCAAAGTCTGCGCCCCGCTAATCCAGTACGGGTTGCGCGAGTTTAGCATGCTCATGAAATAAAGCGCGTCCGCGTATTTTGAAACGGTCGTGACATTTCCGGGAAAGAGCACAAGCGGAACGGATATGGAGCTTTTTATTTCCTTTACAACCGTGTCCAAAAGCTCGCCGCCAACGCCGACAGAGCCGCCGACCAGCACATAATCTGCACCGGAATTTGCCGCATTTACTCCGGCTTTTATAGCCAAATCAACGCTTGGATAATCCAGCGGATCAATAAGTGCCGCCAAGAGCGCGCCCTTTTTATCAAGAGATTCTATGAGATAATTTTCAACTTTTCCATTCATACAAATTACCCTTTTTGCTCTTTTTGAAACTGATTTACTACTTCTTCTATTCCCATTTTAAATGAAACGGAGGGCTTCCAGCCAAGTGCGCTCGTTGCTTTTTTGGATGAAAAACATCGCTCGTAATAGAGCTGGTCTATCATCTCAATTGTCAAAGATGATTTTTTCCCCATAAGGGAATTGTATAACATTTTTGCACAGGCTGCAAGCCGCAAAAATGAATAATTGATATGCTTGGACGGGGCAGGCACTTTGAGTGCGGCGGACGCGATTTCCATTAGTTGATTTTGAGTAAGCTGTGGCTCGGTGACGATTAAATAACAGGAGCCGCAAACAGATTTTTGCGAGGCGCACGCGCATGCAATTGCTTTTGACACATCATCAATATGCACAAGTGGGATATGGTTTTCCCCGCTTCCGACTATTGCCATTTTGTTGCTTGAGAGATTTTTAAGAACTGGATAAAATCCTTCCTTGAATCCGGGACCATAAATCATGCCGGGCTGAAGTATTATCACATTGAGCCGATTTGCGTATGAAAGCACGAGTTGTTCGCCCTCAAGCTTTGAAATTCCGTAGTTTCCATAAGCCCGGCGGGGGGAGGATTCGTCCTGCACGCCGGAAAACTTTTTTCCATATACTGAAATTGAGCTTAAATGAACAAATTTCTCAAGTTTGGATGGTGCGGCATCAAGAAGCATTTTTGTTGCCTGAACGTTTGCCTGCCTAAGCTGATTTAGAGAAAGAGAGCTATCTGTGCTCCCTGTGAGATTTACTATGTGGGTTGCGTCCGCAAGGGCTTGTTTAAGCTCGCCAAAGCCCGCTTGAGAGTAATCCACGCTACGAATCGGGATTTTGGCGGAAATATTGCCAGTGTATGAATTTTTGCGCACAAGCGCAACGACACTCAGACGCTCTTTGGCACAGTATTTAAGAAAGTTTTGCCCGAGCCTGCCCGAGGCGCCAGCAACTATTATTTGCATAAATAATTTTGGAGGGGCAAGGGTTAAAACCATGCATTTGCTAAACTTATTTATAAAGCCCGCCGAAGAGGCGGCAGTATCGCTAGCAGCTTTTGGATCATTAATCCGGCGGGGCTTGACAATAAATTCTGCAGATGATGACAACGAGGTATTTCCGAACCCTCCGAAGGGGAATGTGGATAACCTTGAGTTCTGATTGCAGCCATATTTGATTACGCCTAAAATGAGATTGAGACTTGTTTGAAAGATTGATAGTTTAGCTTAATCCGATAAGACCGGCAACTATCATTACCAGTGCAAAAGCAAGCGCAAGCATTGCCAAATTCACTTTCTTTGCAAAGCCGATAAGCATACCTATTGTGAGATAGCCAAAAACAAAACTTGTAGCGGCGAGCATGAGCCCGGCTATCGGATCAAAAATTGCAACAGAAGAATTCAGAAGATAAAGAACAAGCTCGGCGCCTATCACGCTTGGAATGCTCAAAATAAAACTTAGCTCAAAAGCCGCGTCGGGCTCAAATTTTCGCAATATGAGCCCAGTGGTGCTGGTGCCCGAGCGCGAAATTCCCGGAAGCGCGGAAAGGCCTTGGAAAGCCCCGCAAACAAGCCCGTCAAACCATCCGGCCTCGGTGGCTTTCTTCTCGTGTACCTTGCCTTTTTGCACAAAAAGCAATGCAGAAGTTACAAGCAAACCGACACCCATCACGACAAAGAGCATGCTTGCACTTATGTCGCTAAGAAAATATTTTTGCAAAAGATAAAGCGGCAATCCGACGACTCCGGTGCCTGCAAGCGCAAACAGATAGAATGTGAATTTGTCTTTTTTTAGGTCATCAATCGCCCGCACGGACAAAAGCTCTTTTGCCATTTCCCAGAGTTTGTGCCGAAAATAAATTGTTGCGGCGACAAGGGTGCCAAGATGTAGATACAAAAGCACTGCAACGGACTGGGAAGGTTGCCCTCCCATTGAAAGAAACAAAAATGTATCCAAAGTCTTTGAAGAGATTGGAAGCCACTCGCTGATGCCCTGCACTATTCCAAGCAAAAGAATTTGGAGAAAGTCCATAAAGAACACAGAAAAAGATGATAATTAAAATATAAAAAAATTATTTGAGGTTTTTCTTGTCCACGATGATGTGGTCGGACGCCGCCAACACCGACTCGTATGCAACTACCAAGAGTCCGTCCTCCTTGTTTAACTCCCGTGCAGTCTGGTTGTCAAGGTTTGGCTCTACAAGCAAATGCTGAATTTTTCCACTTGTCTCGTTTACGGTCAAGTCTATCAGTTTGCCCAGTTCCTCTCCATCATTCGTAATTAGTTTTTTGCCTGCCAGTTGCTTGGCAATAACAATTTTTGCCATATGATATCACCCTGCGTAAAATTATACTCCTGCTAAAACTACAACTTTTTATTTTAAATACCTATTGTTATTTTTCCTCAATTTTGAACAATTGAATGTGCGCAATACCACCGATATCCACAATATGCTCCTCTTTTGCAAGCTTGTGCTTTATTGCCAAAGCAACTGAAGTTGCGCCTACAAGGTTCGCGCTGGTGCAATTGCAAAGCAGTTTTCCAGCGGCTTTTTCATCAATTGCCTCTCCATCGTAAAATTGGCGGAAAGTGATTAAGTCCAAAACCCGTCCGTTCCCGCTATATTTTTTTCCCAGAACAGAAGAATCGGCAAGCGCAAGCACGGTTTCATCTCCTGATTTGTGCAATTTGTATACAAGTTTTTTCATCAAAATCTACCTTAGAGATAAACATTGCGCGGGCTTAAATAGATTATGCAGAATTTGCGTGAAAAACGGCACTTTGAAAAACGAGGAAAATGTAGGCTTTTAAAAATTTGAAAAAATTAAAAATATTTAAAAAAGGAATTTAATCCGCAAAAAAAAGTTTGCGGAAAAAATTATCGTTTTACTTCTTGTAGCCTGGCACGGCGTATGTCAGTGCCATGTAGAGCTTGTATGGCGGGTTATAATTTACAATTCCGCGATTGTACGAGCCATCGGCACTAAGCTCAAACCCGAACATATTCAGGCTTGCCTTCACACCGAGCTGGTATCCGACATCTGGGCTCATTTTTTTCAAATCGGCAAAACCATAAATCGCCATGTTGAAATAGCGATTTACGCTCTCGGGCAGAAGTTCCGCCGGGGAAAATGCCCCGCCGAAGAACGGGTGGGCGTCGCCAGTCAGGTCCCTGCCCTCAAAGCCCAGCCTCATCGTGGGAGTGCCGCCCATTACGCTCAAGTCAAGAACGCTTTTTCCATCGAAAAATGTATAGCCGAGATATTCGAGGTTTATGAATTTCTTGCTTTTGTCATAGATTGCAATCCTGACTCCGGGCTGAATTTGTAGATACTCTGCAGGAGTGAGAATTACTCCTGCCTCCACACCGTAAGTGCTCCATGGGACACTGACCGAAGAGGTGAGCCCGAATGAAAGGAGGGTAGAGCGCTGCTGCAACAGAGTTGATTTTTCTTCTGCAGTGCGAATGGTTGTGTCTGGTTTTGAGCTGTCCGCACTTGCATAAAGAACATTTCGCGTGATTGGCAATGGGATGTATTTCACAAAAACGCCGGGGAATGACATATCCACCGAAAGTTTTTTGTATATTCGAACTTCGTATTCGCCATCGTCTTTTTCCGCTTTTTCCAAAAGATATTTGCCTTTAGAAGAGTTGATGGAAACGTAAAGCTGTTTCTGCAGGCATCTTATTTTTGCAAGCTCTTTTTTGTCGGTTATTTTCAGCTTTTTTGATATTTGCTTGCTGAGGTCTGAAATTGATGCGGGCAAGTCCAATGCGCCAAAAAATGAATAGCCGGCCTTTGACTCTTGAGATGTTGCTGCCAATTTGAATACATTGTCTGTGTGAGTTGTTGAAAAGCCTGATACAACCCCGTTTTTGAGCGAGGACAAAATTGCTTTGTTTGCCGGAGGGTCGGAAATTACCTTAATGAGAAAATCCTTTTTTGCATCGGAAGTGAGCTTGGAGAGGATACTGCCATAATCGCCGTATTTCTTCTCGTTTGCAAGCAAAGTTGCGAAATCCATAAGCGAGGTTTTGGTGTATGTTTTCTGCTGTACGTAAGTCGGGTCAATTTCAATCGGGAGCATTGGAGGCACATATTTGTTTCGGTCAAATTGCATGATTATATCCTTGCATGAACAGTTGGCTGGCTCATCATAAAATGACTCGGTTGCACTAAAACCGCCGTTTATCGGCGCAGTGCTTTGGGCATTTGCGGTTCTGTTAAAGAGAATCACTGATGCGGCAATTGTACCGACAAGCACTGTGGAAACAAGTGCTTTGTTGAAAAATGTCCTTATTTTGCCTGGTTGCTTAACCGGCACGTTTGAACTTTGAATCGTTTGCTTTTGCATTTGATAACCCCATAGAAGATGTTTTGTATGGTATAATAATGTGTATTTGTAATTATAAAGGTTTGCGAGCAGAAAAAACGACTGAAAACTAAGAATATTGGTTAAATGGACCCGAGGAGAATCGAACTCCTGGTCTTCTGCGTGTAAAGCAGACGTCTTACCACTCGACTACGGGTCCGCATTAAACTTTTTCTTGGAAAGAAGAAAAAGTTTAGCCCCCACCGGATTTGAACCAGTGTCTGCAGGTGTCTTCAGGTACCTTTTTTTCTTTTCTAAAGAAAGAAAAGGAGCCTTCCAGAGCCTGCCATCCTTGACCGCTAGACGAGGGGGCTATAAATCCAACACTAGCGTGTTAGCAGAAAAATATAGATATTCAAATTTAAAAACTCGCCATCTTCGAAAAAACAGCTAGGTTCGTTCAATGTCCAGATATTCCTGCAAAACCTTTTCGGCTTTTGCCATTCTGTCCACTTTCATTGAATAGAGGGAATATTTTGGACCTTGTGTGACCACTGTGACGTTTTCCACATCTATTTTTGCATCCGACAAAAGCTTTGTCATTTTTGCCAATTCACCCGGCGAATTAAGAAGTTTTACAATAAGCACGTCTGATGCAAAGCATTCGTATTTGTTTGCCTTCAAAAGAGATACTGCTTTTTCCTCGTTTTTTACGGTAAGATGAATTACGCTTTTGTCTCCTATTTTGCCCATTGAAATTGAATCTATATTAATTTTTGATTTACCTAAGATGAATGAAACATCGGCTAATTTGCCTACTTGGTCTTCTACAACTACGGTTATTTGCTTCATAAGAAAAACCCGCCGCTTTAAACTAGCGATAATATAACGCTCAAAAATGATAAAAAGTAATGTATATAACAAACCTCAAAAAAATTAGAAAAATAAATAATTTCGCCGGCGGGTTTGGGGTTTTGGGGACTGGAAAGTTGGGGTGATTTTTGATGAAGTGTCCCAAGATAGATGCAAGCGATCCAAGACAGAGTTAGCACCTAAAAGACCATTCACCAAGGGTTTTGCCCCCGAAACTGCCCCCCGCACCGGCGAGATTAATTTCATTTCACCTCAATTTTTTGCACCTTGAGAGTGCCGCCGATTTCTCCGGCTTGAGTTGAGCGCTTGTCAGTCAACGTGGTTCTAAAGACGATGTCGCCGTTGAGGTCTCTGCCAGTTACATTCACAAATGGAACCTGTGGCACGCCCTCTTTTGCTTCGTGCTTGAACAAGGCATTGCTAAACTCAAGCTCAATTGTGGTGCCATCGTTTCTGACTTGAATGGTTTTCTTTGTGCTCTGCTTTCCGATTGGAAGCTCAAATGTTATTGGCTGACCAACATAGCCGGAACCTGATGAGTTGTCATATTGCAAAGTAATTGCAATTTTGGCAGATGATGGAACCTGTACAACAGATACCTGTCTTGCGCCAAGGCGCGAGTCGCCGGATGTGCCATAGTCATCGCCAAGAACTTGCGAAAGATTTACTTTGTATGGTCCGTTTTTGCCGCGTATCAAATCACGACCACCGCACCAGCCCGCGAACATTTTCAAATCATTGAGTAAAAAGTCGTATGCGGTGTTTGAAGGCTTACCGGGTGTGCCGCTTTTTGTGGTCACTTCTACGTTTAGCAAATTGTTTCCCTCAACAAGAGAATTGTGGTCTTGAAATATGTGGCTATTTGCAACAGGTGAAAGAGTTGATTTGACCAAAAGCGCCATTGAATCAATTACACCAAATTTTGCATATCCGTTTCGGGTTACTTCAAAATCAAATACAGTGTAATTCTTGCCGTTTAAGCTAAAGGTTGAATCTTTTCTAAGGTTTAGGAAAAGCTCTTTTTTGCCGTTTGGCAAAGTTGCGCGGATTGCACCGATTGCCTGGGTTGAATTTAGAGTGTCAACAAATGCAGTCTCAAGCTTTGTGCCATCTGAAAGAGTGTAGGAGCCGGTTGAATCAACAACAAAATACGACGCGCCATCGTTTAGAGCGGCACACCTGTTTGCAAATTTGTTGTTAAAGACCGAGTCGGAATGAATAGTGTCTTTTACCACAACTGTGTCGGTTTTTCTTACTTCTCGCTCAACTAAAGTTGAAGTGGTAGAGCTTTCGGTGCATGAAGAAATGACTGCCATGCCCCCAACTAAAGCCGACCCAACAATGAGATCCTTTTTTACATCGGCAGGAATTTTCTTTATGAATTCCTTTGTTTTTTGATAAGGCGCGACCACTGCCGCGTTTACAACTGATTTGAATGACACAAATTTCACCTCAACTTTATTTCCATAGGTATTATCATGATAATACCACACCTGAACACAATAAGGGCTAAACATGTTTATATACTTTTGCAAACTAGTTAGAAGAAAAATCCTTTGAAAATAATAGAAAAATGAAAAATAAAAAATAAAGGAAACTACATATCCATTCCGCCCATTCCGCCCATGCCTCCGGGTGGAGCAGATGGCTTTGCCCTTGATGAAATCATATCATCAATTCGCAAAATCATCCTTGCGGCCTCAGATGCAGATTGTATTGCCTGCCTCTTTATTTTTGCGGGCTCAAATACGCCAAGCTCTTTCATGTCCGAAACCTTGCCAGAATAAACATCAACACCGACGTATAATCCTTCACCTTTGCCGTGCTTGCTTCTTAGCGAGACGAGGGCGTCAATCGCGTCCATGCCCGCACTCTCGGCCAATGTGCGTGGAACAATCTCAAGCGCATCTGCAAAGGCAGATATTGCCAATTGCTCGCGCCCGCCGATTTCCGCCGCATATTTTCTTAAGCGGGTTGAAATTTCCATCTCGGATGAGCCGCCGCCGGTGACATATTTGCCATCTTCAACTGCGGATGAAACCGCGCCGATTGCATCCACAAGCGCGCGTTCGCCTTCGGCGACAACGTGCTCGGTTGATGCACGAACAAACAATGTGACGGATTTTGCATCCTTGCAGTTTTCCACAAAGACCATTTTCTCGCCCGCGATTGTTTTTTCTTCCACATCGCCTGCAAATCCCAAGTCTTTTTCGGACAAGTCATCAAGCGAGGAAACAATTCTTGCGCCAGTCGCACGCTCAAGCTTTTCCATGTCGGATTTCTTTACGCGCCTGACTGCCATTATGCCTTTCTTGGACATGAAGTGCTGTGCCATGTCGTCAATTCCCTTTTGGCAGAAAAGAACATTCGCACCGGATTTTGAAACCTTCTCGACCATGTCCTTTAGCATTTTTTCTTCCTGTGCAAGGAACGAGGACATCTGCTCCGGAGAGGTGATTTCGATTTTTGCATCCACTTCGGTTTTTTCAATTTCAAATGCTGTATCCACGAGAGCTATCTTTGCGCTCTTGAGGTTCTTTGGCATTCCGGAATGCACTACTTCCTTGTCAATGAGAACTCCCTGTATTAAGCGAGTGTCTTTTATTTCACCGCCCGCTTTCTTCTCAATCTTTATCAAATCGTGGTCAACAACATATTTTCCATCTTTTTTCTCGGCGACTTGTGTGACTGCTTTTACAACAAGCTTTGCCAGATGGTCTTTTGAGTTTCCACTGCCCACGGATTTTGAGCCCATGGAAATTTGCGCCATTTTCTCAAGAGAGGCGGTGTCGTTGATTGTGACATTCATTGAAATTTCATCAAGATATTTTTCGCACATTGAAGCGGACTGCATATACCCTTTCACGATTGTTGATGCGTGAAGGTTCTGGTCCAAAAGCTTTGATGCTTCCTTGCATAGCTCGCCCATGAATATTACGGCGGAGGTCGTGCCATCGCCGACTTCCTTGTCCTGAGTCTTGGCGATTTCCACCATTATTTTTGCAACTGGGTGCTCTACATTCATCTCTTCAAGAATGGTTGCACCATCGTTTGTGATTACGATGTCGCCCAAATCTGAAACTAGCATTTTGTCCATTCCCTTTGGACCAAGAGTTGTGCGCACAATGCTTGCAACAGCATAGCCGATTGCAATATTTGTTCTTTGTGCGTCTCTTCCAAGAACACGAGTTGACCCTTCCGGCAGGGCATTATTTTGTTGGCTTTCCATTCTTGCCATATATGTACACCTCTATATTTGTTTAACAAAATTTTTGACTAGAATTTGAGTGCTAAGGCTGTATTCTTTTCTACAGATATATTAGGTCTGCAAAGAAATAAAAAATAATAGATTAGCTCAAAGGATTGTGAGCTTGCCGAACTTTCCGACCGAGATTTGCATATTGCCCTTAAAGTCGGAAATCCAGCCGTTTTCAATTGAGATTTTGTCCCCTACGTTGAGTTTGTCTATGTCGTCTTCCCAAAGAGAAAGGGTTATCTCGCCTGAATCATCCTTTAGAATTGCGTTTGCGACGCGGGTTTTCTTCCCGTATTTGGTTACAACTTCGCGCGGCTCTTCCTTGGCGGTTACCTCGCCTTCTACGGTTACATTGCCAAGCCCGGGGCGGAGTTCTGAAATTTTTACTGTTGCCATTTAATTACACCTCAAAATAATAGAAGTATATATGGTTGAAAGCTCAAGTTATATAATACTAATTACAAATTTGGCGAAAAAAATCCGGTGAAAAGACCGAACGCGTTAATGCAAAAAAATATTCACAAAGGATTTAAACTCCCAATAGTGAGAATTAAACATGGCAAAAACTTACGCGGACGCTGGAGTAGACATAGGCAAAATACGCAAAATGCAATCGGGCATCAACTCTGCACTAATACAGACAAAAAATGAATATACAAAAAACTTTCTTGCGGGCCATTATGCGGGCACGTTTGAAGCCGGCAAATACAAAATGAGCCTTCATTGCGACGGAGTGGGAAGCAAAATATTGGTCGCACAGGCATTGGGCAAACACGACACGGTCGGAATTGACGCCGTTGCGATGAATGCAAACGACATTATATGTATAGGCTCAAAGCCGATTGTCGGCGTGGATTATATCGCCATTTCCAAAACGGACGAGCAACTGGTGAATGAGATTCTAAAGGGGCTTGTTGCAGGTTGCAAGGAAGCGGGCATCGCGCTCATTGGCGGGGAAACCGCAATTTTGCCGGACATGATAAAATCCGACACAAAATATTCTAACGCGGATTATGACTTGGCGATGACGGTTGTGGGCATAAGCGAGAGAGAGCCGATTACCGGCAAAGACATCAAGGTTGGAAACGTGCTTGTAGGATTGGAGTCCTCGGGCCTGCATTCAAACGGATTTTCGCTGGCAAGAAAAGTGCTTGATGTAAATACATGGGGAAAAGAAATGCTTGTTCCCACCAGAATTTATGTGAATGCAATAATGGAAATGATTGAAAAAGCACAGGTAAACGGGATTGCACATATAACGGGAGGGGCATTTTCAAAATTATCAAGAATCGGAGAACATGCGGGATGCGGATTTTTGCTGGATAACATGCCCCAGCCAAAGGGAATTTTCGCGCAAATTTACAAAAAAGTCGGGGATGAGCGCGAATGCTACCGCACTTTTAATATGGGCGTGGGAATGGTTGTGGTTGTGCCGCAAGAGGATGCGCAAAAAATAATTCTGATTGCCAAAAAGCATAAGATAAACGCGAGTATCATTGGGAAAGCGACAAAAGAAAAAAGCGTGATATTGCAAAAAGACGAAAAGAAGATTGATTTATTATAAGCAGTGGAAAACTACCCTTTGGTAAGTTTAAAAATCAGTGGAAAAGGAGGTGTATTATGCAAGGGAAGAAAAGGGCTGGGAAAAAGAGGGCAAAAGCTGAAGAGCCCACCATTTGGGAGAAAATAGTTAGGTGGTAATATGGTTTCTGCTTTTTTGGATACGAATATAATTCTTAATTGGCTGTCGGTTGCGCGGCTAACGGACAAACAAAGGATGAAGTATAAACGGGACATTGCCAATAAATATGTGAGCTATGAGATGATTGAGAAGATAATAAGTGAAAAAGGGGAAAGAGGGAAATTTTATGCATCACGCGTGTCTTTGGCTGAAATGATAAAATTAATATCCGAAAAACTTTGTTGGAACAGGATGTATAAGGATGGAATCCCAAGCCATGAATTTTTTTATTATTATAGGAAAATGAAGATCACCAGAAAGGAAGTCGGAGAAATGATAGATGGCGCGGCGGTATTTGACAGTCTTATAGAGGACGGCATATTAAGGACGGATGAGTTAAAGAAGGACGGGAAAATGAGTGAGTCTTTACTTATGGTTTATTTGATAGGGGAGCTAAAGATTGAGATTCATGATGCTATATTGATTTGTGAGGCAGTACATTCAAAGTGCCAATATTTTATAACCGGGGACGGCAGATTATTGGATAATAAGGTCAAGATAAAGGAAATAGAAATAATGCAACCACAAAAATTTTTGGAAATTCTAAAGTGTGAAAAATATGAAAGTCTTAGGCATTGAATCAACAGCCCACACATTTGGAGTGGGAGTTTATGATTCAACTAAAAATAAAATCCTCTCAAACGAGAAAGCTTATTACAAACCATTTAATGAGGGGATTGTTCCAAAAAAAGCGGCGGAGCATCATGCAAAAAATTCTGCACAGACTATAGAGAAAGCGCTGACTGCCGCAAAAATTAAAATTAATGAAATTGATGCGATTTCATATTCTGCTGGCCCGGGCTTGGGACCGTGCTTGCAAGTCGGCGCAAGTGCGGCTTCGTTTTTGGCAGAAAAATATAATTTGCCCCTTATTCCGATAAATCATCCCATGGCGCACATTGAGATTGCGAAATGGCAGACTGGCTTTTCTAATCCGCTGATTTTGTATGTGAGCGGCGGGAACACGCAAATTATCATTGAAAATAAGAACGGAAAGAAAATGAATGCGCAATCAGATAAAAAAAATAATTTGCCGTCGGAATTTTGCGTGCTTGGGGAAACGCTGGACATTGGAATTGGAAATTTGTTTGACTCTTTTGCGCGAGAATTGAAAATGGAATTTGCGCACGGGGGAATGGTGGCGCAAAAAGCGGCATTGGCAAAAAAATTTCATTTGATGCCATACACAGTTAAAGGGATGAATTTTGCATTTTCGGGCTTGTTCACTTACGCACAAAAACAAATTGGAAAAATGGATGAAAATGAATTGTGCTATTCGCTGATGCAAACCGCGTTTTGCGAATTGTGCGAAGCAAGCGAGAGGGCGCTCATGCTCACAAACAAGAAAGAAATAATTGTTTGCGGCGGAGTTGCGCAGAATTTGGAATTGATGAAAAAAGTGAAACTGATGGCGCAAGCACACGGGGCAAAAGCAGGCACTTGCGATGCGGCATATAATGCGGATAATGGAGCAATGATTGCTTACACTGGCTTTTTAAAAAGAGAAAACGCGATTGAACCAAAAGACGTTTGGGCGGACCAGAAGTGGAGAATAGATAGAGTATAAAAAATAAATTAGGGTGCGGAAAAATTTCAAAAAATAGAAATATCTAAAAAATATAAATATACAAAAAATAGAAAAAAATTAGAACTCACTTCTTTTCAAAGTAGCCGCATTTGCCGCATGCACGCCTGTTTTTGTGCTCTGCCAATTTTACGCCTGCACCGCATTTGGGGCACGGTCTTCCTGAAACGTATGCCTTTACTTTTTTTGCAGGCTTTTTCTTTTCATCTGCCATAAAAATCACAAGTCCTTATTTCTTTGCAGCCTTTTTCTCCTTTGGCTTTTCTTCTTTTTTCTCCTCAGTAATCATCTTGTCGCGTTTGAGAAGATATTTTCTGCTCTTGAGCGCGGCTTCGGAAGTCTTGAAAACATGAGCAAACCCTTTTGCATAGTGTTGACCGTATTTGCAGTCAAGCTTCACTATAACCAATCGCTCGGATGGAATTGAAATTGCCGTTGAGAGCGCCTGCTTTGCCTGTTCGCGCGAAGGCACCGCCTTCTCAAAATCAATTCCGAAAACTATTTCTTCGCGCCCTAAAAGCGCATTTTCCGATTTAGAGTCTATTGTAATGTTCATGCAATTCACCTTGAAGTTATCTTATTCGCTGTATTGCGCGCTTGCCCATTGCCACAAGAAGCTCCGCCTCTTTGCCGGGCTCTGCATCTGCGCGCATTTCCTCTGGAATCATGACTTCGAATGTCTCGTAAGTTTTTGTGTCCATGAGTTGCGCAACCGTTCCGTTCACCGAAACTATTTGCGCATTTGAGCGGTCAATCATCGGAACTTCCACGTCCTGATCGGATGGACCGAGCCAATTTTTTTTCTGACCGTCAAATATTCCGATTGCGACCACGCGCATTTTTGCAGCGCCATGTTTTCCCGGCTTTGATTTGTCAATGCTTGCAACCCTGCATGGAACATCATCTATTAACAAATAACTGCCGACTCTCAATTCTTTTGCTGATGCGAACACTTTTTCCATTAATACACCTACTTTAGAAGCGATAATATTAGTATTGTATTTGATACGAGAGTATAAAAATAGTTCTCTGCCATGAATACGCGAATTTACATAAACTAACAAACATTTAAAAACATTAAAAGTGTATATAAGTGGTATGGTAGGGGATGAAAAAATGCCTGCAAGCCTGCAGGATGCGCAAACAAAAACCGGTCCGCAGTGCGTTGTGAACAGGGGAATTGTACATATAACTTATCGCCAGCGCCCGCTTTATGCAAAAGTCGGCGGAATAGAATTTTCACTTGATGATGCACCTGCAATAATTATCGGCAGGCGCAAAATTCGCGCATTTGGAGTATTTTAATACTCAATTTAGCTTTTATATTTGGGAACAGAAATTAGATTGGAGAGATTTTGATGATAATTGGAGCAATGAATAACCCGCACAAAAAACTTATTGAGCAGATTCATCAAATTGGCGAGATGAATTTTGACTATTTGGAGCTCACGATTGAGCATCCGCACGCAAGACCGGAATATGTTGCAAAGCACAAAAAAGAAATAATGGATGCGATTTCGTCTTATAATCTTGGATTGCTTTCGCATCTTCCGTGGTATTTCTCAATTGCCCATCCGTACGAGCGGGTTCAAAAGGCGATTAATACCGAGATAATTTCGGCAATGCAGTCGGCTGCATCTCTCGGCGCAAAAAATATGACAATTCACACCGAGCTTTCCATTCCGCCTTCCGCACAGGGAAGAAAAAGCATGGTGAAAAACAGCGTTGATACATTAAAGGTGCTTAACGAAAAGGCAAATCAAATGGGGCTTGAGCTTATGCTTGAGACAATTGTGCCAAAATCCTGCACAATGCAGGAGTACAAACAAATTTTCTCGGAAGTGGATATGAAAATGACTCTTGATATCGGGCACGTGCAGACAAATTATTATGAAGGGTTCGCAGGTTTTTGGAAGGAATTCTCAAAACGAGTGGGGCACGTTCATCTTCATGACGGCAAGGGAGAAAATCATTTGCCGCTTGGAGCCGGAAAGCTTGACCTTGAGGAGATAGTAGCTGAACTCAAAAAAAGCTATGATTCCACAATCACGCTTGAAGTGCATTCTACAGACCCGCATTATTTGAAATATTCGCGGGACGTACTTGAAGTTGCATGGTTTGGCAAAAGAAAATTTGAAGAGAATAAAGACTATCTTTATCCGCCGGGGTATAAAGAAGGCTGAAAAATGAGGAAAGAAATACACTTTAATACATGGATATACACTTAAATCTTTCGAAGCATAATAAATACGGTGAAAGGGATGGAAACAAAAATTGCAGATAAAAATATTACAGCTAAAAATATTCTAGCTAAAAAAATTGAGATTAGCAAAAATCTCCAATCAATTAGAAACAACGTGCTTGCCGTTGAGGACATTAACAAGAACGCTGGAAATACCATGATACTGTTTGAATTAGCAAGAATGTGCACCGACCTTTCAAAAGACATACAAAATATTGCGATACAGATATACGGGAATGGAGCAAATGGTATTGAAGACGGAATGAGGAGAAAAGAGGAGCTGAATATCCTCAAAAGCGAAGTGAGCAAAATTAACAAAGAACTGCAAACTCTAATTAGTATGTATCCGGAAGTTGAAACACAATGCGGTACTGGAATTGCAAATATGGTCTATGCAGAAGAAAAGATTGGTAGATATATCCAAAGATGTGAGAATGCAGGGTGCAAAGACAAGACTATTACGGAACAACAAAAAGCGAATGAAGCCAAAATTGGTAAGCTCCTAGCCTTCAGCGCCGCGAATGGTGGAAATGACGCAGGAAGACTGGTCGTCCCTCCAGTTATTTCTTAATATTCAAGAGACCAAAAAGCTCCGAAGCATCCACAATGAAACGGAACTTCGCCATGAAGCTCTTTGTATCTGTGCCTTCTTTTTTCCATAAATCCAAAAGAGCCTTGCCGCTGATTTTGTAAAGATTTTGCTCCTCGCATATTTTCTGCGCGCTGTCATCTGAATTTTTGCAGGCGAAGGAAAGGATTTGTGAAAATGCCGCCTTTGTGATTTTTTCCTTTGAGTACAAAGAAAACAGCTCAAGCAAAAACTCATCGGTGATTGAATTTACATTTGCACCTTCCCTGCGCAAAGCAACAAGGGTTTGTTCAAGTGTGAGCGCCGCCAATTTTGGATCTGCGCCCGCATCAACAAGTTTTTGAAAGGTTGCAAGATTGTACGACTTTGCCATGCGCGCACCCAAATCATCTCCCAAAAGATTGCACAGCTCTTTCTTTTTCTCGTCAAATGATTCAAGCTTGCCGACTTTTGCAAGCAATTCCTTGTTTGCAAGTATTGGACGCACATCCGTTTCGGGGTACATGCGATGCGCTCCTGCAATAGGACGCATAAAAGAGGAACCGCCTTTCTCATCGGCACGCCGAGTCTCAAGAGGCACGCCAAGAACATACGCGCGTGAAAGTGCGCCCTCAATTGCACGCGAAGCGCTCTGCCGCTCGTCGGCAATAAGTATGAATGCGTCGGGCTCGTGAACTCCGAGTGTTTTTCTAATTATTTTAATCTCTTCTAAAGTCAGTCCGTATTTTGCCAAATCCTCGTCGGAGTGCAGCATTCCTTTTACTCCACCGGAGACTTTTGCGTAATCGGAAAGTTCCGTGCCAAAGCGCCTGTTTGCATAAAGCTCTTTTCCAAGAAGCCCGGCATACATTTCAAGCTTTGCGCCCAAAACCGCGCCGCCGGATGAGAGCGCTTTTTTGATTATTTGACATTGGCTGTTTGCAAGCATCGGGCTCAAATCAACATAACTGATTTTTTCAGGCGCGCTGATTCCGACCGCTTTTCTTCTCTTTTGCAATTCGGCAGAAATTTGAATAAGCCCTTCTTGGCGCTTCTCTTCATTTTCAATCAACGGCTTTAGAAGGGATAAATCCTGCAATCCTTTTATCTCGACACGCGAACCCTGCGGAGTTGAAATATTTACATCTTGGCGGATTGTTCCAAGACCGCGCATCACATTACCAAGCATTCGTAGACTCATACCGATTGCCTGCGCACCATGCAGTGTTTGCTCCACGCTTGTGAAAACCGGTTCGGTGGAAACTTCAATCAAAGGAATGCCAAGCCTGTCCAGGCGGTATCTTGCGGCATCGCCGTTGTTTGAAACAATGCCGCAACTTTCCTCTTCAAGGCAAACGGTGCTGATTGGAATTTGCATTTCTCCGGCATTGAGAACGCCGCCCAAAGAAATGAGAGCAGTGCGCTGAAAGCCCGACGTGTTTGAACCATCAACAACTGTTTTTCGCATCATGTGTATCTCGTCAATTATTTGCGCGTTTATATGTTTTGAAAATTTGAGCGCGGCAATAAGCGCGACATTATTTATCGGACCCGGAGGCTCCTCATCCATATCCACAAGGCAGGAAAATTTCTGCGGGGCGACATATTCAAAGTAGCGTTTGCGCATTGATTCAAATTCGCTTGCTTCATCTTGCTTGCCAAGCTCTCCGGCAGAAGTGTTGAGCCTGCGCATGAATTTTGTTGCGTTCGCATCAAGAGGTTGGTCGGCGGCTGGCGTAGGGCATCTGTTGAAGAGTTTTTTTCCCTCAAGCCGCTGATGTATTTCAAGACCGACAAGCATCAAATCACTCGCCCGTATTCACGGCTGAAAATTCGCTGATGTCATTATGCATTGGAGTCATCATGAGCTCGCATGCCTTTTTGAAATCTTTTGACTGCCCCAATGCCCAGCAAAGTTTTACATACGCGGTTTCTGCCAGCCAGTCCGCGCCGTTTCCGATTATTCCGGCATCCTCAAGCAATCTGCCGGAAGAATATGTTTCAAGCATTACTCTTCCCTCCAGCGCCTGTGGAGCCATTGCAACCACCACGCCCGAATCCACAAGCTGTTTTATCTCGGAAAGAACTGTTTTCTCGCTCGTTTTTGCGCGCGAATCAGCAGGAAGATGTCCAAGCCCAGTGCCTGCGACAACCACGCCATCATATTCGGACCATGATGAAATTGTTTTTGGGCTGATGCCCGGATATGCCCATGCAAGATGCACGTTTTGCGAAAATTTATTTTTGAGAATTATTTTTGATTGCAAATTTTTGCCGGGAAGCTCTGAGAAAAATTTTATTTCTCCGGCATTACGATTCACCTGCGCGGCAGGCTGGGCACCGACTGATTTGAATGCCCATCTTCCAGATGTGTGGGATTTTCTTACGCGTGTTCCAAAATGCAGATGGTTGATATCGTCGTTTGTGCTTGCGTGCATGCACAAATATACACCGGAAAAGTTTGCGCCTGCGGCGGCCATTGAGCAAAACATATTTTGCGCCGCGTCCGAGCTTGCCCTATCAGGCGAGCGCTGTGCGCCGGTGAGAATTACTGGAGCACCCAATCCGTCCAATGCATAACTTAGTGCGGCGGCGGAATAGCCCATTGTGTCTGTGCCGTGCGCGATTACAACTCCACGGGCGCCGTCGTCAAATGATTCTTTTACCGCCTGCGCCATTTGAGTCCAATGAGTCGGATTCATATTTTCGGAAAGAACAGAAAAGATTGAACGCACAAAAATCGGCTCAAATTTTTCAAGGCGCGGGTATAATTTCACAAGCCCGCTTGCGTCAATTTGCGGATGCACCGCACCGGTTTGATAGTCTATTCTTGAGGAGATTGTGCCTCCGGTTGAGATGAGATGCAATGAGTCTTTCTTTAAAGTGCCAGCCATATTTACCGCCTGCCCGCCTATTTTTTCCTGCGTTTTGCCCGATTTTGTTTTCTCAAGAGCTCCCTCATGCGGATTTATTCCGATATTGTATCCCGTTGAGAGCTTGAGTACAAGGCAATTTGTATCCCCGCTTTCGGGGCGCATAAGAAGCATTCCCTCAATTGGCTTTGCGCCTTTTTTTTCAAAGCGCACATAATCGCCTATTTTTATCCCAAGTGTTTGCAAAAGTGATGAAGTTGCCTTGTCATACATAGTTTGTTTGTGAGAGCCAACAGATAAAAAAGGTTGTTTTTGAAGGATTAAAACAAAAACAAAGATAAAAAAGCCGAATGAGAATTTTGCATTTAATTAATTTTTTATTTTAAGTTCAGCCGGTATTCCTGTGCCGAAACTTCCGGACGCACCGAATTCATTATCACGTCATTTGCAAGCTCAAAACCCGCCCATTTTGCAGTACGCGGAGTGATTGATATGCGCATGTGAAATCCCTTTGTGCGATGCGGGCTCATATGATACAGAATATTATACGGCGGATAATTCAGATAACTGTCCTGCGTTCTCAAAGCGCTTCCAAGAACTTTTGCAAGCGAAAATATTTCCTCGTCGCTTAAATCTACTATTGAGCCGACATGCCTTTTGGGCACAATCCACATCTCGTGATTATATTTTGGAACATAAGGCGCCAGAAGAAGATAATCCCCCTTTGAAATCACTTTGGGATATTTGTCGTCAATCGGCATGAGGCAGAACGGACAGTCGCCCCGACAAACCTTGTGCTGTAATTTGATGTAATCGGGAACGAATGGAAGCGCGACAAGTTGTGTGTGCGTGTGCTCAAGGGATGCGCCGGCAGCTTCCCACTCGTTTTTGAAAACGGAGGTGTATTTTATTTTTTTGTCTTTTGCATGTGCGCGCAGGCGCTTTGCAACCATTAAAAGATACATGCCGATTTCCTCATCACTAAGCTGTGAAAGCGTGAGCTCGTGCTTACCGGTTTCCACAATGATTTCGTGAGTTCCGTATGCGTGCTTCCATGCAAAATTTGTCGCGGGAAATTTGTTGCAAAAAGCCCTGTTCAGCCATCCTTTTCCGTCTTTTAGCGGAGTGCGGTCAATTTCGGGAGGAGTGAGATTTTCATTTCCGGGGCAGAAATAACATTCTTTTGGATTTTGCTTTTTCTTGGGTGGTTCCGATTTGAAATCATGCGGACGTGAGGCTCTGCTGGGGCTCAAGATTGCCATTCTTCCAAGAAAGTCGCGCCTAATTTCGCCTTCAATGTTGATGTTTGAATCAGGCATATGTTCGCACCGAGTGAAAAAAACACGCGAGATATATAAATGCACTCGGCGCTTATGCGTTTATGCAAATTAGAAAAAGCGAAAAGGCGCAAAAAAGAAAAGAGGCGAATGCGCCAAAAACGCAAGCCAAAAAAGAACTGCGCATCGGCTGGCTGGAAATAAGCGCGGCGATTCTTCTCTCAATTTTCATTTTTGTTTATACGCCGCAAATTGTGCAAATGTTCGGCGATTATTCGTATGTCGGGATATTTTTGCTCTCGCTCATTGCATCCGCAAGCGTTTTTTTCCCGACGGCTCCCCTGCAATTTGCAATCATTTCAATTGGCGCGGTGCTTAATCCCATACTCGTTGGAATTTGCGCGGGAGTTGGCTCTGCAATTGGAGAGCTAACAGGCTTTGTTATTGGAAGCGGCTCGCGGCGGGTTTTGCAAACAAAAGACAAATACGCAAAATATCTGATTCGCCTGCAAAAAGGGATGATAAAAAAACACGCGGGGCTTGCGATATTTCTGCTTGCCCTTGTGCCGAATCCGTTTTTTGATTTTGCGGGAATATTAGCGGGCCTGTTGAAAATGAAATGGTGGGAATTTCTTTTGTGGGCTGGCGCGGGAAGAATATTGAGATACACTCTGATTGCTTATTTTGGGCTTTGGATGCACACAATGATTTAGAGCTATGCTTCAGGAGATTATTTCGTGATTTAATATAATTTAATTCGTTAGTTTGCTTTGTCTAAAAAAGGTCAAATTTTCTTTCTCAATTCTGACTTTGATATTTCTTTCTCAATTTTGTTTTGTCTAAAGAAAGGCTTCAATTTCCTCTTCCTTGACTTTGTTTTTTTGCTCAAATTCAATTGCGATATCATCAAGGCTTTTCCCCCGATCTGTTGATTTTGAGTGTCTCTTTCTAACGTTCACAAAAATCGGGGCACCTACCGCTTCGCCTAAAATGAGTGCTTCTCCGACACGCAAAGTTGTGATTGCGCGCAATGAGTTTGAGTCTATTCCCTCACAGCTTTCCCCGATATGTTTTACATCAAACGGATTTGTAACTCTCAAGATTATGTTTGTGGAGCATTGCGAAAGCGCGGTTGTGGAAAGTTGCACGGGCCTTTGTGAAATAAGGCAAAGCGATGCGCCGAATTTTCTTCCCTCTCGCGCAATTGTATTTATTATCGGGCGCGAAAGCGCGGACGAGCGCTCCATTTTTTCGGGACAAAAATTGTGCGCCTCCTCAACAAGCATTAGAAATGGCGGAATGTTGCCTTTTTTTCTCTGCTTGAAAAATTTGTTTGCATAATAAGCGACAATCATCTGCTTTTTTCTCAAGTCGTCAATTGCGGACAAATCAAGAACGCTAAGAGTTCCGGGCTTTATCAAATCCGCGCTTATGGTATCCGCACGGGATATGAGCCTCATATTGGAAAGCTCGTAAAGCGCGGAAATAAGCGGACCGCGGACATTTTCCTTTTTGTCAAGCTTTTCATCTTTGTTTATTGAATCAATAAGCTCGTCAAGTGAAAATGGCTCGCCCTTTTCTTTTGCCTGTTTTTTCAGGGAATTGAAATGAATGTCAAGGGTTCGCATCGCGGTGCCGGACATGCGGGACCATTCCGCCAGCCTTGAAGCCGAAAGATGGCGCAAACCGATTTTGATTTTCATCCCGTCAATTACATTTACCCGGTCCCGATAAGAGGAGTCTTTGAAGCCGGCATATTCGCCGTGATTGTCTATTGCGATAACTGCCAGCCGTCCGTGTTCGCTTTTTCTATCAAGAAGCTCTTCCATCAGCACGCCGGCAAGATAGGATTTTCCGGAGCCAGACATTGCCAAAATTGCCAGATGCTTTCCAAAAAGTTTTGAGAGATTTAATTTTATTTGCAATGAATGATGGCGCAATGTTCCGATATCAAGCCCGCTTTTCTCGTCTATATTGATAAATGCTTTTAGCTGTGAATCTTCCGCCGCATGCACAGGCTCGCCGCATTTTGCGGGAATGCTTGAGCGCGAAAGCTTGTTGTCGGACAAAAGCCCGTGCACGCTGACTTTTGCAATCATGTATTCCCATTCATCAACCGGAAAGTTGGCGGAAAGAGAGCCTGAGTGAGTGTAATCTGCAACGGATTCGGCACGCTCAAAATAGCGGTTTGCACGCATTATTTCAGAGATTGAACCAAGCATCGGACCGTCGGGGGTTGAAACCTGAACGAATTGTCCTTTGCTTGCTTTTGCGGATTTTATTACAAAGTCAAATTCATTTGTATTTGGAGTCTCGGGCGTTGAGATAATTGTTCCCAGAAATGGCGCGCTTGTCATGGAGTAGAAATGCGAGCTGAAAATTATAAAGAAGAGGGAGGCTGTTTTCCACTGTCTATCTTGCGTCCTTGTCTGCCGAATTCAGACTGCTCAAATCAGTGTCGGACATTGAGGCCGCAAAAAAGCTCCCATACATTTGCGACATTTGCTCTTCCGCCATTTTGCTGCTTACCAGAGCGGCTTTCACATGTTTTGGCTCAATGAGTTTTGCATCTTCCGCGCGCGCCCAATCGCCTGCGGATTTTATAAGCCCCGAAAGACTGCGAAGCCGCAATGAGATTCCGGCTTTCTTATCCACTATTCGGGCTTTTTTTCTTGCATGATTTAAGATAAGTTCAACGGATTCTCTTGATGCGTGAGGTATGCGCCCGTCCCGTACTATTTCCTGCGCGATAAACTGCGCGATTTTGTTTGCATTTTGCGCATTGTCATCCATTACCGAGTTGAGAAGAACCTCGTATCCGTTGCCGGAAATTCTTGAGCGAAGCGGAACCATGATTTTTTGTATATCTGCCATGTTCACTGCGGACACTAAAATAAAATCGCAGGGAACGGAATCAACGCGAACGGATGAACCTGTTGATGATGAATTTCTTCCCGAGATTGGGAATTTTTTGTCCTGCATCGCAGTGAGAAGATTTCGCTGTAAATTTCCAAGCGAGATAAGCTCGTCCACAAAGAGGACGCCTTCGTGCGCTTCATGCACTGCGCCGGGAACGACACGGGTGAATGCGGGCGTGCCTATTTGATGATGACCTCCGTACGGGTCATGACGCACGTCGCCCAAAAGCTCGGTCTCGGATGCGCCTGTTGCCTGCACGAATAATTTTCTATCAAGCGGAACGATTACATTTCGCACCAATGAGCTGTCGCCGCCGTTTAGCATTGCAAGCTCTTTTTGATCCAACGCGCGGATTGTGCGCTCATCCACGCGCTCAAAAACCACAAGCTCTTCCTTGCCTTCCAGTATGCGGGTGGTGTGCACGGCGTCCTCGCGCTCAATGTCGCCCAGGTTTGCAAGCAAATCGCCGAACGGTCCGGCGGATTCGCGGAACTTTTCCGCATTGCATGAAGGACATACCGAAACATCGGGATTTGAGAATTTTGAACAATATCTGCATTTGTAGCCCAATCTCTCGGATACAAAAGATGGGACGTCTGTTGGCTTGAGCATAAGCCCGACCGGCTTTTGCTCTTTCTTTGATTTTGGCTTTTGTTTTTGTTCCACTTCGGCTCTGGTTCTAACTTCCAAAAATGGGCGCTCCGGTTTTGCAGGATTGTGCATTACGGAAATTTCCTCGTCCGCTTTTGAGAGCATGGATGAAATTGCGCGGGCAAGCATTGATTTGCCGGTTCCGGGTGGACCCACAAGAAGAAGGTGGCGCCGCTGACGTGCAACCATTTTTGCAATTTTCACCGCCTCGTCTTGCCCGATTATTTGGTCCACTAAATTTTTTGGGATGGCAATTTGGCTGGTGTCGTCAAAATCAAAATTTTCTCCCACTAAAAAATTAGGCAAAAAGTAATATAAAAAAGGATGTATTGCCAAGGCTTTGCTAATAAACTCTCCTTTTGAGCCGACTTTATTAGCAGATGAGGGAGATGGAGGTTAAGATTAGTTCAAATTTCACCCGCTCGCCCCAGTCTTCTGAATATGCAAGTCCAAATCCCAATTAACAAGAATTTCCTGTATATACCAAATAAACTCCCCGAACACACAATATTGCATTTCATAATTTGGTTTTATTGAATTGTGGTCATTTGCACCTATCCCAAAGTTAATTCCATCATCCTCAAACATTTCTCCTTGCGTATCGTCAACAATTCCATATTGCTTATATTTGGAAAGCAAGGAAGACCAAGCACGAGTTATAGCTTCTTTTTGCTCCGAGGTATAGTTGCACTTTACTTTTACCCATAGTTCAGAATAGACTTCTCCCATAAAATCACCGTCCAAGTATATGGATGGGAAATCTTTTACACTTATGCCCCCTGCTCCTAAAGTCGGGGAGTTGCTCCTGAAGTCTTTGATTTTTATGGCTTTGGTAGCAAAGCCATTGCCAAAAATAGCTTTATAAGAGCAGAGCGGCAATAAATTTTCCTGCACATTATGCCACAGTAGCTCAACCTGGGAGAGCAATCGGCTGAAGATTCTCGCACGCAGTTTTGCGCGCAAGACTTTGACACCGATGTGTTGCTGGTTCAAATCCGGCCTGTGGCAAAGCGTCTTGGGGGAACCTACGGTTCCCCCGAAATCCTCAACCGCAGTTGGGGAGATTGCAACTCAAGGTTGCAAGACCCTTGGGTTCACCCCCCTCCCTCAAAGGAAGAAACTTATTTTAAAAAATCCTGAATTCTCATCCCTTAGAGAAAGAAACTTATTTTAAAAAATCCTGAATTCCCCTCCCTTAGAGAAAGAAACTTGTTCCACAATAATTTTTTCGCGGGAGATTAGTTTTAATAACCTAAGAGAGCAAATTAGTTTTACTCATGGCCAAGATGATGTAATGGCAGCATTGGGGATTGTGGAAAGGCCTTTCTTTTTCTTTTGCGCTCAAAAGAAGAAGAACCCCCTGGGAAAGAAAAAGAAAACTTTCTTAGGGTAAGATTTCTGCCCCGAGCCCGATTGTGGGCTTAATATGAGGTCACGCTTATCAGGCTTTGCAGACCTCCCTTCGTCCGAGTTCGAATCTCGGTCTTGGCCCTAATTTTTTTATACAATGACTAAAGGTTTGTATTTTATTTATTTCTGCAAGTAAGCCGCTTTGATGCTGGATATAGGTATAATCACTTCGGCTCCGCGAGCCAATCCGGACAAGCTCTCATCCTCTTCAAGAGAAATTTTTAGCATTGTGCCCGAATCTGCAATAATTTTCCCAATATAGGATATTTCAGTATATCCTTCCTCGTCCGGCGCAAGGTTTGCCGGCAAAAATCCAACAATTATTTTGTATGTCTGGTCTTTTGAAAACATGATTTCGCCTCTTGCAAAATGTAAATGAAAGAAAATAAAAAGCAGCTCTAAAATTTGAAATAAAAAAATAGCAAAAAGATTATACTTTTATCAAAAATGTGTCGCGGTAAAGCCTTTTTCCATCCCTTCGCTCGCCGGAAATTGTTTTTGAGCGGAAAAATTTGAGCCCTTCGTATCTTACAAGTTTTGGAATGTCCGCCTTTGAGCCAACGTATAAGTCAACCCCCTCGTCCAGTTCCACAACTTTTGCAATGAAAGAATCTTTTGATATTTTCTTCGCAAACTTTTGCGCGTATTTTTCAATGTTTTTTTTGTCCCCGCGAAGCTGTATTATTCCTTCAAAATAGCCGGAAGTGGAACGCGAGCATCTTGGACAGCTGTTATTTTCCCATTTTATTTCTATCGGCCAGGTATATGCCGCCCGCTCCCCGCCGGCGTCAAAAAATCCGCGCCACACACCCAACTCAATATCGTATTCGCCGGGCATTTTTGCCTTCTCAAATGGTTTTTTCACGATTTCCTTAATGCGCGCAGGAGTGTAATTCACCCATTCTTCCTTTGTTTTGAGCGCCTTTTTGTCATATCTTTGAGAAAGATGTTTTGTGCTTCTATTCAGGTTTGTGTTTGTTCGCAACCTCTGACACGTGGGGCACCTTACAATGCTCACCGAGCTTGGCAGGCTTTGTTGTTTTCTCTCAAGAGCACAGCTTAGGCATATCTCGCCGACAAAGGCGATATTGTCATTTGCCTTGCCGCAGTGGGGGCATATTCGTTGCATAGGTTAATCTCTCATCGGGGGCTTAAAAATGCAGGTGAGAGCCGAAAATTTGCAACATCTCCTTTTTATTGTTTGCATGGCAAAAGCAATTTATGGAAGAAGAGAAAGCGAGCGCGAATTCTGAGCTTAGATATTTGGCCCTTGAACTCACAAAATTAGCAAAAAAAGAGAAAAAACCGTTTGCAACAGTTGCGAACCAGTATGTGCAAAATGTGTTTGAGCTTGAAGGAATTCTAAAGTCAAGCTCCTCAATCGGCATGAAGGCAAAAGCTCCGGCGACGGAAAATATTCCAATTGCAGAACGAGAGAAAAAAGGCAGATAAAAAACAAAAACTATTTTTTATATCATATTAAATCAGGTTTTGCACATAATGCGGTTTTTAAATTAAGAAGCGCAACTTTTGTTTATGGAGTCTGCAAAAAAGGCAATTAGCATGACAAAATATTTTGTCTCATTGCCAAGCGCGAGATATCTGGCATTTCTGATAATATTTGCATCGCTTTTAGCGGGCGCATTAACAGGTGTATTAGCCGAGAAAAAACTTGATATGCCTGCCGCAATTTCGGGAGCGGGCGCGTTTATTGTTGCAATCGCCATTCCGGCCCTTCTTTGCGCCGGAGTAGTCGCACTCACGCGCAGACGAGTCGCACCCGTGCGTGCCCTTGCACTCTCGCTCTCATCCGCCATAATATATAGTGCGTTTCTTATTGCATCGGCGGCGTTTTCACAGCCGAATTTGGTGTTTGTCGGATTCGGGTTAAGCTTTCTTCTGTGGATTTCCGTGCTGAATTTTGCATTCGGGCTTGCACGCTCGTGCTGGATATTTGCAATTATGCAGGCGGCGGTGTTCGCACTCTTTATGATTTTCGCTCTTCCGATATTTTCAATTGGCACGAGCGATTTGCTTGCAAAAATTTTGCTTGTGTGCTTTGTTTTTGTTTTCACATTGTATTCGCTTTTGTTTCTTGCATCAAGACCGATGAAGAAAAATTTGGGAATTTCGTCAAACGATGCACTCTCAATGTTTGCAAGCCAGTGGCTTTATCAGGACAAGGAGCTTGAGGATGCGCTTGATGAAATGGGCGAGCCGGCACAGACGTGGATTGGAGTTGCGTCATTCAAAACGCAGAACGGAATTATGCACTGGGTGGTTCCGTATTTTCACTTCGGACCTTTTGGAAATTTGGGAGGCAGTGAATTTTCCTCAAAAATTTCCCAGCGATTGAGTGATGGGCACACATGTGCATTTGTGTTTCATGGAACGGCGACGCACGCACTTGACCCCGTTTTTTCCTCGTCTATAAAAGAGGTTGTTGAAGTTTGCAGAACGGCAATCGGTGCAGTAGAATATTTGCCTGCGCATTTTAGTTTGCAGGAAGGATTTGAAGGGGATTCACGTTGCTATCTTCTTGGAATAAATGAGGATAATATTTGCGCGTTTACTCGGGCGCCGCACTCAACCGAAGATGTGAATTTGGCAGTTGGCTGGGCTTTAATGGAAAAAGCAAAAGGAAACGGCGAATGCTTGGCGATAGACTGCCACAACTGCGAAACGGGCGATGTCGATTATGTTGAGTCGGGCTCAATCATTTCAATGCAAATGGCGGACGCACTTGAAGATGCTCTTGATTCCAAAAAGCTTCTTGCTCCGCTTCTTGTTGGGTGGGAATGTTCGTATCCAAAAGACATTTCAGGAATTGCGTCTGGCGGGATAAAAGTTGCCTGCCTTGATTCGCCGGGCAATCGCCCTTCGTTTTATGTTGTGCTGGATTCGAACGGAATTTTATCATCCGCACGGGATGAAATAATAACTGCGATAAAAAACGAATTTCCAAAATCCAGAATGCTTGAAATATTTACAACCGACACGCATGAACTTAATGCCGTTAAGGGCGTGTTCAATCCGGCCGGAGAGCAGAATTTAGAGGAATTGGTTTCAACTTGTGTTTCTCTTGCAATAAAGGCGCATGAGAATTTGGCTCCTTGCGAATTCGGGATGAAAAAGCAGAGGATAATGCTCAAAGTGCTTGGACCTTATCAGTCTGCCGAAATCGTATCCACAATAAATGCGGTTGTTTCGTTGCTCAAAATCGCCGTGCCGGTAGCATTGATTGGCGCAATATTTGCCGCTCTTTGGGTTGTTGGAAAAATCTGATTGAGATGAGCCTGTCAAATTATTGAAGGCGCATCCCACGATGCTTTTAAATGATAAAGAAGAACCCAAATTGATGGAAAGACAGGGTTCAGTACTAGCATTTGCGCTATTGGCGAGCATTTTTTTCTTATTCGCGATTGCAACAATTCATGCAGATACATCATGCACACTTCCATCGTCAAGCTATCTGAATATTGAATACAGTGAAATAAGCAACAAGCAAGGTCAGCTTGATGCTTACTTATACTATATAGACAGAACACAGGAACCTGCCCCGACCGGAATTGAAGGCGGGCTTTTGATTTTGATGAGCGGACCATATGTAAAGGGCGATTCTGATTTTTCGTATACTACGGACAAGAATGCGGTTTGCAAACTTATTACAAATGCGCAGGGAAAAGCATCGACAAAACTTCCTGTGCCCCAGACAAAAACAGAGTGCATAAGCCACAATGTTGTGTATTGCCCATTTACAAACGACTATGTTCCAAGCGACAATAAAAAAAGCGTGCAAACTCCGGCGGAAAAATTGAAGACTCAACAGTATTTGGCGCAATGCGCGGGATTGTACGGCACGGACAACAAGGCGATTTCAAGTGTGAGCTGGAATGACATACAAACCTGCCCGGAAGCAACAAGCGACAGCGACCCGGCAATCGTTCCCATAAAAGTTGAAGAAAAAATAGTCGGATATACAGATTTAAGAGATACTTATTCGCCCTCGCAAAATCAGATAAAAGTTTGCGGCAAGGGAGAAGACCCCGCAAAAGTCGGGATGTGCTGGATGGCGGCGCTCATAATGGGATTGCTCTTTGCGGCAAGCTTTATGAGCGGGAAAAATCCGTTCATGGGATTTGATTTCGGGGCAACACGAGGATTTGGAAGCCGAGCGGGTGGAAGCGGAAGCGGCGGACCGCCTATGAGTCAGCAGTCGTTCACTCCAAACGTTTCGGGCATTGCAAGAATTGTCGACCGAGTTGCAAATGCGGCCGCCAATAAAGGGGACGCGAGTCAGGGGCTTGTGGAAAAAAAGCTTTATGGCGACCAAAAAAGCGAGGACCCGGACAAGAAAAAAGGGCTTGTAGGACAAATGTCTGATAAGGCAGTGAATAAACTGGACCTCAAAACCGCCTCGGTAGGAGCGGACGGAAAACCAAGAGGAAGCGTGCAGGTTGACAAGGCAATAAATACGGCGATACAAGGAGTCGTTGTCGGCGGAGCCACGGGAATGGTAAATATGGCGATAGCCGCGGCGATGGGACATCGTGCGGTTGGAGCAAAGGGGCTGAACGCAGGAGCATCCGCCGCAATGCCTTATGTTCTAAAAGGCGCGGGAGCGGCGGCAGTAGCCGGAATTTCACAAGGCGTGAAATCAAGTGCAAAAAATGCGGACATGAAAGACGCACATCTTGACGAGCATGGAAGACCGATTGTGAATATGAAAGATTTTGCAGATACGCTTGCAAAAGAAATATCCGACAAGAGCGGAGTAAAATGCACTGCAAAAGAACACGGCGATGGGGCATACACGATAGTTGAATCAAAATCCGGCAAAGACGTCGGAGGAATTGTAGTTGCGAAAAACGGCGAAGTCGTTGGAAATTACGTTCTGCCCGGAACCACTACGTCATACGATGCCAGATTTGAAGTTGATAAGTCGGGCAGAGTAAGCGTTAATGCAAGCATAATTTGGAGAGAAGCCTCGGCGGGTAGTGCAAACTTGGCTGACCAAAGCTTTAACATGGCGCAATTTATGCAGACAAAGCAGATGTCCATGATGGGCGGCGGGGGAGCGACGCAGAGCCTGACAAGTTGGCTGAATTCGCTGGCGACAAGTATTTGGAGAGGGGAAGTTCTAAACGCGCTAAGAATACTTACATTTGCGGACATGGGTCCCGGAGCGCTCTCGTGGATTCCTTTCGGCGCACTCTTTAGAACATTTAGAATAAGCAAAGGATACAGTGTTGAAAACCCAAGAAAGACAATTACACTAAAGAGCGAAGATGGAAAAGACGAATTGCAAAAATTACAGTTGATTAACGGTAAAATCTGGACCCTTGAGGAAAAGAAAGATGCGAATGGAAATGTGAGTTATGAGAAAAGGAAAAAAGAAGTCGGCACTTATGACACGCTGGAAATAGATGGAAGTAGTAAATTTGTACTGACAATAAAGGATAAAATTCCGGGAATAAACGCCAGTAAGGATAACCCGAGGGTTTATGCGTTTAGTTCTGCAGACCCGCTTGCGTTCGGACCGCTTGTAGATATTACAGACCAGGTAAAAGGCAAAGATATGACGCATGTGAGCCTGGATTTGCTTACAAAAGCCGGCTCAAAGTTGATATATTTCAATGATAAATATGACGAGCAATATGCCGCGGATAAAAAAGAGGCGGAAATAAAAACGACGCGGCTTGCGAGCGGAAATTACGAGCTTGCATTAATGGATGGAAGAAAATTCATAATGGAGGAGTCCGGCAAGCTCTTTGAAGTAGGCGCGGACGGCAAAAAAACAAAAGAAGTGCAAAACGGCAAAATTGAAATTACAAGATACTACGCATACAGTCCAGCAGATTATGCCAGAATCGTTGATAAAAATCCCAAGGAGTTTGCACCTGGAGGCAATTACCAGATAAACGCGAAAGACGGAGTATACACTGTTGTTCCAGGCGATGCAAAACGAGGCACAAAAGTCATAAAAGGAGAATACAAGCCGACTAGATACGACTACCAACTGTTCGTTAAAGACGATGAGAAAATAATTGTCTCCGAGAAAAGAGAGAGAACGATCTCCCTTGAATTGGTATCCAACCTCGGGCTTGAGAAGCCAAAGGACGCAAAGATTGAAATCGGCGGAGTTGAATGGAACGTTAAGGGAAGAGACGACAACGGCAACTGGATGATGATGCCATTGACAGAAGAGGTAAAGAATAACAACGCTTCTGCCAGATTGAATTTGGATGGGACGGTTGTAATAACAGAAGAGAAAAAAGGAAAAAGAGAAGTGGTCGAGGGACTCAATGTCAATGGCACCACTTATCTTACGCCGAACTTATTGCCGGATGAAAAGCTCACATTAAACAACTGGCAGGGAAAGACAAACATTGCATTGGAAGAAGGAAAATGGGAAGCCGACTTCTACGGACGGGACGGCAAAGTGATGACTTACACCGACTATGCGATAAAAGAAAAAATTGACGAGAGAGGCAATAAAATAATGGAAAACGGCAAAGCGGTGACAGAGCTTGTGCAGGTGCAAAAGCCCGTAAGAAATTATTCGG
>JBAZLL010000005.1:0-67402 GCA_041650255.1 Candidatus Micrarchaeia archaeon | reverse complement strand
CCGGCTCTTCTTTCACATATCTTGCGGGCGGTTTTGCAATATTTGCAATTTCATTGTAGTTTTTTGCCTGCGCATAGTTCATGGGCGTTTTTGGAATTCTTATATTTTCTTTGTATTTTTTTTCAGACTCATTTTCAAAATCGTCCGAAGGAGTGTATTGATTGGCAGGCTTGGATTTTGGCTTTGGAGAAATAATGGGAGATTCAAAGCCGTAAGTGGTTGTTTGCTCCTGCACAATTGGAAGAGTAGTTTTTTGCCTTGCCGATTTTTGCTCACTCAAATAGTCTGGAGCACTGGATCTTTTTGCATAAGGCCTAAGCGAATCCTGAATGTTTTCACCAGATTGAACAGAAGTTTGTTTGATATTTTCTTTTGGAAGCGTTGGAGGCCTCGTTCTTGTTCTCTCCGACAAATTCTTGCGTGCCTCAAATATTGAATCAGGAGTTGGAATTTTTTGTTTATCCAAATCATCTGCATCGTCCGCAGACATTTTTTCATTTTGCCCGAGGTTATGTTGCATACTCTCATCAGGCTCATCTAAACCGGGCGAGGAATATGCGGGAGGCGGAACGGGCTTTTTCATCTGGGGAATTTTTGGAATTGATATAGATTTATTTTGATAAACAGGAGTAGGGGCTTGAAGCGAAGTTGGGTTTGAAACATTTGCATACGTTTGAGTTTTTCGAGGTTGCTGAGTTTTTTGAGGTTGATTTGCCTCGCTCGGTGCAGTTTTTGAAAGAGAGGATTTTTTTGAGGAGGAACTGATTGAAGATTTGAAACGACCTAAAATTCCCTCAAACGCATCGCGTCCGGAGGATATCGAGAATGAAGAGCTTGTTTTTTGCGGTTCGTCCTGTGATTTTTCTTCAATTGTCAAAGAAGATGATTTGCCAGATGGACGAGGGGAAATTTTTATATTTTCATTTTCCTGCGGATTCTTTCCAAATGAGCGAAGCTCTGACACTATGCGCGAATCTTCCCGCGGCAGGGCATTTTTTTGTATGAATGGAATTGACCGCCTTGCACCTTGAGTTTGTCTTGTGCCGGATATGGAGCCGGGTGCACCCAAAAAAACTTTCGTGGCGATTGCTTGTGCCTCAAAAAAAGTTGTTTCCTCAAGCCGCTTTTCCGCTTCAAACACGGCTGTTCGGTCAACAACGTGTATATCGTATGGCTCTGAATTTATTGCCAGCGCATTTTGCTCAATGTTTTTTGCCTCTCGCACAAGCTGCCAAAAAGGTAATGAAACGCTACGCTCCGAGCTTTGGCTGGGTGCAGAATCCCTAATATTTGGAAATTGCGGGCGGTCTAACCCGGTTCCCAAATTGGGGTTGCGCCCATACGGGCCGCCGGAATCGTCTGAATCAGGCATCTTGCTCATGCTCCAAATACCCAGTTTGCATTTTTGACTGCCGCGGCGCTTACTTCGTCAGGGTTCATGTAATAATGAGATACGATTGAGCCCACGGAATTCACGTCCCGGTATTTCTTCTTTGTCATCCACTCAAGTATTTTGGATTTTTGCGCCAGGTCATCGTCTATTTCCTTTTGCGTTAGCCCGGAGTAAAGATTGAGAGTGTCTGCAAGGGTTGTCATTTTTCCGACTTCGGATAATTTGTCTTTTTTAAGGTCCCAGCGCTGAAGCACGTTTACATTTCCTCCTTTTTGCACCTCGGCAAATTCAAGGGTTCGACGGATATTTAGCCGCCTGTGCCGAAATTGCACAACGATGCCTGCAAGCGAATCAAGTGTTTCTTTTGGCATTGCAATCGGAGGAGTTGTGAGCCTTGTGATTGTTTCTGCCGCATTGTCCGCGTGTAGTGTTGCATAAACAGAATGTCCGGTATGCATTGCCTCAAACAATATTTCGGCTTCTCTCTGCTTTCTTATTTCTCCGACAATTATGCGGTCGGGTCTTTGCCTAAGAGAATTTACCAGCAAATCAAGCATGCTAACTTCTCCTTTTCCTTCCGCATTCGGCTCCCTTGTTGACATTGGAACCCATTGCAAAAATGACGGGAGCGTAAGTTCGCGGGTGTCTTCAATCGAAATCACACGCTGATTTGCAGGGATAAGACAGGATATTGCATTTAGAAAACTGGTTTTTCCCGAACCTGTTCCTCCCGACACCAGCAGGGAAAGCTCGTTTTGTATTGAGAGCCAAATAAGCGCCGCGACTCGCGGAGAGATACAATTTAGCTCGATTAGATATGGTAAGGTCCACGGGTTTTTTGCAAATTTTCTTATTGTGAGGGTGTTGCCAAATGCAGATACCGGATAAAGGGTTGCATTTACCCTCTCTCCGGATGAAAGATGTGCATCCATAAGGGGCGAGAGGATATTGATTTGCTTGCCGATTTTTCTTCCAATCATTGCAGCATAGTCATAAATTGCATCCTCGCTTTTTACCACGATGTTTGTTTTGCACCAGCCGTATTTTTTGTGGTAAACCCAGACCGGATCTTTTGATGAGTTGATTACAACTTCTTCCAGTTTCTCATCGTGAAGCGGGGCTTCCAAATCACCTAAGCCCAATGAATTTTGTATGAGATAGGCAATAAGTATTTTTTTGTCAGATTCGGATAGTGAGGGAAAATGTTTTGCAAGAAGCACCTGCGCCCTTGCTTCAAATTTTTTCTTTACTTCGTCGCGCTTTCTTGGGTCCATTATGTCTGTAACGTCGAGCTTTACGGTTGTGATAAGTTCGCCTCTTAGTGTGTTTAGCACAAGGCGGGTTCCTTCTGAAAGCCCGCGAACCGCCAGATTGTAATGCAATACAAAATCGTCAGGGTGGTATATCACGCTTGCCATTACCTGAATCCCTTCATTGTCAAAAACGTAGGACTCGATTTCCTTTCCGCCGGTGTGCGAACCAAAGCCGGACTGACTGATGTTTGTGGACTCGCTTGGCCCATTTAGAAGTTCATCTTTTTCAGACATAATTTTACCCCCGTAAGATGCAAATATTAAATTTCATTTTTTGTTTCATTTTTTTCTGCTCCGTTTTTTTTCAATTTATTTTCATTTTTTTTTTCCTGCAATTTATTTATTCTTGCTCCTCGCTTTCCTCCTCAATTAATTTTGCCCCTTCGCTTGCCAAAAATATCGTGGCAAGCTCGTAAAATATTATTGTTCTCATGTTGTTGCTTGAGTTTGCGATTCTTCCCCATTCCTCGCGCAGGCGCTTTTCCTCATCAATTGTTGTAGCCAACTGGCTCTTGAAGAACAGGTTGAGACCTTCGCGAACATTTATGAAAAGCTCGAGCTTGCCGCTGATATCCGAATTTGCGATTAAAATGTTGGAATACTGTTTTGCAGATGCGTCCTTCAACTGCGGGCTTGTTGAATCGTCATTCATCAGCAAATCAAGAAATGATGCCCTTGCGGCGATGCAATACTCGCGCAAATTATCATCAAGCATTTGCTCAAACTGATAATATTCTTTTGGCGGAGCCATTGAATTTGGAGAATATGCTTTTAGCAATGCAAATCTTGCAACCTGATAATTAAGCAATGGCATAATGTTTTGGTGCCTTGCGATTATTTCCTGATACATCTCATTTGCACGGGCTACATTTTCAGGCTTTGATTTTGGATTTGTGATTATTCCGATTGCCGAAACCGCCTTTGTGAGATTTATGCACTGCTCAATTGCCACTCTCTGATCGGGAGTGGAACTCTCAAGCGCAGAGATAAAACGCGCCTCAAACTTTTTGTACTGCTTGGTGCCTTTTTGTTCGCGGGCATATTGCCAATATAATTTTTCCACTTCAAGCGCATGAAGATATTTTTTCTGACCGGTTGAAGAGGATTTGTAATATGATTCAACCTGCTCCTCGTTTGGAACCGGTCTTGAAAGCTCGTTTTTGTACATCGCATCCCATTCGCGTGCAATTGAAGGCAGAAGCTTGGATGTTTTGCTTTCAAACACGGGCGCAGAAGTTTCCCTGAGTGTGAGGGGCACTTCACTTTGAACTTTCTTTTGCATTTTTTGTGCCGAATCGGAGTGAAGCAGTATTTGACTATCCTGCACAAGGGTTTGCTATTCGGGCTTGACTTCAAGAGAGCCAAATAATGAGGATGCTTTTTCAAATAATCCCATTTCTTTTTTGGGCGCCGATTTGAGCACTTCCCTTCGGGGCAAAAGTTTTTCCCGCTCTTCTTGCAGTTGTTTTTTGGATTCGCCTTTTTCGGGATATTTGCTCTTTGAAATAAATTTCAATTGCGCGGAATCAATTTTCTTTTCGGGCTGGTTTGCTTTTGTTTTAGCCAAAATTGCATCAGCCTGTTTTGGCGGCAAAATCTGCAATGGCAAAATAACCTTTGCCTGCTCGCTTGCGTGTGTTTGCTTGCGCTCTTGCTCGCGCAATTGTATTTGCTCAAGACCGGCAGGCATTATTTTTGGCTTTGCGGCAAAGAATTTGCCCATCAAAGTCTCGTGCCCCGAAATATGTTGCATATTGATTACTTGCGGCACTTGCACAACTTTTTTCTTCGGAGCTAAAACAGCACGGGATGCACCAAAAGTTTGTTTTTCTTTTGGCATATTTAGCTTTAATTTTGGAATTGAGAATACTGCGCTTGGCTCTTGTTTTGTTTTCAAAACTTTTTTATTTGTTTTTTGAACCGCTTGCTTTGGTGCAAATATTTCTTTTGGTTTCTCAATTGTTTGCAAATGAGAAGTTGCCTGCGCCGGCTTCGGTGAGAAAAATCCCTGCGGGACTTCAAACTCTTTTATTTTGTGCATTTGCAAATCGCGAGGAGGTGAAATTGGCTCAATAGCTTTTGGTTTGTCTTGTTTTGAAACAATAATTTTTTCACTGCCGGCTTTGGAAATTGCCAGTGCCTGCGGGGCGGCAATTGTTTTTGGCAGGGAAATTGTTTTGGAAGCAACGGATATTTTTGGCAGAGGATGACGTTCCGGCTCCGGCGCAGAGAAATCCACCGGCAAAGGCTCGTGCGTTTTCTCATGAATTTCAAATGCCCGCTCAACTGTTGTCGGCTTTTTCTGCCCGAATATTGAGAATGATTGCCCTTTGCTGATTTTTTTCATTTCAGAAATTTTTGGAGAATCGTGTTGCAAAATCGGCTCCGGCTCGATGTTGGCGGAAATATTTTGTTTTGTCTGAATTGTTTTTTGCGATTGCGAAATTATCGGGCGCACAGAAACAGATGTTTTTTGCGATTGCGAAATTATCGGATGCATGGAAACGGATGTTTTTTGCGGGGAATGTGAAAAGAAAGGAATATACGCAGGCATCTTGTTTATGACCGGCATTTGAGGCGAAGTTGGGGAGGCTAAAATCGGCTCTGCCGCCGATTGTGAAGGAGTTTGCATTTCATGAGATTGGAATGATGGGGCGGCGATAACTTCCATTTCTTTTTTATTTTGCACAATTTGCAATTGCTTCACGCCTTTGGCAATGTGCGGCTTTGCAATTATCTGCCTTGAGCTTTTTGATGTGGAATGAACCATTCCAGCTCCCCGCGCATGTGCGTGCTTGATTTTTCCCACTCCTGAAATTGGATGCCAGACATTTTCCAAAAACGAATTTTTAGAAGATGGCGTTTTTTGTGAAACCGGCTCAAATTGATCAGACTCTTGCATTCGCGGAATAAGTTCATTCATTTCCAAAGGAGCAAGAAGTTCGGCGGAGGCATCCCTAAGCTCTGCCTCGCCTTGTTTTATCATTCCCATTTTGAGCATGGGATTGGATTCGAAGAGAGTTTTTTTGTTGGCTTTTACTCTCCCTCTTCGTCTTGAATCGCGCCTTCCCATTATTATATCCCATTAACACAAACAAGACTTTGTTTAAAAACTTAAGCAAGGTTTGAGGAGAAACCTTAATGAGAGATGGATGAGAACTAAATACGGCAGATGATGTACCCAAGCCTTTTTCTTTTAAGAAAAGAAAAAGGCTAGGGCTTATCCAAAAAGAAAACCTTAATGAGAGATGGATGAGATAATAATTGCGGCAGATGATGTAAGAGTGTGATCTCTGATTTATGATGAGAGACGGACGGACTGATGCCAAAAATGACGACAGACGGAGCAGAGGTTATAAGCTTCAGTTGCTCAAATACAGTATGAGAAGCCAACGAAATCCCGTCAAGCTTCTAAGTGGACTCAGGAGCTTGACGAAACCCAATTTTGAGGCCCTGCACGCTTTCGAGCGCGAGAAATCGGCGCAGGGAATGGCACCATCGACTCGTTACATCTATATTTACTGCCTCAACAAACTGGCCAGGTTTTTCAAGAAACGGAATTTCAAGGACTTGACCAAAGACGACATGATCGACTTCTTGAACGAGAACGCCGATTACAAAAGCCGCTCCTTGAAAGTGAGTATCAAGGCGTTTTACAAGTGGCTCTTTGGCGAGAACAATTACCCCGAGCAGGTTTCGTGGATCAAAACGCACGGGTTTGAGCGCCGGAAACTGCCCGAGGACATTTTGACCAAGGACGACGTTCGGAAACTGGCGGATGTGTGCGATAACCCCCGCGACCGGGCCTTGATTATGCTCCTGTATGAGAGCGGGTGTCGGGCCGGAGAATTACTTGATTTGGAGATTCGCAACCTGACTTTTGACGATTACGGGGCTTCTTTGATTCTGGACGGAAAAACCGGCATGAGGCGGGTTCGGCTGATTGATTCGGTGCCTGACTTGAGGATTTGGCTCAACCACCACCCACAGGCAGACAACCCGCAGGCGCATCTGTTTACCGTAGCCCGGAACGATGGGGCACTGGACAGCAACGTTACTCTGCGCAACATCCTGATTAAGGCAAAAAATCGGGCGAAATTGAAGAAGCGGATTTACCCCCACCTGTTCAGGCACTCACGGGCTACCCACCTGGCTACCGACTTTACAGAGCAGGAGCTGAAAATCATCTTTGGCTGGACGGGAGGCTCGAAAATGCCCGCCACGTATGTTCATCTTTCTGGCGCAGATATCGACAAGAAGATGCTGGAGAAGCGGGGGCTTCTGAAAAGGGACGTTATGACAAGCGAGCCTTTGCAGCCCCGCACCTGCCCCAGCTGCGAGAAGATGAATCCGATTTCGGCCAAGTTCTGCGTGGAGTGCGGGATGGCTTTGGAGATGAAGGCGGCCATCCAGCTTGAGAAGAAGCGGCGCGAGGCCGACAGTTTCATGAGTGCTGTAATGGAGGATCCGAAATTCAGGAAGATGCTGGCAGAGAAGGCTATGGAGATGGGACTGGAGAGGAAACTTGAGGTATAACGGGCAACTCGTTTAGTATTCGGATTAATTTAAGGAGACAATAACTTACAAAGAGAGCGTCGGAATCCTTAATCTCATTAGACTTCATCATCCCATGTAGAAGCATATTTCTTAGATTTGCTTGGTCAGTTGCAACTAGATAGATGTGAAGAGTTTTTTGAAAATCTTTGTTTAATATAGTCCCAACTGCGTCATCAGTCAAAAGAGTACCAAGCTCTATTTTTCTAAAGAAAACCTTGGGTTTACCTGATAGAACAGTATCAATTTTTCCAGATTTCACGATGATTCTTCGGATTAGTTCCTCGAGATATGGAATTAGGATATGCAAACCCGCAGTATAATCCTTTTTTTCTCCGAAAAGATAACCAAACCCGCACCTAAGCGTTTCACGTATATCTGAGATATCATTACAACTCAGAATGTCATTGATCTCGCTTAACAATTTTATCCCATTTTCTTTTTCTAATTGTTCAAATGTCATTTTTAACATGATTTCGCCGATCCTAATTCCAAGCAGCATGTTTTGCCTAACTTTATACTCGAAAATTTGATCATCAGTCGTATATCTAATTATTGGCCCGTCTTTACAACATACTTCTACGGGCAATACGAATTGAAGCCCGTGTTCAGATTTTATGAGCTGTGTCATCTCTTCAGATTGTTTGATATTTGGAAATAGAGACCAATCGTCAACCAGACTTAGGAAGGTGTTCCCTCCTTTGCTCTTTAAGAAATCAATATACTGCTTAATTTGATCATTGGTGATAGTGAATGTACTCGCAATTTGTTTGTATTTGAATTTTGCACTAGCATCCTTAATTTTCAAGGCAATTGTTTCGAGCTTTGAGTCTATCTCTCCTTTCTTTACAGAATCGGCAGAGTATTTACTTTGCATCATTTTGTAATGTTTTATTGCATCTTCGTAGAATGCAGATTTGACCTGTTCTTCACGAAAATCTGCTTCTTTTAGATAGGATTCTGCGATTTTTTTATTCCACTCAAAGTCGTCTTTAACACCATAATCAAGTAGAAGTTGGATATTTCTTCGGTAGAAATGTAGATTTTGAGATTTATCGCTACTTGAATCAAACTTCGATTCGAGATCGGAGATTACCCCAGTTATCAAGGACATGGACTCGTTCTTCAACGCAGCGGAGTTTAGATAAGTCGATTCTACTTCAACGTATTCGAGATACCATCGCTTTTCACCAGAATTGATCATCTTGACGATAGCCGCATGCAGGGAATTCAGCGCACTGGTAGCGGCCTCACCCATACTAAACATTAGACTAAGTTTTATGGCGAATTCGTAAGCAAAAGGTGGAACCTCATAGTATTGTTGGTTATACTGGCCCGAGGCGATGTATTGTTCGGCGGTTTTGACCCAACTCGCGATACTTTTTTCAATCCATTCATTAGGTTTGGATCCGCTTTCCTTGAGCAATACTGCAACTGCAAAAGCATAACGGGCTTTCGATAGGCTGCTAGTAGTCTCAGAGTATCTTTTCTTATAGTAGTCTAAAGCGTTTTTGTCCCATGTGCAGAAGGGAGGGTTAGAAAATAATTGAAAAGATACGTTGCTGCCTCCAGCTTCGGAACGAACGTCAAATGAGCTTACCTTTCCCCCTGAGTTTATGTCTTTTCCATTCTTTAATATCGCAGCCCATTTATTGCTAATCTCGCTTACTTGCTCCCCTTGATAGACTGCGCTATGACCGAATGTTGCATTCAGCAAATCAAACTCCCACCTGATTTCCTGAAGAGTCTTTTCGTCCCCGTTATCTCTCGCTTGAACCCCTAGTGAATTTAGAGAACGTTCTAGCTCAAATGGGTACATGCGCTCATAATTCGCATTAAGTGTGTCATCGACTTTTTTACGAATTTGGTTAGAATTATAGGTATCCATTATCTTCACACCACCTTAGGAGCATTCCTAGGTTGATAATCAAGGTTAAACAATCTGCAGGAATATTTGGGTCTGAAGTAGAGAAATGCACAAAACTAGTGCGGATATCATTTACTTCATCAACCAACGAACAATCAAATTTATCTTTTGGATTTTTCGTTGAAAAAATATTTGTAGAGCTATCAAAACTGTCATAAACAAGCAAATTTTTGTTTTGAGGAGTAGGATATTGCACAGTCAAATACTGTTCGCCTTTGAGGCGCCCTAAAACTCTCCCAATGGTGTCGGGCTTGATAGCAATCTTCGCTTTTCTCCCGATTAGGTATAACAATTCTTCAACTGCGGCGCACATGAAAAATGCGACAATGTAGGCATTGTTCTTATTTTCAGCAATCGTTTCAAAGATGTTTAAACCAGTTAGAATCCTGTCTCGGGTCGAATCACAGAATTTTGAGGATGCGCACCCGTCTTGAATGTACTTCCTGAAGATTAGGAAGTAGCATAATCGCTTCACATAAGCATCTTTTACATCAGAAATGTCAGAGCAGGTAACAAATTGATTGAAATCAGTTTCTAATACTTTCTTTAACAACTCTAATTTTTGCATATCTAATTCTAGTGAAACAACACCGATTTGATTCAGCTCGCCAGCATAGAAAATGGCAAAATCGGAGTTTTTATCTAGTGGATAATACTGCAAGTCTTGACCCTTTTTCTTTCTCGGATCTAAAACAAGTGTTCCCGATGAGTTAATTACGCTTAATGGAAGGTGAGTTTTTAGTTTGTCAAACATGTCTCCATTGTCCTTAATTTTCGAGATATCGAGTCTGCATTCTAAGAACGGGACTTCCGCGCCCCAGATTGACCTCAAAAACTCTTTTACCCTCGGAGCCATGTGATTTCCAATTTGGAATTGGACATTAATAAGATACGCGCCCGGTGTTTATGAGAAAAGCTTTCCGACCTGTCTTTTCTGTTTTTGCGCAACTTTCTGATGTTCGACCTCTTTGAGCACGTCAAGATACCACTGCGGCATTCGTTTGTTGATTTCCTCGTCGTCCAGTTCTACCATACAAGCACGCCTGAAACTATGATTTTGATTGGATAAATACTTTCATGCTCAATTAGGCATTTTCATGCCATAGTCCCGTTCCGCACAATACCCGAACAATAATGGGAGCTTTAATAGTGGTCTTTGGACATTAATTATGTTCGGTGAAGCATGACCCAATTAACCATTGCGGAAAAATTGTTTACACGGCTCGGTGAAGAGCCGGTCAGCTTCAATAAGTTGTGTCGTTCGTCTCATTTGCATCCGAAAACAGTGAAGAAATACCTCGAAATCATAGACTTTATCCAGCATCAGTCTGAAGTGAAAAGCGAGCGTGTCGGGTTCCGTATTCTCATCCACAAAGAGCGGAAGCTCGATGCAGCGCGTGGATTATACAAAGGCACGCTGGGCCATCAACTTTCCAAGGCGGGAGAGATACGCCAACGGCTATTTGTTGAGGATGATTGAGATGGAGTTCGTGAAAAAGACGAAGCTCGTTGTTTTTGCCCATCGCAACAGCATGAGAATCTCGATGGGTTTTATCGATGCGATGGATGGGAAGAATGAGGCTATCCTAAAGGAGGCCCTTGGAAGGGCAAAAAAGAACGGAAGAACGACTTTGATGGAGCAGGATGTTTAGACCTCAATCTCCTTGAGCGTCTTGATAATGCTCTCCTCAAGGTCTAAAATCTTCTTTTTGATCACGTGAGGCTTCTCGTAATTGACCTCTTCGTGAACAATCTCCTTGTACTTGGAAATACTCAGATCATAGCCATTTGCCTTAATCTCCTCAAACGGGATAAAGAAGCATTTGGCCTTTCGGTCTTCGTATTTCTCTTTTTCCCTTTTCTTGAATTTCTCGATAATATCAGGAATATCCCCCTTGCCATCGATAAACGTCCGTTTGTCGTCTAGGCTGAAACCGTCGGATTCCATATCATAGAACCAGACTTTTTTGGTAGGTTCGCCTTTAGTGAAAAACAGCACGGCAGTAGAAACTCCAGCATAAGGCTTGAAGACGCCCGAAGGCATGGAGATTACCGCATCTAGGCGGCACTTTTCAAGCAGAAGCTGGCGTATATCCTGATGGGCGTTGGAGCTGCCGAAAACAATGCCGTCCGGTACGATAACGGCGCACTTGCCGCCATTATGGAGAAGCCGGTGCATGAGTTCCAAGAATAGAATCTCGGTCTTTTTGGTCTTGATGGTGAATTGGTCGCTTAGCTCCGATTCATCCACACTACCCTTGAAGGGCGGATTTGCCAGGATGATGTCATAGTAGTTGGCTTGCGAGAACCGCGTCGAGATGGTATTCATCTGTTGGATATTAGGCCTCGTGATGCCGTGCATCATAAGATTCATCAGGGCAATTCTTACCATAGTTGGGTCATTGTCAAAGCCATAGAGGGTTTCTTTCCTGAGAATCTCCAACTGATTGGAATTGAGTTTTTCCCCGCTAAAGCCATATTCGTTCCCGGCCTCATCGCGCTTGATGAGGTCTTTGGAAGTGTTGGTTTTGAGGATATGCTCATAGGCATTGACCAAAAAGCCAGAGGTTCCACAAGCCGGATCACAGATAGTTTCCCCATATTTTGGGCCAATCAGTTCGACCATCATGCGGATGATGTGCCTCGGAGTGCGGAATTGGCCATTCTTACCGGCTGTGGTGAGCTCTGAAAGAAGGTACTCGTAGATGTCCCCTTGGGTGTCCCGGTTCTGCTCCTTGATTTTCAGTTCATTGATGATTTTGACCGCTTCAATTAGAACGGAGGGGGTTGGGATGATGAAAACCGCGTCCTGCATGTACTGGTTGTACATGGAGTCCTTTTCCCCCAAGGTTTTGAGGAATGGGAATACCTTGGTTCGGACGTGCTCTAATATTTTATCGGCTTGATATTCAGTCCAAACGCTCCATCTGCAATCATTGTTTTTATCGAAGATGGAGGAATATTTTTCTTTGGTCAGTTTAGCGTTTTGCTGGTGTAAGATGTCTTCGTCCTCTAGATGCTTCATGTAAAGAAGGTATGAGATTTGCTCGATAGCGCTCAAGGGATTTGAGATACCTGAGCTCCAGAGTTTTTCCCAGAGCTTATTTATTTTTGATTTTAGTTCGGAGTCAAGCATAGAGAACCACCTAAATCATGATTTTCAATAAACCAAAATTCAATTCCATTCCTTTAACGATATTCTTTCTTTTCAAAAGAGAATCAATTTCTTTTAGTCCGTTGTAAGTGAGTTTGACATTGTAGATTCTAGGAAAATCTTCCCCAAAAACAAGTATCACTTCATAGTCTATTAGGTTCGCATCTTTTAACCGACCTAAATTTAGAAGTAATTTATCGGGATCTATTTTTGCGCCTTCTACTAATTTTAGTAAACCAGTTCTATCCATTGGTTCATTTTTTGAGATGTAAACCAGCAGCATCTCAGTCATGTTTAGACTTTCTTCCAACCCAGTCTTATCTTTAGCCATAATCATCATCCAAATAGCTCGCCGCTAAATGCTTTTTGCATTAATGTATAAATGAGCTGGTCGATTTTGTCTGAAGAAGTTGCCTGTTTTTCATTAATCGAATTTAGACGCTCAGAAATTTCAGCAAACTTATTTTGCAATTTACGCGGAGGGACAATTATTTTTAAATTATTTATAATAGATAAATTAAGATTACTCATCGTTACTCCTTGAGAATTGTTCTCGAGAACTTTTTTCATGGATGCGTGAGTTAAACAAAAAAGTAGAAATAGAGAATTAACGTCGTTCTTCGGCCTAATGAACAGACTGCCGGTTCCGCATAGCCAACCATCTTCTTTTGTAGTTACTAATGCGCACCTGGCCATTTCACCGCGCCGACCCATTATGATGTCTCCGACTTTCATATGATAATTAGATAGCTCGTCATATTTCTTAGGAGATACAGTAAAATTGAAATCTGGAACGATTTTTTTATTTATAATGTGCATCGGATTCACTAGCGGGATACCACCAGTAGTATAATCCTCAACGTGCAATTGAGTACCAAACGGCCCGATCTGAATGATCTCGGATTTTTCTTTCAAAACAGATTGTTCCCATCCTTTTTCATTCCTCACCGGATCTCCAAACACCTCACAGAACACACTCTTGAGTAACTCATTCGTGAGCTTATCTGCTTCCTCGCGGGAAGTCTTGAGAGATTCTGCCTTCTCAAGGATGGAGATAATTTTCTTCTGAGTTTCTTTACTTTCTGGATATGGGATAGATATTTCGTTTAGGTAGTGGCGAGATAAATGCTTCAAACCTGCTCCTCGAAAACCTTCCTCCAACAAGTAGAAACGACTTCGGAAGAAATAGTAGATATATTTCAATAGTATGTCTTTCGCCTTGAGTTTCATGACAAAACAATCTGTACTTGTCGAAAATTTCTCATTGCAGTAATGGATGCTCGCAACACCACCAGTTCCGAGAATCAGATGCTCGCCATCGAATTCGTAGCTATCAAGGAATTTCTTCTGCTCGTCGCTAGAAGTGAAGAATTTGTATTTGCCTTGTTCAAGCCCCTCACCCGCCTTTATTTTGGTCTTGGGCAGGCGCTCGAAGGCATCCTCAAACCGTATGCTCGTCCATCCGTCTGGCAAATGTTTATTTGTTAGATTCATTCACACCCTCCATTATCTCTATCCTAGGATAGCCAAGTCGTTCCAATACGCGATTGTTGGAAATCATGAAGTTATTTATGAACACTCGCATGTACTCATATAGAATTACCATAAACTCGTTTTTGAGCGAGACGTAGGTTGGGGGAAAACCTTCCCATTTCTCATATGTCTTGCGATTTTGATGGTGATCTGACATGTGGGAAATTTTTCCATATAGAAAAACCTCCAGAGCTCTCGCGTAGGTTATTAGCTCTCCATTTACACTATGATTTGTTGAGGTTTCCGTGAACTGTTTAAGTTGGCTGAGAATTTCATAGAAAGAAGCGCGTTCTTCTGCCGTAACAAAATCTGAATCATATATTTTCTTTAAATTACCATAATGAAGGTAATCGTTTTTTTGGATAAATTTTCGCAAATCATTACAGAACGCTTTCACCGCTTCATCATCTGGGCCCCGAAAAATGCAGGTTATTCCTTTACCTTTCTCAAAATTCATACTGTAACCGCAATTCGGCTCTTGCATCTTCTTGACAAAGCTCAATCGAAATAGTTCAACTCCGGCTTTGTTGAAGTCTTGTAATTGTTTAATCGCTTCTTCCTTCTTCATCGTTTCCCTCGTATCAACCGCTTCGGCACTGCCACCGAGCCTTTCTTCTTCCGACCGATCATTTCCTCCCGAGAAACCAAAGCATCTGAAATACCGTGGTTCAGGTCTTTAAGAAACTCAGCAGACAGGTTTTCCGCTGCCACGGCCTTCTTCCCATTGTCCAGCTCGACGCTCCAGACAAAGGAGTCCTTTTTCTTGTCATAGCTGATGAGGTTCCGGCCAGCAACGTGAGAAGGAGAAGGCCCGATTTCTTCCAGAAGAAGCTCCTTGATCAGCGCGGAGGGCGTTATTTTCTTCCGGTTGCAGTAATCCAGAATCCAAGTGTATTCCTTGATTGGCAGCTTCGTGGCCATGGATTTGTGTGTGTCCATAAATAAGACTTAGAGATAAAGGGTTAATATAGCTAATGGTTGGAAAAGGTAAACCAAATATAAGAAATAGTTCGGTTAAACATTATAAAACCCAGTTGCCGTAGCTTAACTGGAACAACTCCGAAGGTTTGAGACTGCGGTCGAACACCACTAGGAGAGTTCAAACAATACGACTTTGCGCTTTCGTTCGACGGGGCAACATTTGCATCGTTCGAGAGGACTTGACGCAAAGCCGAACGATGCACGAATGTTTTAAAAAATATGCGAGAATCACAAATCTGGCGATTATATGGCTGAACCTGTAACAAGCGCGGAGCCTGTTAAATACAAACTATCGAATTTTGAATTAAAGAATTTGCTAAAGGATACTTTTAATGAAAAATACAATTCATTGGGTTTTTCACCAATTTCAATTATTTTGATTAAAGAAAATAAGAATGACGAGGGAAAAGTAATCAACGCGTCCCTAATATCATTATCTATTGAAAACGCAACTGACATTAAAGAAAAGATAGTTTATATTAGTACAATCAACCAAAAAGACGTTTCTCAGCTAAAACAGTTTATCGATTTGTTGGAGAAGGGATAGTATGGAATCGACGCAAACCGTATGTATAGAGAATCTAGATATCGAGGCGGTAATCGCTAAGCAAATCGTGAAACTTCAGGAAAAATTCGATTCCGAACTGCTTCATAAGACAGCTGCAATAAGTACGCTTTGTGAAAAAGTAGAAACTCTCGAACACGAAGTGAAAGAATTGCAGGCATCTGCAAAAATAATCTATGTAGAGGAAGTTCCATTTGAAGATGCATATAAAAAAGTTTTAACTTATTTGGATAAAAATCGAGAGGCATACGCCAGTGATGTAGCAGAGGCTTGCAATCTCGACATCGAAGTTGTGTTAAAAATATTTACAAAACTTCAGACTGAGGGTAAACTCAGATGGTAGTTGATGGCATCAAGAGCAAACGAATAGTCTGCGTGGCGCGTAAACTAGTACAACGTATGTCATTACCTGACAAGCGAGAAGTTCATTTTGCTTATTCTATGGCGCAGGGCTCAAACGGTGCGTGTTGCTACATCGACATAAAAGGAAGGCGTTGTTGATGAGTTCAAACATTTTACTTGAAGATATCGTCTCGTTTTCTGGAAAAACCGAGATTCGCGGCGATAAATTAGTTATTGTTTGTGAGAAATCAATGCCACAAAGACTTCTTGGAACGAGTGGTCGACATCGCAGAAATCAGCAAGTATTTGAAGGAGAAAATAAACTCGCTTATTGCTATAATGAACGACTGGCACATTATACTCCTTAATTTTATTTGAATTTTATCTTCTGGCAGCTCTTGACAATCATCTCAAGCTGTTCCATCTCGAAGAGATCCAAGGGGCGTTGGTCAGATAGGGGCGAGGTGCCTAAATCCTGAATTTCGAGATGCTTTTGCTCCACAAACACCCTTTTGAGCAAGTGCAAGAATTCAAGCTGTTTGGAATTGTAATGGCTGTTCTTGATGATGAAATCGTCGAACTGCCGCTCAATGCGCTCGCGGGGGTCATAGGTGCTGCGCATCCCAATCGTTTCATGCAAAAAGACCATGAAATCGACGCCCGTGCTCTGCTGGATGTTGGGGATTGTTATCTCGGGGCGGATTTTCTGGAAAATCTCCACAAGCTGACGCAGCTCATCCATGGTTAGGCCGTCGCCATCACGTAGCTTGCGCACCAAGGGGTTCTTTTCAAGAAGCTCTTTGAGCTTCTCGTCTTCCTTGACCTCTTTCTTGAACTCCTGAATATCAGTGATAATGTCAAAAGCATCTATCTGGATGACCTTGCGTGGGTCGGGCGAGTAATATTTCATGAGGGGCGCAATCTCGCGGATGAGGAATTCGACGCTCTCGAAGGTTAGCTCGTTCCAGAACTTATCTTGCAGGGTTAATTTTAATGAATTGAGCTTTTCTTTGACTTCGGTCAGGTTAGTGCGGCGCAAGACGTTCTCGACCATGGGCATTAAGGTTGATGCGCGGATTTCCTCGATGGCGTCCCGCCGATTGTCAAGGATGAGGCCGAACAGCTTCTCGGCATTGAGGATGAAGGAGGCAGTATAGGAATTGATGCCCGAATTGAGCATCATCAGGGGCGAAATATCCTTGTTCAGTTCCTCGATGTATTTCTCAAGGTTGAACGAGTCGGATTCCAGTTTCTTGATAATTGCCAGTTTCTCACGGACGATGAAAGAGTCCTTGTTGAGGTTCTCGATGTCCTCCATGATTTTCTTGATGATGATGGCCTTCTGGGTTTTGTCCAACGTCTTGTTGAGAAGCTTGACGCGGTTGATGAAGATGCGCGTCATGACATCCATTCTGGAGCTCTCTTTGGAGGAGCGGAATTTGTGATACTCGATATTGGAATGACCACCAATCTTGAAGTCGAGGATAAGGAAGTCCTTCTTCTCCTTGTCCTGTAGCCAGTCGGGATGACGGCAAGAGTTTTGATTCCGAGTTCCTCGGCCCACCATCTGCCAGAAGCGGACGGTGGAATAGACAGGCTTGACAAAGACGAGGTTGCAGACTTCGGGCACGTCGATACCGGTATCCAACATGCCGACGGATAAAGCAATGCGGGGCTCGGAATCGTTCTTGAAACGGCGCACCTCATCCTCGGCGCGGTGCATGTCGGATGTGATAACCTGCACATCGTTTCCAAGTGAAGGATAGATTTTAGTGAAAACTTTCTTGAGGTGCTTGGCGTGCTTCTGGCTGGCGCAGAAGAAGATGGTTTTAGCGGGCTTGCCCTCGTCGGATTTGTAGCACCGCTCCATGAACCTGCGGATGACCAGCTCATTGGTCTTGTCATCCATGAACACGCGGTCGAATTCTCCGCCACTGAAGGCTACGCCCTCTGGATCAAGTTCCTGTTTTCGGATTAGGTCTTTGAGCTCCGGGGAGAGCTCCTTGCCTTCGATACCCAAGGCTAGGACTTTGGTTTCAATCGTCTCGCCGCGATAAGGGACCAAGATTCCATCATGGACGGCTTCGTCATAGGAGTATTCCACGGTGGGCTTGCTTACATCACATTCGAACAGGTCGAAAGTGTCGCGGCTATCCTCCTGCGTTGGGGTAGCGGTGAGGCCGATTTTGATGGAATCGAAGTACTTGAAGAGAATATTGTTTCTGTCGTAGAGGGAGCGGTGCGCTTCATCGAATACAATCAAGTCGAAATAGGCAGGGCTGAATTTCTCGTAGGTCTTGGAGCGCTTGCCGGAAGTTAGGGTCTGAACCGTGGTTATATAGAAGCGGGAGGTCTTGCTGATTCCGTCCCTCAAATCTGCGACGGGCTCGGTGAAAAACCGCTTGAAGCCGTCTGATTTGGCTTGGTTCGCTAGAGCGATACGATCAGCGATAAATAGGACGTTTCGGACATAATTGGCGTTTGCGAGAACATCGATGGTGGCCATGGAAACACGGGTTTTGCCGGTGCCGGTGGCCATTTGGATGAGGGCGGAGCGGTGCCCGTTAGAGAAATGCTCGCTAAGCGCCTTGACAATCGCCATGCTGCGCGGGCGGTCAACAATCTTGCCACTTATCTTGACTAGAGAGGGAAGCCTGCGGTTGAGATAATTCTCGTGCCGTCTTTTGAGGTCTTCTTGCGAGAATACCCCGCTTACACGGCGTTCTATGCCGTCCTGGTCGATGAACTGCCAGATATGGCCGTTGGTCAGGAAGATGGGGACTTTATAGCCGATTTTGGATTCAATGACCTTGGAATAGCTTCTGGCCTGGATTCGGCCTGCTTCGGGGTCTTTGCAGAATCTCTTGGCTTCGATGATGGCGAGAGGGGCGTAATCCTCGGAAAGAAGAAGGTAGTCGATGAACATATCGACGCCTCTTTCGACCTTGCCGGAATAGAGCTCATACTGCTTGTTCTTGATGTCGGACTTGACCGGATTGACTTCCTCTTTCAAATAGTGCTTGATCCAGCCCACTTTTTTGAGCTGGGGGTCAATAACCTCATTGCGTGTATCTCGCTCGCTCAAATCCAAGGTTGCCTCAGCCATTGGAGATAATATGGGTCGGGAGCATATATTCTTTCTGGTCTCGCGTAGTAGCTGCGCAACCGCTCTTAAACTTCTTATCGCAGCTCATTCCTCGCTTTTAGCAAACACAGGCAACCACAACCCGCGTTTTTGCGCAGCTCGCGCCTCCAGTATATCATCGCTTGGCTAGCTGCGCAATTTTAGACCTCAATTCAAGCCTAGTCATGGCTTGGCCGAATTTTTTGTACTTGTTGCGCATGAGCCGGTCGGTAACAATGATGAAAAAATCGGAATAGGCATGGCGGATCCGGTCGAATTTCTCTATCATCCGAGCCTCTCCGCGCTCAAGGCCGGTGCCCGTCTCGACCTCAAAAGCGAACTTGCGACCCTTATCGGATAAGCCGAAATCCGATATATCTTGGGATGGCGATTATACAAACAGGTATCGCAGTATGGTTAGGGACATTAATCGCTTTTGCGTTCCCAGTTTTATTCATAGTGATAATCGAAACTCTTATGATTCCACTTGAAGAACGAAAGCTGGAAAAGACATTTGGAAAGCATTACCAAGAGTATAAAAGAAAAGTTAGGAGATGGATTTAGCTCTGTTTGTTAATGAACGCAAAAAAAAAGAGTCGCAGTCATTCCACTCATTTGGCGCGTAATTTTTGCGCAGAAGTATTTTTTGCACAGCTTGCGACGGACAAAAATTATTTTTCTTAATTGCAAGAATTATCCAAAATTAAAATACATATTAAGCAATAGGTTCATATCTGATTATGCAAAACAAACAACCCTCAATGCTACCCATATTTCTAGTAGTATTCATAGATTTGTTGGGAATCGGAATGGCAATACCGATACTTGCGCCGATGTTTTTGGATGTGGAACATGGAGTGCTACCGACCGATTACAGCATAGAAATGAGAGGGATATTGCTCGGATTGGTAATTGCAATGTTTCCAATCGCGCAGTTTTTCGGCTCGCCGATTATCGGCGCGATTTCCGATCATAAGGGAAGAAAGCCCGTGCTTTTGGCAACCCTTGCAGGCACAATGTTGGGCTATTTTGTGTTTGCGGCAGGAGTGATAATGGGCAATGTGCCCCTGCTATATATTGGAAGAATTATCTCCGGTTTCACCGGAGGAAATATTGCCACTGTGAATTCGACTATAGCAGACATTTCGGATGAAAAAAACAAGACGAGAAATTTCGGGCTTTTGGGCGTGGCAGTGGGAGTTGGGTTTGTAATCGGCCCGTTTGTCGGCGGAATGCTCTCCAATCCACAAGTGATGCCCTGGTTTGATTATTCCACCCCGTTCTTTGCGGCGGCACTGCTTGCGTTTGTAAATATGCTGATGGTATATTTCATGTTTGAGGAGACACTCAAGACAAGAGTGCATACTCCGATGAGCATATGGATGGGTTTTGCCAATTTGAAAAAAGCGGCAAAGCTTGAAAAAATTCGCACAACGTTTGCAGTGATTTTTCTTTTCATGTTTGGATATGCAATGTACACGCAATTCTTGTCGGTTTATTTGATAGAGCATTTTGAGTTTAGCAGTGCGCAGGTTGGAAATGTATTTGCATTCATCGGGCTTTGCATTGTGCTCACGCAGGGGCTTGTGGTAAATCCAGTTTCGCACAGATTCACTCCGAACCAAGTGTTGGCAGTTTCGTTCCTTGGGCTTTCGTTTGCAATTGGAAGCGTGCTTATTGCAACGAATGCAAGTCAGGTGTATTTGTTTTTACCCATGGTTGCATTGTTTGAAGGGCTGATTTATCCAAATATGACCACCGTGGTTTCCAATCTGGCAGGAAAGGAATCGCAGGGAGAAATGATGGGTATTAATCAGTCTATTCAGTCAGCCGCACAGGCTTTTCCTCCGATTATTGCAGGCACAATAGTTGCAATAGGAATAACGTTGCCGATTATTGGTGCAAGCGCGATAGTTTTTCTCTCATGGGTTTGCTATATGCTCTGCCAGCGTGCGCAAAGAATGCAGAAGTTTCATGAAGTTTAGGCAAAAAGATTTGCAGATAGGCGTGCACAAAAGAAAAATCTGCAAAAAAAACAGACGCAACTAAAGCCCTTTAAACCTAGGAAGTAATTTCACCTTGGGGCGAATACATGAAACGAACTAAACATAAGGGCAGTGAAGTAAAAAACACGCTTTTGATTTTTGCAGTCTTACTTTTTGCATTGATTATTTTTGCAGGTTACATTCCGCAATCGGCTAAAGTCGGTGCTCCGACAGATTCTAAGGTGGTTGCAAATGCACCTTTGACAAATTACCAAATACAACCCAATTTGGTTGCGCCCTCGGCGAGCTATCCGATAAGTTCGGACGTTGCCACAACTGTTGAACGGGTGATTGTTCCGGTTTCTGTGCCTTCAAGTTCGCCCAGTATTCACGCTTATGATGTTTCCAACTTTTCAGAGTATGGATATGGTGTTTGGAAATATGAACCGGGACTTGGATATGAAAAAAGATTAGATATCATGCCCGCAACATATAACAAAACATCGGCAACAAACACTGCAAAACTTCTGAATTTCTTTACCATCAGCGATATTCATATTACGGATAAAGAATCTCCGGCAGAGGCGATATATTACGGATACAGATGGGGTATAATTTCAGGATATTCTCCGGCAATGTTATACACAACTCAAATGCTTGATGCGACAATTCAGACGATAAACGCACTTCACAAACAAAATCCGTTTGACTTTGGCATCTCTCTTGGCGATGATATTAACAGCGGACAGTACAATGAACTAAGATGGTTTATCGATGTTCTGGACGGCAAAAATATAATTCCGGATTCGGGAGTAAGAAATGATCCGGTTCCCGGACCGCTTAACGATTATCAGGATGAATACAAAGCGGCTGGACTGGATAAGTCCATTAACTGGTATCAGACTCTCGGCAACCATGACCATTTTTGGATGGGCATGTTTATGCCGGATGAATATGTCAAAAGCTCGATGGTGGGCGACACTATACTCAATCAGGGAAATATATTCACTAATAAAATCGGCATAAAAAGTCGCGGTTTCTACATGGGCGCGATTGATGGCAGAACGCAATATGGAAATATTATAGGTGCGGGACCGGTTGCAGAATTTGATACTGCTCCGACTACACCTGCAGATTCTAACAGACATTTTATTTCCAAAAGTGAGTGGATGGGCGAATTTTTCAATACCACTTCAAATCCAGTGGGACACGGATTCAATCAAACGAATGCGATGAGGGGATTTGCCAGCTATTCTTTTGAACCAAAGTCTGATGTGCCAATCAAAGTTATTGTGCTTGATGACACTCAAATAGGCAATGAGTCTGACGGCGAGACCAATATGGGACATGGTTCCATTGATCAGGAAAGATATGACTGGCTGGTAAAAGAGCTTGACCAGGGGCAGGCACAAAATAAACTTATGATTATCGCCACACACATACCGATAAGCGCCAAAATTAGCGATTCCGGCCTTGATTCTTTGATGGTGTGGGACCCGAAGTCGGCAGTATCTGAAAGCGATCTGATTGCCAAATTTCATACATACCCGAACCTGATTTTGGTGGTTGCAGGGCATCGGCACGGCAATACAGTTACGGCGCTAAAATCACCGGACCCGAATCGCCCGGAACTCGGATTCTGGGAAGTTGAAACCTCATCGTTAAGGGAGTTTCCTCAGCAGTTCCGCACATTCCAAATCGTTCGCAACAGCGATAATACGATTTCGATATTTGCAAACAATGTTGACCAGGCACTCAGAAACGATTCGCTGATTGCCAACGCACGCACTTATGCAGTCGCGGCTAGGGAGATATTTAATGTCAGTATAGAACCTTCGCCGTCCGGCGCGTACAATGTTGAGCTTGTAAAGCAGTTGAGCCCGCAAATGCAGACCAATATACAAAAGTACGGAACGCCGATGGGCAAGTAGTTATTTTTTCTTTTTAATTATTTTATTTTAACTATTTTTTATTTTTTAGTTATTTTTATTTTTCAATTAGTTTTTAGTTATCTTATTTTTTAATTATTTTACTTTCTGATTATTTCTTTTTTCATATCCTGCACAAATTTTGCAAGCTGTGCCTTGCTCTCATGCGGCATACATACAACATGAGCCATATCCTTGTTTGCCGCAAGCTCCCATTTACTCACCAGATGATCTGATGGTCTGCTAAAGCGGACGGTAACGTAGCTTTTTCCAACGTTTGGCCATCCGATTTTCTCAAGTTCGTCGGTCAAATAATCTGCAAGCATATTGCAATGTTTCACCTGTTTTGAAAATCCGCTCAATCCAATTGTCTTTATTCTATACCAGAGAATCAGCGGCGTAAATGCATCCCGCGAGCCGGAAAGAGTGGAGTCGTGCGCGTCTATATATTCAATGTATTTGCGAAGGCAAATCGCAACATCCTTTCGCGCCAGCACAATTCCGCATGGAATGGGCGAGCCGAGGAATTTGTGCCCGCTGATTGCGATGCTGTTTATTCCTGTTTGAAAGTCAAATTTTACATCGGAACAAAATGGCAGTACCATTCCGTAGAGGGCGGCGTCCGCGTGAATATAATATTTTATTTTGTGCTTTTTGAGGATGCGCACAATCGTATCCACATTATCTATTGCCCCAGTCATTGTGGTGCCGATGTTTGCTATAATTATAACGCCGTTTTTCTTGTCGGATGCACAGAGAGTTTTTTCAAAATTATTATAATCCATTTCCCCGTTTGAATCCGCTTGCAGTTCGCATCCGCTCATGCGCAATATGTGAATATTTTTGCGGATGCTATAATGAGTATGCTTGGAATAGAATACGCGGGCATTTGGCATGGATTCTCTGGCGGCATAAAGACCGTAGAGATTGCCTTCCGTGCCGCCATTTGTAATGTAGCCCCAATATTTGTCTTTTTTGATATGCAATAATTTTGCAAAAAAATCCAGCACTTCAATTTCAAAATTCTTGGTTTGCAGGCGATAGGTGGATTTCTCAAATGGGTCGCCGACGTTGTTCATTGGAAATTTTAAGAACTTGTATAGGTGGGAATAATCAAACTGGGCATCGCAGGGATAGCCGATAAAAGTTTTTTCCAACGACTTGAGCCTAAGATATTCGTTTTCCAATTTTTCTTTCGCGTGCTTGTCCATGAGCCAGATACTCCGTTTGATATTAAATATGTTGCCGAAACAGTGATATTGAAGGGATTGGGATGAACAAACTTTTGCAAAAGATCAGAAAGGAACTTGAGGAAAATGCAGATGTGCACACAAAAAATACTGCCCAGCGCTTTTTCAAAGAAAGAATAAAGGTCTATGGAGTGAAAACCGCATTGGTTTCAAATATTTCCAGGAAATATTTCAATGAGATTGAAGGGGCAAAAAAAGAAGAGATATTCAAGCAATGCGAAGAGCTTTTTTCATCCGGGTATATGGAGGAGTCTTTCATTGCGTGCAACTGGTCATATAACGCCAATGCCAAATTTGAGGAAAAAGATTTTTTCATGTTTGAAAAATGGATTGAGAGGTACGTGAGCAATTGGGCGTCTTGCGATACCCTTTGCAATCATACGATGGGAAAGTTTGTGCAAAAATTCCCCAAATATGCAAATGAGCTGAAAAGATGGGCAAAATCAAAAAATATATGGATGAGAAGAGCCTCGGCAGTCTCTTTGATTATTCCCGCAAAGAAAGGAGAGTTTCTAAAAGAAGCATTTAAAATATCGGATATTTTAATGCGCGATGAAGAGGACCTTGTACAAAAGGGCTATGGCTGGCTTCTTAAGGAAGAAAGTCGCACGCACCAGAAAGAAGTGTTTGAGTATATTATGAAAAACAAGTATAAGATGCCAAGGACTGCACTAAGGTATGCGATTGAAAAAATGCCGGAACAGCTAAAGAAAGAGGCAATGAAAAAATAATGACAAAAAAGAAAAATAATATCAGAAAACAAACAAAAAAAGAATAAATAAAAAATAGAAAAAAAGCCGACTCTTACTTTTTAGCCGGAGACTGATTGAGCTTGTTCTTTGGTATTGGCAATATGCCATCCGCGCCGATTCCGGCGGCCTCGCTTACCACGTTTACCAAATCAGAGCCTTGGGGCACAATGAGTTTTGTTCCGTTCTTAAGAACCTCTTGAGTCGTCTCCAAGCGCTTTAATGTGATTGCGTTGCCGCGGAAATATTTGTCGGCCGACTCGTTCACAACCTGAATCTGTTTTGCCTTTGCATCGGCAATGCGCAAGAGTGCGATTGCATCTCCTTCCGCAGCCAGAATGCTTGCCTGTTTTTGCCCTTCAGCTTGTTTGATTGAGGCGCGGCGCTGTCCGTCAGCCTGTGTTTCCACCGCTTCCGCAAAGTCCTTTGCCGCGATTTTTTCTTTTTCGGCAATCACGACTTTGTTCATCGTTTGCTGTACATCTTCGGGCGGCTGAATTTCTTTAAGCTCGGCGCGAACGACCGCGATGCCCCATTGTTTTGTCTGCCCTTGCAATTCGGTTGCAAGCAATTGATTGAGCTTGTTGCGGCTGGTGTTGGCTTCGGTCAAAGTCATGGAGCCGATGATTGCACGCAAAGTTGTGCGGGCCAATTGTACTATCTGAAGATGGTAGTTGTTGACCGCGTATTGGCTTTTTTTCACGCTGTCCTCATCGGACTGCACTTTGAAATAAATCTGCGCGTCAACCATTGCATTTAGCGAGTCGGCGGTGATGACTTCCTGCTTTTCCGCATTTACCATTTCCTCGGTAATGTTTACCTTAATGAGGGAATCAATAAACGGGATTAGAAGAACCACGCCCGGATTGTGAAAAGAGCTGTATTTGCCAAGGCGCTCCACGATGCCTTTTTCGGTCGGGCGGATTGTGCGCACAATCAAAAGTATCAAAACCACTGCGACCGGAATGACCAGCACGAAAAACCAAAACATTGAATCAATAAGTCCCATATTATTCGCCTCGTATTTAGAATTTGATTATAGGGAGTTTGTAGATGGAGGCTTTTAAGATATTGTTTAAAAATTTTTTGTAAAAAAAAATATTTTTTCTGGCTTGGATCAAATTGGTTCAGCCAAATCTGAATTATGGGAATACAGAGCCAGAAAACTTCAGCAAGATGCACATCGTAAAATGATATGGGAATTGAAAAAAGGAAAATGACGGGAGTAACCAATTTGACTATTAATGCGTATTCGCACTCCTTTTTGTAAGAGCGCGCGAATGGGAAATTATTTTGAACACTATCACAAGAATAAGAATTGGGATAATTTTGAATACTGACGCCCACTTTTGCAAAAACGTTGAGAATCGTTTATTCACATAGGAGGCGTGTAAAGCAACACCTATAAGCATTTCTTGATTAATTGGGATATGAACCCTACCCCGTCTGTTGAACAAATACACAGTGGGCTAAGCCAGCAAGAAGCACAAAGGCGCCTAAAGGAGGAGGGGGCAAACGAGCTTTTGGCAGAAAAGAAGCGCACTATAATAGATATTGCAATTGACACCATGCGTGAACCAATGTTTTTGTTTTTGGTGGCATGTGGCACACTCTACTTTTTGATAGGAGATATTGAGGGCGCACTGATGCTGATTGCTTGTGTATTCGTGGTTATCGGGATAACTATTTATCAGGAAGGAAAAGTTGAAAGAGCACTTGATGCCCTGCGCGATTTATCGTCCCCCAGAGCCAGAGTGATTAGGGATGGAAAGCAAATCGTGATACCCGGAAGAGAAGTTGTGAGGGGCGACATTATAATATTGTCAGAAGGAGACAGGGTTCCTGCGGACGTCGCCATTTTGTCTTGTAGCAACTTGACAGTAGATGAATCTCTTTTGACTGGTGAGTCTGTAGCCGTGAGAAAAAGTGCGCTGAGAAACCAAGAGGAAAAATTTGGGCGCGAAAAAAATGAAGCGGATTTTTCAATGGAGAGTATGCCCCGCCCGGGCGGAGAAGATTTGGCTTTTGCATATTCAAGCACACTCGTATCACAGGGGCACGCGATTGCCAAGGTGATTTCGATTGGCGCGGCAACCGAAGTGGGAAAAATCGGCAAAGCGCTTAAGGAGATAACTCCCGAAAAAACAAAGCTTCAGAAAGAAACAGATGGAATTGTAAAGCTCTTTGGAACTGCGGGATTTGTCGTCTGCGTGATAGTCATTGTGATTTATGGGCTGACACGCGGGAATTGGGTAGAAGGATTTCTTGTAGGTCTTGCGCTTGCGATGTCGGTTTTGCCGGAGGAATTTCCAGTCGTGCTTACTGTTTTTCTTTCCCTTGGCGCATGGAGAATGGCAAAACACAATGTGCTAACGCGAAGGATGAATGCAATACAAAGCCTCGGGGCCGCAAGTGTTCTGTGTTCGGACAAGACGGGTACGCTTACACAAAACAAAATGACGCTTGAGAAGATATGGTCGCGAGGAAAGACCATATCTCTCAAAGAATCAAAAAAACTGCCCGAATGGGCTCATGAGACATTGGAGTATGCAGTTCTTGCAAGCCAGAAAGAGCCGTTTGACCCGATGGAGCGCTCAATAAAGGAAATCGGAATGCAAAAACTTTCGGGCACTGAGCATATTCATGCGGACTGGGAGCTCGTGCGTGAATATCCTCTATCAAAAAAACTGCTTGCACTTTCACATGTTTGGCGTTCTGCATCGGGTAAAGAATATTTGATTGCGGCAAAAGGAGCGCCGGAAGCAATACTTGATTTGTGCCATATGAAAAAGGGAGAGCAGGAAAAGATTTTGAATGAAGTGAGTGCGCTTTCTGGTGAAGGACTACGGGTGCTGGGAGTGGCACATGCGCATTTCAAATCAAATAAATTGCCAGACAATCAACATGATTTTGAGTTTGAATATGAGGGGCTTATTGCACTTGAGGATCCGGTGCGCGAAGAAGTTGCCGACTCAGTTCGCGAATGTTATGAAGCAGGAATAAGAGTGATAATGATTACCGGTGACTATCCGGGTACTGCGCGTGTGGTTGCAAAAAATTCGGGCTTCAAAAATTACGATGACATAATAACCGGAGCAGAACTTGACGCCATGAACGATGCACACTTGCGCGAGAGAATCAAAACTGCAAGTGTTTTTGCCAGGGTTGTTCCGGAACAAAAACTTAGAATAGTGAATGCGCTCAAGGCAAATGAAGAAGTAGTGGTAATGACCGGCGATGGAGTGAATGATGCTCCTGCGCTAAAAGCGGCGGCGGTCGGCATTGCGATGGGCGGGCGCGGCACGGATGTGGCACGGGAATCGTCCGCACTTGTGCTTACGGATGATAATTTCACTTCAATTGTGCGCGCCGTGCGCATGGGCAGAAGAATTTATGACAATATCAAAAAGGCGATGAGTTACATTATTTCTATACATATACCGATTGCGGGGATTTCGCTTCTTCCGGTGCTTTTGGGCTGGCCGATTATTCTCTTTCCGGTGCATATAGCATTTTTGGAATTGATAATTGATCCGGTGTGCTCGGTTGTTTTTGAGGCTGAAAAAGAGGAGAAAAATATCATGAAACGCACCCCGCGCAAAAAAGATGAAAAACTTTTTGACAACCACACGATTATTATGAGCGTATTTAGAGGATTGATTTTACTTGCGGTAGTTGTTTTTGTATATTATGTTGAGCTTTCGTCCGGGATAGAGGAGAATAGTGCAAGGGCAGTTGCATTTGCCACGCTGGTGCTTGGGAATCTTGCATTGATATTTGCCAGCCGTTCACAAACACAGACAATATTTGAAACGCTGAGTAGTGAAAACAAGGCACTTTGGATTGTTACAGTCTGCGCCGTTTTCTTCCTTGCAATGCTGATATATGTTCCATTTTTGCAGGGGCTGTTTGAATTTAACGCGCTTGATATGCCGCAAATTGCAATTTGCCTTGTGGCAACGATGGTAAGCATGTCGTTGTTTGAGGTTGAAAAAATAGTGCGAAAGAGAAAATAGAGATAAGACAATTCCCGAATGCAACGAGGACTTTCAAAAGGCTTATAACCACTAATTTTCTTTGACTAATTGATGGACAGAAGAAGTACTTATGATTTGGATCGCACATTGGCACTAAGTGATGGTATCATCGCATTCTCCATGACGCTCATGGCGATACTGGTCTATATGCCAAATCCAAATGAGGTTCCAGATTCGCAGTTTTTGAATGCTTTGATCGCGAAAACGCTGCCCCAAGCAGTGATTTTCTGCTACACATTCATAGTCGTTGCGCTGTATTGGGCTGTTCACAACAAACTTCTAAAGCAGATAGTAGTGTGCGATGGAAAAGTCGCCATGATAAATATAATATTCCTGCTATGCATAGTTTTGCTTGCGATCACATCCGCGATGTTTGGCGATTACAACCAAAACAAATGGGCACTTACTATATTTGCACTTAACATGTCAGCGGCAGGATTTATTCTGGTGTGGCTGTGGCACTATTCAATTTCCAAGCGCTATCATCAGCGCCGCATGAGCGATAAAGAACGGGATTATGCACTGATTGTGAAAATGGTTACGCCGAGTATTTTCCTTGCTTCAGTCCCAATTGCATTCTATAATGTGGAACTGGCGGAGTTATTCTGGCTTTTGATTCCGATTGTTCAATTATATCTGAACAGAATTGACCCGAGCCAAGGCAGGCAATAATTGCATTTGATTTTAAGAAATATTTATGCAAATGCACAGCTTACGTTTTTCACTTCTTTGTTGTTTCTCAAGTCTTTGAAAAGGCGGCTTATGCCAGCCGCATCTCCTTCTACCACGACTATTTCAGCACAGCCTTTTTCGGAGCGGATATGTGTGCTAAGCTTTAGGTTGCCGGAGTAGGAATGTAAAATTTGGTTTAGGCTTGCACATCTTCCCGCGTAAGTTATTGTAAAGACCGCCATCACTTTACCTTTGAGCCCTTCAACTTCGCCGTATTCTTTTATGAGAGAGCTTAATGCCATGCGAAAAAGTTTGGAGAGGCTGTCCGTGCCGCAAAGGCGCATTGCAATATCAATTTGCTTTTTGTCCTGGGGTTTTATTGAAATGCTTGCGATTGCCATAAAATCATCTTTTTTATTAATTCTGATGAGACTACACAGCTAAAATTAATAATTATATGCAATTATTTAATAATAAGAAACAGGCAGAGATAATATGTGATAACATGAAAATAAAAATTATTTCTGCAATTTTACTGATGCTCCTTTTCTTTGGGTGCGTGTCCCAAAACACGGGCACCGTTCAAAGCGAAATCGGAAAATTAAAAGTCGTGGCAAGCTTTTACCCAATGTATGATTTTGCAAAAAATGTCGGAGGGGAAAGAGTTGAAGTTAGCATTCTTATCCCACCCGGAGTTGAGCCGCATAATTTTGAGGCAACTCCGTCTGCAATAAAAAAACTTTCGGACGCAAACGTCTTTGTAATGAATGGAGCTGGAATGGAACTTTGGGCGCCAAATTTATTGAACGGGGTTGCAAATCAAAATCTGATTGTTGTGGATGCGAGTAATGGGATTGAGTTAATAACGGCGGAAGAAGCACTTGGGCGTGGAGAAGAACATATAGATGAAGGAGAGAAAGAACGTATCGAAGCAGAAAAAGGCACAAATGTAGAACATGAAGAAGAACATTCTCATGGAAAATATGATCCACATATTTGGCTTAATCCGGTGCTTGCAAAAAAACAAGTGGAAAATATCAAAGACGCATTTGTACAGGCAGACCCGCAAGGAAGAGAATATTATGAAAACAATGCAGTTGAATATGAGAAAAAGCTGGATGCGCTGGACAAGAAACTACGGGATGAAATTTTGGGTTGCAATAAAAAAGAAATACTTATAACTCATGCAACTTTAGGCTATTTTTGCCAAGAATATGGATGCGTACAGATACCGATTGAGGGCATAAGCGAGGAGGGCGAGCCTTCCCCTTCAGACCTTGCCAAAATTGTGGATGAGGCAAGAAAAAAGAATGTAAGCGCAGTGTATTTTGAAAGCCTGATAAGCCCAAAATCGGCGCAAACACTTGCAAGCGAAATAAATGGACAAGTACTGGTGTTTAATACAGTGCATGGAGTGACTGCCCAGGAGGAAGCGGCTGGAAAGAATTATATTTCGCTCATGAATGAGAATTTAGAAAATATTAGAAAGGGGCTGGAATGCAAATAAGTACATGCAATAGATGCAAAAATATTATTTGAAAATGAAGGTTAAATTATGCATGAAAAAATAGTTGAATTTGAAAATGTGACATTTTCTTATGCAAAGCATCCGGCAATAAAAAAAGCGTCGTTCTCAATTGAAAAAGGGGAGTTTGTAGGGATGATTGGACCCAATGGAGCGGGCAAAACCACGATTGTAAAATTAATGCTTGGACTGATTAAGCCGGATTTTGGCACCATTAAAATTTTCTCAAAGAAAATGAATGAGTTTGGAGATTGGGGGAAAATTGGGTATGTGCCGCAAAAGGCCACTAACTTTAACCAGAATTTTCCTGCAAGCGTCTTTGAAGTGGCGAGCATGGGACGCATTCAAAAGGCAGGTTTGGGAAAAGGGCTTTCCAAAGGGGATAATGACATAGTTGAAAATGCTCTTGAGACTGCGGGCATTTTGGATTTGAAAGATAATAGAATCGGGGATTTGTCCGGTGGGCAACAGCAGAGGGTTTTCATTGCGCGAGCGCTTTGCGCCCAACCTGATTTGCTCATACTTGATGAGCCGACGGTTGGAGTTGACCAAAAGGCACAGCATGAATTTTATCGCCTGCTTGAGCAGTTGAATAAAAAGGGCATGACACTTGTGCTTATTTCCCATGATGTCGGAGTGGTTGCAAAGAATGCGGGAAAAATAATGTGCGTGAATACAGGCGTTACGGTGCACAGCACAACCAGAGGAATTTGTAAGGAGTCAAATTGCGAGTGCGGAGAAGAGCATGAAAGGCGGGTACCACATCATCATGATTGAGATGTGATACATTTTGCATATGAAAATATTGATATGTTGATTTGAAATTGGTGCGTGAAAATGCTTGAATTTTTGCAATACACATTTATGCAAAGGGCGATGATAGGCGGCATTCTCATAGCCATGCTTTGCGCAAGCATCGGAGTATTTTTGGTATTGAGAAGAATGGCTCTTTTGGGAGACGGGCTTGCACATATTTCGTTTGGCGGAATTGCGGCAGGCATGTTTTTTGGAATTTATCCTCTTTTATCCGCGCTCGTTTTTGCGGTTTTGTCGGCGTTTGGAATACAAAAGCTCAAGCAGATGAAAGTGTATAGCGATTCCGCCATTGCTATTTTATTTTCGTTTGGTCTTGCGCTGGGAGTGGTGCTCGTAAGTCTCTCGCACGGATTTGGAACCGATCTTTTTTCATATTTGTTTGGAAGCATACTGGCAGTGAACGAAGTGGACATTTTGCTTATACTGACAGTTGGAATTGTGACTCTTGTTGTGCTTGCACTTTTTTACAAGGAGCTTTTTTACATTACATTTGATGAGGAATCGGCGCGCGCATCGGGAATTGCCGTGGAAAGATTTAACTCGATGTTTCTTGTGCTGACCGCGATTGCAGTTGTGTTGTCCATGAGAATAATAGGCATACTTCTTGTTTCCTCATTTATGGTTATTCCCGCATCTATTGCACTTTTGATTTGCAAAAATTTCAGGCAAACAATTATTGTTTCCATGCTCTTCTCAATTGCATCAGTAATTGTTGGGCTCGTGCTTGCATACTATTTTGATTTGGCGGCGGGAGGGGCAATTGTTCTTGTGCTGGTTGCAACTTTTGCGGCAACGCTTGCATACAAAAAAATAGCAAAATAGAAAAGAGCGCGGAGTATGCCCAAAATGGCTTAATAATTTTAGTGTATATACAAAGGCGATGAAGCTTAGCCGCAAGATTGCAACAACAGTTTTGCCGATATTACTAATTGGCAAATACTCTGCTTTGAATGCTAAAGAGCCGGCGGTGGAATTGATTAATAAAAATGTTTTCCGGCAGGATACGATTGCGCAGATAAGCAAAGAAGCGCTAAGGGATTTTTCAAATCAATGGAAGATTAGGTGCGTGTATAAACGCACAAAGGAAAATTCAATAATAGCCGATAAATATTGTATTGTAAAGGAAGGGGAAACTTACCGCATAAGAATGTACGATAAAAACAGCGTGGTGCACGAGGCCGTTTTGCCAAAGGATATGCTTGAGAAAATGGATTTTTCTTTTATTAAATTTCCGTTCGGCGGCAATACTGCGATAGTTGCCAAAGCGAAAAAAGGATATGGATTTGCGATAAAGGAAGCGGATGGCGCTCGGTTTGAATCGGACACCCTTTATTTGATTATTCCAAATTATGGAAAATCAATTGAAGCGTTTGCGATAAAGGGACAGCGGGAAAAAGGTGGAGTGAGGCTTGAAGAGATTGTATTGATACGCGAAGTCGCATCCGAACAAAAAGAAGAGCAGGAATTGATATGCAAATTGTTGAAAAAATGCCTGATTGAGAAGAAGGATTAGGGGATGATTAAGCAAAAAAAATGGCTTTTTAAAAAATTAAAGGCAGAAACGGCTTTTTAAAAATTAAAAATGGGCACTGGTTTGGCGCCAATGCCAAAAATTCTTTTTCGCACTTAGAAGCCAATTCCCAATTTTTTATATGCCCAGTGTTTGGGAATGTCCGTGAGGAAAATGGATGCGGCGCAAATTGCAAATGTCAGCCCTATTTCTTTCAGCGGCAGTTTGTCCATGCCAACACCATAAACCGCAAGCAAGGAAACCAGTACGATGGCAAGCCAGAGCGTAAACGCCACATATACGTGAGGCCATGACTGCCAGAAATGCCCGCGCTCGCGAACTATGTATATGCCGAGCTGACCGGTATATACAAGCGAGATGAGCATTAGGGTTTGTATTCCGGTTAGCCCAAGCTTGAAGGTGTGTACACCAAGCAAAAGTATCACAAGCTCTATCAGGAAAAATATCACACCTACAAACACGGAGGCTTTTGTAATACTTTTGAGATTCCACATATTCGGGGATTTTGACGCGCGGGAATTGTCAATTGCCAAAGTCATTGTCAAAAAGTCATTGATTATCATCAGGAACACAAGTCCGGTGATTGAGACCACGATGTCCTGAAAGAGGAAAAATCCGACAAGCAATATGAGCATAAACTGAATGGAGCGCGAAATTTTCTTCAAAGTCCAAGTGAGCATTCGTTGAAATGCTTCCCGGCTTACGCGCACGGCTTCCAATATGTCTTTTGTGCCAGGCTCAGTTAGCACCATGCTTGCGGCGGCTTTTGCAACATCGGTTGAACTGCTTACCGCGATTCCAAGCTCGGCTTGCTTGAGAGCGGGAGCATCATTTACCCCATCTCCGGTCATGCCGACTATTTTGCCGCGAGACTGCAAAAGTTTTACAACCCAGAATTTGTCTTCTGGGTATATTTCGGCAATTCCGTCGCACGTAAGCACCGCGTCCGATTGCTTTTTTTCAGGAAGCGATTTTATTTCGCTGATGCGCACGATGCGCGAGCCAATGCCCGCCTGCATTGCGATTTCACGCGCGACCGCAATATTGTCACCAGTTAGCATTATCGGTTTTATGCCGGCTTCGCGCAATGCACAAATTGTTTCTTTTGAATCCGGGCGAAGCGGATCTCCAAGCCCGATTACTCCGACAAGGGTGAGCTTGTTGAATTTTCCATATTCGGATTTTGCGATTGCGAGCGCGCGGCATCCTTTTTTGGAAAGCTCTTGCACTTTTTTATCGAGTGCGTCTTTTTGCGCGCGGGTGGTGCCTTTGCACAAAGAGATAACGGTTTGCGGCGCTCCTTTTATCACTGCAAATTTCTTTGTCTTTTGTTTTACTATTCCTTCGGCGCGCTTTGTGGCGGGCTCAAAGGGCTTGTATGAAATTTGGGAACAGCCTGCAAGCTTTGCATTTTTTGCTTTTGCATATCGGATTATTGCGGAATCTATTGCGTCCTTGCTTGCGTCATTTGATGCAAGAGCGGCAAGGGCAAGCACTTCTTGGGGGCTGGATTTGAAGATGGGAATTGACTCGCGCACTTCAAGCTCGTTCATTGTGATTGTGCCGGTTTTGTCAAGGCAGATTACTTCCACTGAAGCGGCGCTCTCAAGCGAGTCAAGCTTTGTTACTAAAATATTTCGTTTTGACAAGTCGGTTGCGCCCTTTGCCTGCGATATTGTGAACATCATTGGGAGAGCGGCGGGAACTCCTCCTCCGATGAAAAGAATTGCAAATGTGAGAATCGTGAGGGGAGTGGAGTCAATTGAGATTGCGTATAATAATACAGCGACAAAGAGTACCGCGCCGATATAGGAAACATTGCGCGAGAGGGTGAACATTATTTCCTCCGTCTTGGATTTTGGCTTTGCGATGTTGACAAGCTCCACTGTTTTTCCAAAAAAGGTGCGCATGCCCGTATTTATTACGATGCATTTTACTTCGCCGCGTTTTATGATTGAACCTGTGAAAATGATGTCGTTGTCGCGCAACTCAACAGGCAGTGATTCGCCGGTGAGTGCCGCCTGGTCTGCCGAAATGCTTCCTGAAATTATTTTTGCATCGGCAGGAACCACATCTCCCAATCCGACTAATATTATGTCGCCGGGCACAAGCTCGCGGGCCTCAGTGGTTTTCCAATTTTTGTCCCGAAGAACCCGGGTTTTGATTGTGAGCTTGTGCTTTAGGAGAATGAGGGCCTTTTTGGAATCGTGCTCGTTGTAAAATGCGACCAAGCCGTTGAGCACAACCAAAAGCGCGAGCACTATAGCGTCCACTTTGTTTCCTACGAAATAACAGAGTATTGTTGCAATTTCCAAAAGCCATGGGATTGGACCCCAAAAATGCGAAAAAAGCTCTGCGAAAATATTTTCCTTTTTTTCGGGAACTTCGTTGTAGCCGAATTTTTCAATCCGGCTTGATGCCTCCTTCTCGCTTAGTCCGCCCTCTTTTGTATCAAGAAGAGAGAGGGTGGCGGGCACGGACATTTTCTTAAATTCGGAAGTTGGTTTGCAGTCCATAGGAATCGATAAGGGAATTAAGCGCAGGTAAATAAACTTTTGCAAGTGAAGGGCATGAAAATAGAAAAAGAAAAAGCAGATTGGAACTTGCGCTCGGAGCCGCTACTGCGTTTGAGAATTATTGAATCGGATTATTCGCTCGGCTTGCCATCGTATTCTTCAGGCATTTCTTCTGCGTCCTTTTTCGTGTGCCGAATTGTTTTGTCAATGTGCTCTGGTGGAGAATATATAGTGTAAAATTTCAGCTCCGATTTTTTAGAGGTGTTTAGAACATTGTGCTCTGCACCAGCAGGAACAATTGCACAATCGCCATCGTGGACTGTGTGCCGTTTTCCATCTATGAAAACCGCCCCATCCCCTGATTCAAACCGAAAGAACTGGTCAAGATGAGAATGCACTTCCATCCCGATTTCCTCGCCGGGCTTGAGATTCATCAGAACAAGTTGGCTGTGCTTGCCGGTATAGAGAACACGCCTAAAATCGGAATTTTTCAATGTCTGATTTTCTAAATCCGCTACAAAACCTTTCAATGCCATAAAAATCACCGCTTATTTTTTTATGCGACTTTCTCTTACAGGCTTACTCTTTAACTGTTTTGTCAGTCCATGCTTTCTTTTGCAAACTATTTCTTTTTCTTGTCAACCATTTCTTTTGCCTTCTTTGCAATATGCTCTGCCGAAAGCCCGAATTTTTTAATAAGTTCCCATGGAGCGCCGGATTCTCCGAATTCATCGTTTATTCCAATCATGTCAAATACGGGCACTTTGGATAAATTATGAGAGGAGAGAATTGCTGATGATATGAGATTTCCGATTCCTCCTTTTTGGTGCTCTTCAACACTTAGAACCGCACCTGTTTCCTCCGCCGCACGGCAGATTGCAATTTTATCAAGAGGCTTGACTGTTGAAAGATTTATCACTCGTGCATTTATCGCAAATTCCTCTTTTAGAATCCATGCGGCTCGCATCGCTTCCGCAACTTCTGGCCCGCAGGAAATAATGCTAATGTCCTCGTTCTGGTTTTTTGAGTCGGTGGAAAGGGAGGTTTCAAATGCATCGGTGAAAAGTGGTTTTGCACCAATATAGTGAATGATGGTTGCAACCGCGAATTTGTAAGGAGTATTTTCTTTGGTTACTATCGGGGTGGCTTCGCGCGCATAACGAATATAACACGGACCATTTATTTCAATCGTTGTATGAGTTACCTTGCGGGTTTCTATTGAATCGCAGGGAACCAGAAGATTCATGTTTGGAACCCCGGCGATTTGAAATATTTCCTCAAGAGCCTGATGGGTTGCGCCGTCTGCGCCTACGGATATTCCGCCGTGCGCACCTGCAATTTTCACATTCCAGTTTCCGTAAGCGACGGTTGTGCGGACTTGGTCAAGCGCCCTGCCTGCCGCAAACACTCCATAAGTTCCAAAGAAGGGAATTTTTCCCTCCTTTGCCAATCCAGCGGCAACGCAGGTGCCGGATTGTTCTGCAATGCCCATTGAGAAGAATCGGTTTTTGCGCTCGGGCTTATTTTCATAAAACATGTTGATGCAAATTGAACCCGAGATGTCCGCGCCCAATGCAACTATGTTTGGATTTTGATTTTCGCAAAGTTCTTCCCCGAATCCGATGCGGGTTGGTTTCATTTCAACTTTCATTTCGGATTGGGCGTTCCACCAATAATTTTTTGAAAATTTGGGCATTGAAGCTTCTATTTTTGCATCAATTTCTTTTTGGAAATTTTTTGAGATTAAAATCATTTCGTCTTTTGGAAGATTTTCTGCTCCGAGCTCTTTGAGAGCACGGTTAAGTTCGTCAAGGTTCGGAGATTTTCCGTGCCAGCCCGCCAGATTTTCCATAAAGCTTACGCCTTTGCCCTTGATGGTGCGCGCAATTATTACGGAGGGTTTTCCCTTTGTTTTTTTAGCCTCTTCGAATGCGCCCAAAATTGAATTGATATCGTGTCCGTCGCAGTCTATTGTGTGCCAGCCGAACGATTTGTATTTCTCGACGATTGGCTCAATGTTCATGACGTCTTTTGTTTTTCCGTCAATTTGAAGCATGTTTAAGTCAATTATTCCCACGAGATTGTCAAGCTTGTAATGGGATGCCTCCATTGCGGCTTCCCATACTTGCCCTTCCTGCTGTTCGCCATCGCCCATTATGCAATAAACGCGATAATCTTTTTTGTCCAGTTTAGCGGCAAGAGCATCGCCCACTGCCACGGAAATTCCCTGCCCGAGCGAGCCGCATGACAATTCTATTCCACTGCATTTTTTCTTGTCGGGATGCCCTTGAAACGGACTTCCGAGTTTGCGTAGTGTTGCGGTTTGCTTTATGTCAAAATAATTGCAGTAGCCAAGAGAAGTGTACCATGCGGGGGCTTTGTGCCCGGTTGAGAAAAAGAGTCTGTCTCGCCCGTCCCATTGCGGCTCGGATGGTTTGTGGCGCATTTCTTTCAAATAAAGAGAAGAAACGATATCCATAATGGAAAGGCAACCTCCGGAATGCCCGGAGCCGGCGCAATGAAGAGAAATGAGAACATATCCGCGCATCTGGTTTGCGGCTTGTTTTATTTGCTCGATAGAATATTTTTCTTCCACTGCGTCTTTGCCGATTATTCCCATAGAAACCACATGAATATGAATAAAGAAAAATAAAAAAACTGCTAAATTATTTTGGCTTTTTCTCGCCCATGACTTTTTTCATTCTTGCAATTCCGTTGATTATGTTGTCCTTTGAAGTTGCATAGCTTAGGCGTATGTGATGGTCATGGTCTCCGTGATTGTGCCTGCCAAAATGAGTATCTGCAAGAACCGCGACGCCGTTTTGCATCAGAAGCTCCTGCAATTCAATTGAATTTTTCAGATTGAGATTTTTTAGTGCGGCGCTAACATTTGGAAATGCATAAAATGCCCCGCCCGGAAGATGACAGCTCACACCCTCAATCTCATTGAGGAGCTTTACAACAAGGTCGCGTCGCTCCTTAAAGCTTGCAACCATTTTGATTGTTTCATCATGGGGTCCTTCAAGCGCCTGCTTTAGGGCATATTGAGTCATGTTGTTTGCACAGCCTTCAATATTTGTAATCCATTTTGAAATGTGAGGTGCAAGTGTGGCATTTGCCGCAAAGCCGACTCTCCAGCCAGTCATTGCATATGCCTTTGACGCGCCGTCTGAAATAAGGGTGCGCTCGTACATTCCATCAATTGATGCGATGCTCTCAAATTTTTTGCCATATACTATCTGGCTGTAAACTTCGTCTGCATAAACCCAGAAATTGTGCTTTTTTGCAAGAACGGCTATTTCTTCAAGGTCCTCCCTTGAGAGCACGCCGCCCGTCGGATTTTGGGGCGTGTTTAGAATAAGGAGTTTGGTTTTTTTGGTTATTCTTGATTCAAGCTCGCTGATTTCAAAGCTGAAATTCTTTTTTTCCACAAGAGGAAGCGGAATCGGTACCGCGCCCTGTGCGGATATTTGGGATTCGTAAATCGGATAGCCCGGATTCGGATAAATCACTTCTTCGCCAAGCCCGGGGTCGGTGGTACAGGCAATTGCATATGCAATGAAGGGCTTTGCGCCGTTTGCAATCACAACGTGGTCCGGTTTCACATCTATGTTTCTGGTTTTTGAAAGATAGCGGGCAACTGCCTCGCGTGCATGAAGCGCGCCTGCAGAATCGGTATAGCCTGTTTTTCCCTCGTCAATTGCACTTATTGCCGCTTTTTTGATATGCGCGGGCGTATCAAAGTCGGGCTGACCGATGCAAAAACTGATTATGTCCTTGCCTTCACTGCGCATTTTATTTACCTGCGCAAGCACCTCAAAAGCAGATTCTGTTCCCAGTCCGAGAGTTCGTTTTGAAACATGCATACAAACACCGCATAAATAAATGAAACTGCAACAAGAATTTCAGGCTTTGCGCAGTAATGAAAGAGCTTAGGAAAATGCATTCTTATATAGGTTAGGTTTTCAAAAGTGCAAACCAAAAAATCGCGCAAAAAGTAAAATGCAAGAAAAAGAAAATCCGAAAGAAGAAAAAATGCAAAAAGGAAAATAAATGGAAAAAATAAGGAAAAAATGAATAGAAAAATAGGGGAAAATAAAGGGGGGAAAGAAAAAAAACAGAGTCTATAGATATTCTTCCTTGAACATCTTTAGCATCAGCACACAATAGCTCAGAATGAGTGGACCGATAATTATGCCAAATACTCCGAAGTAGCTGAGCCCGACGATTATTCCCAATATGGAAATAAGAGGGTGCACTTTTCCAATCATTTTTTGCGCAATCGGTCTGACGTTTTCAACGATTGCGAGTATTATTCCGGCTACAACTATTCCGACAAACGCATCGTTATTGTGCTGTGCCGCCTCCACGAGTGCGATTGGAATCCATACTACCGGAATGCCGACGAACGGAACGCACGTCATTATGAGCGCCACAAAACCCCAAAAGACCGCCCCCGGAACCCCGAAATAGATGAACACGAGAGTAAGGGGTAATGCCTGCAAAAGCCCCATAAGGGCAACTGTTATCAGGGCAGAATAGGTTATCTTTTTGAACTCGGCGGCTAAGATGCCAGTATTTTTACTGCTAAATGGCACCATTGAACGGGAAATTGATGCCAGTTTTTCTTCCGCAACAAGCAGGTAATAAAGCACAAAGACGGAAACAAGCAATTGAATCATGAGCTCTCCGATATTTTGCATGGAGCCGATTACCACGTCCTTGAAATAATTTACAATAGAATAGACCGCCGCCCCGATTTCTTTTTTAAGCTCGTCGTCCGAGGTAAAATTCGGAATATTTTTTGAAATGACGGATACGTTATTACTAATCGCACTGGCATATTGATTCAGGTTTGCCTGATTTAGCATACTTAGGGTTTCGTTGAAAAGTACGCCACAAATTATCATAAGAGGGATACCGATTACAATGAGTCCGATAAGCATTGCTAAGAGAGCGGACGGAGTTTTTCCGATATTGCGCAGGCGCAACCATTTGTATATTGGATTGAGCGTGATAAAAGCAAATACGGATATGAAAAGTGCGCCTATAAAGCCCCAAAGAACGCTACCGATTATATATGCAAAAAACAGGATTATTGCAGCTGCAAAAACCATCCTCACTTTTTCCTCGCTTATTCCACTGCCCTTTCCCATGAAAGCTACCCCCAAATATTCTTTTCGGATTGCAAGCACCAAAAGAGGCAATTGAATCCGCCCAAGCGATATAACTCTTGCAAATCTGGGCAAATTAATAAACTTGACATTTTGAAGGGGGCGATGTTAATAGGGAGCTTAACGCAAAGGGATATGTAAAAAAATAAAAATGCGAATAGGAGAGGATGCGATATGAAATTTCAGCTTATGCTTGCACCGATGGAAGGAATTGGCAACTGCGCTTTTCGCACATTATGCCATGAGAATGGTGCGGACTTGACGTTTAGCGAAATGGCAAGAGTCGCAAATTTGGCGAGAGGAAAAAAAGGCGAAATTGACAAGATTAAAATTATGAGTGCAACTCCGACCCAAATACAACTTGCCGGGGCAAAATTGTCGGATTATAAGAAATTTTTATTGGAATTTGAGCCCGAAAATGGATTTGGCGGATTTAATCTGAATTTGGGATGCCCCTCGCCTTCATTCATCAGACAGGGAATTGGCGCGGCGATGATAAAAAGAGTGTCAAGAGTGAAAGAAATTGTCGGGATTATCAAGGAGCACGGATTTGAATGCTCGATAAAGCTTAGGCTTGGACTCAATAAGTATGAGAAGGAAAAAGGGGCTTATCTTAATTTGATTGAGAATGTGGATGCGCAATTTTTTGTCGTGCATGCAAAAACCGCAGACCAAGAAGATAAGGAAGCCGCCGATTTTTCTGTGTATGAAAAATGCGTAAAAACCGGCAAGAAAATTGTCGCGAACGGGGATATTAAAACCAAAGAGCAGGTTTTGGAACTGAAAAATGCAGGGCTTTATGGCGCGATGATTGGAAGGGCGGCAATAAAGAATCCGAAGATATTTGCAATGATGAAAAAAAGTTTGTAAAGAATGTCGGATGCTAAAAAAGCAAAAACAAATATGCAAAGAAATATGAAACATGCATCAAACAAGAAAGCACCGAGGCTGGAAAGAAATTATAAAACAGGAAAGAGTTGATAGATACAGTTTGGGAGTCGTAAAACAAACAAAAACTTTGGAGGCGGCATATGAACCAAATACTAAAAGTGTGGACAGAGAAAAAACAAGTCGCGATTATTGTCCTCGTGGCGATATTGTATGCAGGGCTTCTTGTTCCGTTCAAGCCGTTCCCAATAGTTCCGGGTTATACCGAGTTTAGGCTTGCAAATTTCATTCCCCCGCTTGCAGGAGTTTTGTTCGGACCGGCGGGCGCATGGGGCGCGGCATTTGGAAATTTGAGTGCGGACTTTTTTGGGACGCTTAGTTGGGGAAGCGCATTTGGATTTGTCGGCAATTTCCTTTTTGGCTATGTGGCATACAAGATTTGGAATTTAGTAGTAACGAAAGGAAAGCCCGAGATTGAGGCAATTGACATCGGCTACTTTCTTGTTGCGGGATTGGTTGCAAGCACGGTGTGCGCACTTGTGATTGGAATCGGAGTATTTGCGCTTGGACTGCAAACATTTCTGAACGCACTTTTTCTCTCCATGTTCATTACAATGAATAATTTCTTCCCGACAGCCGTATTTGGACCGATATTTTTGTGGGCGTCGTATGCAAGGCTTAGAAAAGCGGGGTATATATGCGAGGATAGCTGGGGAAAGAAAGAAGAAAAAGTGGAGACTGTGCCGAATTGAAAGGATAAAATGTGCACAAAAATAAAAAGTGAAAACTGTTCGCCTGCTTCTTTTTTTTTGGGCGAACATAACTTGTTTTCAAACAAACTTTAATTCTCGGTCAGGCTTTTTTTGAGTTTTTCAAGCTCTTCGTGAATTTCCGGATGCTTTTTTAGCGGGTCTCGGCGCACAAGCGGCTCAAGCTCGGCGATGCGAGCTTTTGTGTTCATATGCTTTCTGGTTAAATCTTTCTTGCTCATACCCATTTCATCACCTTAGGAAAATTACATTTTAACTATGGACGTACGCACTAATTAATCGTTAGTAAGAGATAATCCCCCGCTTTATCAAAAAGCCTTTGACAAGCTGTGTAAGCACAAGATAGCTTAGCACGATTACGATGAGTATCGGATAGTAAATGAGGGGAAGTTCTCCGAATTCAAATATTTCGCGCAAGGGCGTTGTGACAATCAGAATGGCGACAAGCATTATTGAAAGCGATACAAGAAGCAGTTTTTTGCTCGGCTTGCTTTGTATGAAAGGTATTTTTCCGGTTCTAACTACATACACGACAAGGGTTTGCGTGAGAATTGATTCTATGAACCAGCCCGTATGAAACACGGCGGCAGGAACATTGAGTACAATAAATAGCACTCCGAACGTTATGTAATCAAATATACTGCTTACAGGTCCGATATAGAGCATGAAATTCTTTATTGAATCCATGCTCCATTGTGCCGGCTTTGCAAGCGATTCCGAATCAACATTATCGCTTGTGATGCCCAGTTGAGATATGTCATAAAGAAAATTATTTAGAAGAATTTGAATCGGCGCCATTGGCAAAAACGGCAGGAATATGCTTGCGCCGACCATTGAGAACATGTTGCCAAAGTTTGAGCTTGAGCCCATCTTCAGATATTTCATCGTGTTTGCAAATGTGCGCCTGCCCTCATCCACTCCTTCGTAGAGAACATGCAAGCTTTTTCGCAACAGGATTACATCGGCAGACTCTTTTGCAACGTCGGCGGCAGAATCAACGGAAATTCCCACATCCGAAGTTTTGAGCGCAAGCGAATCGTTGATTCCGTCTCCCAAATAGCCGACAATATGATGGTTGCGCTGTAATGCAAGAATTATGCGCTCCTTTTGCATAGGAGAGACGCGGGCGAATATTGTGTTTTCTTCCACAAGCACTTGCATGGATTCGTCGGTTGCCTGCGCGATTTGCGCACCCGTGATTACGCCTTTTACATTCAGTCCGACGTCTTTTGCGATTTTGCGGTTTACAAGCTCGTTGTCGCCGGAAAGAATTTTTATTTCAATGCCGCGCTTCATCAGTTCTGCCAATGATGCGTGCGCTGTCTTTTTTGGCGGATCCAAAAATGCCAAAAAGCCTTCAAATGCCAAATCAGATTCGTCGGAAACGGAATATATGCTCTTTGAGGAAGAGATTTGTTTTGAAGCAAGAGCAAGCACCCTAAAGCCCTCGGAGCTTAGTTTCAGATAAAGTTCGTTTGCCTTTTTCTTGTCTGAATCGGGCATCGGCTCCAAAGAACCCGAACGCACAATATGATTGCATTTTGGCAACAGATCTTCGGGCGCGCCTTTTGTAAGAAGAATATGGGTTTTGGATGAGTCCTCAACTACGACGCTCATGCATCTGCGCATGAAGTCAAATGGAATCTCATCTATTTTTTTGAAGTTGGCGCTTATTTCTTTTTTAAGCCGCTTTGCGTCGTGTTCAAGTATCGCGCTGTCAAGGGGATTTCTAAGCCCTGTTTGATTGAAGCTGATAAGATATGCAAACAAAAGCACATGATCGTCTTCAATGCCGTCAATGTTCACGTGGCGCACAAGCTTGATTTTATCTTCGGTCAGTGTGCCGGTTTTATCGGTGCACAGAACATCCATTGCGCCGAGATTTTGAATTGAAGGGAGCTTTTTCACAATCACTTCTTTTTTCGCCATGTTGTTTGCGCCCTGCGAAAGATTTGCAGTCACAACCATTGGAAGCATTTCGGGAGTAAGTCCGACCGCCACCGCCAACGCAAAAAGAAGAGCCTCAAGCATGTTTTGTTTTAGAAATGCGTTTAATGCAAAAATTATGAGCACGAGTACGAATACGAATTTGAGCATGAGCATGCTGTAATCGCGCACTCCCCGGTCAAACGCGGTTTCCTGCCTGCTTGTGCCCAATCGGGCTGAAATTGCGCCGAATTGTGTCGCCATGCCGGTGCGCACAACTATTGCCTGCGCCGAGCCGCTCACAACGCTGCTTCCGAAAAATACTGCATTGAGCATGTCGGTTATTTGCGTGCCGGAATCCGCGGGTTTGCCAGTTTTCTCAACCGGAACGGATTCGCCGGTGATTGACGCCTGATTTATGAAAAAGTCGCGGCAGGAGATAATTCGACAGTCCGCGGGAACCAAATCTCCGGCGGAGAGACGTATCACATCTCCGGGCGCAAGATATTTGAGGGGAACTTCCTTGTATTTGGAATTTCTTAGCGCGGTTGCGGTGTTGCGAATCAGCTTGCGAAGTTTTTCTGCGGCATCTTGAGCGGAATATTCCTGATAAAATGTGAGGCACACACTCACGAGCACCATGATAAGTATGATTACTGCACTTAGCGCATTTCCAAAATAAAATGAGGCAAGACCGACTATTATGAGGACAACAATGAGCGGATTGAAAAAATAGGCGGCAAATTGCATCAGAAGGTTGCGTTTTTTCTTTTGCGCAAGTTCGTTGAGCCCGAACACTGCGTGTCTTTTTGAGGATTCCGCATCGGAGAGACCGTTGGCGGAGCTCTTGAGGCGGGCAAAAGCTTCCTCAATCGGCATTGACCACAGGTCCGTTCCTGACACATCCGGCTTGGTTAGCATACTAAAAGTAGGTTCGCAATTGTTTAAATATTAGGTTTGTTTTTCACGAACACAAAATATGCGCCGCACGGCACATTTAAGTAGGTTGCACCCATTTGAAAAAATATGCTAGAGGGCGGGAAATTAAGAAACGAAAAAACACTGGGAGTGGATGTCGGCGGCACAAAAATTGGGTGGATGTTTTCAAAAAATGGCGCAGAAAAGAGCGGGGAAATTCCCACCCCCGCAAATTTGACAAATGCCGAATTGAAAAATATCATAAAGGAACTGGTGAAAAGAACAAATGCAAACTCAGTCGGCATTGCGTTGCCAGGATTTGTGCAAAACTCTTTTGTATCAAAATTGCCGAACATTAAAAATGTGAAAAATCTGCATTTTGAAAAAAATATTCTTGGCGCGAAGATATTTGCAGAAAACGACGTGAAATGCGCCGCGCTTGCACAGTGGTGGAGTAGGGGGGCAAAGAAAAATGATTCATTTTGCATAGTTGCACCCGGAACAGGCATCGGAGGCGCGATTGTGCATGAGGGAAAGCTTTTGCGCGGGAAAAACAATTGTGCGGGAGAATTCGGGCACATGAAAATTTTACTACTTGGAAAAAAAGAAAACTTGGGAAAAATAATTCAATGGGAAGAAATTTGCGGCGGGGCCGGGATTGAAAAACAATATTTTGAGAGAGTGGGAAAAAGAAAAAGTGCAAAGGAAATTTTCTTGGATAAAAGCTTGGATGCGAAAGCGATTTGCAATAGTGCCGCTTTCTTATTCGGAGTTGGGCTTGCAAACATTGCAAGCGCACTAAATCCGAACGAAATAATTATTGCAGGCTCGGTTGGATTCGCGCTTATGAAAAAATACAGGACAGATGTATTTTCAGGGTATAGAAAATGCGCAATATCCCCGGTTGCTTTCACAAAAATAGGCGTTTGTAAAATGAATAATCCTTCTCTTGAGGGCGCAATGCTTCTTGCAAAGGGAGAAGAAAATGAAAAGATAAAAAATTTCTTAGGAAAGAATTAGGTTGATTTTTTTAGGATTTTGATGGATTCCGATTTGTATTCTTCAACCGCAGGCTGGTCAAACGCATTCACGCCCAGAAGATGGCAGAGATACATCGTTTCCGCCATTTCCTCCTGCATAAGCCAACCGATGCTATGTGCATTAAGAGAAGGCAGGTTTATGTGCACAAATTCCCGTCCGCCTTTTTTGAATGCACAGATTACTCCGCCACAAATTGAATCCATTATCTGATTGATGCTCTTTCCCTGCACCTGCGGAGCAAGCACATGCAAAAGCGCGGATTTTCCAATGGATGCGTTTGCACCTTTGTCGGAAGCAGTTATTATGCGATAAGTTTTGTCGTCGGGTCCGCCCAGATATAATTGAGCCATTGAATGTAAATCGGTTGTGCAAACAGAGCAAATCGGAGTTATGCCGGAATGCACGATTTTGCCTTGAATATTTTTCTGCTTTGCACTGCTTTCTGCCAAAAGCTGGCGGTGCCACATTCCGGTGGAATGAAGACTGTTTGAGAAAAGCATGTCAACGTGCGTTCGTTTTCCCTTCTTTGCGTTGGCATAAAGAAATGAAGCCATGAGGGCGGAATTGTTTTTTGAAATATCGGTTGAAAGCGCGGATTTTGCGGACATGCGCGCACCTTCCAAAAGGGAATTTATATCCACGCCGCAAAGGGAAAGCGGGAAAAGACCGACATTTGAAAAGACCGAATATCGCCCGCCGACATTTTTTGGTATTTGCAGTGAGTCAAAGCCTTCGGAAAGCGCCAATTTTTCAAGGTCGCAGGATTCGTCCGATGTTGCGACAACATGCAAACGATCCTTGCTCTGGGCAGATAGGGAGGAATAGAGCACATCAAAGTTTGCAATTGTCTCTATTGTGTGCCCGGACTTGCTCACGATATTGATTATTACATGCCCGCCTTTGGAGAAATGACTTTTTGCAAGTTCGATGATGGAATTTAACGTCCGCGCGTCGGTGGTATCCGCAAACACCAATTGCGGCTTTGAATTAAGATTGCAAAGAGAGCCGAATATTGCATCGTGCACCGCCATGGTGCCCAAATTTGAGCCGCCGATTCCGACAACTATTACAAGAGAAGGTGAGGGCAGTTTTTTTGCAAGTGAAGCGCATTCCGATGCGTATTTTTTCTCAAAAGGCAAAAGAAAAGACGCGGCAGGGTGCGACCAGTCCTTATCCGAGACGACGGCGCTTAATTCATTGATGTAACCTTCAAGCGAGGATGCACCCAATGCGAGCTTTTGCACCGAAAGCTTTGAGCCTGAAAAATCAAAAATAACCCCGTCCGCCAATAAAACACCCAAAAAGACTTGAGCAAAACACTTTAAAATATCTCCCGCTAAACAGAAGCAATCAATAATGAAGGGTGCAGGCGAAAAATGAACAAAGAGCTTAGTTTATCTTGGAATATTTTGCCTAATGTATCCAGAAGTTTTGCGCTCGCGATAAAGGTATTGCCGCATCCGCTTTCCCAACAGATGATGGTTTCCTATCTTATTTACAGGGTTATTGACACGATAGAGGATTCGTCCGCTCCGGTGAGCATAAAAAAACAGCTTTTTGACCAGTTTATTGATTCTCTTGAAATGAAAAAATTTGATGAGGAGAAAATCAGCTCCTGCAAAACGGAAATGCTCGCACTGCTTGATTATACTTACGAGAAAGAATTGCTTGAGAATTTGCCCGCAGTTGCAAAAGTCTATTATGGCGAACCAAAAAAAGTACGCGAGAGCATTCTGCGCTGGGGAAGAGTAATGGCAAGCGGGATGTACGAGTTTCAGACAAAATCAATTCGCACTTTCAAGGATCAGGACAGATACAGCTATTATGTTGCCGGAGTGGTCGGCTATTTGTTCAATGATTTGCTTTATTACAATAACATCATAACTCCTAGAACAAGACGAAAACTGCACACATACGCCAAAAAGTTCGGGCTCGCATTGCAGAAAGTGAATATTTTGCGGGACGTGTCCTCGGACATTCCTTCAAGAAGATATTACTGGCCGCGCGAGATAATGCAAAGATATGGGCTGGATTATGACACGCTTCTAAAAGAGGAGAACCGCGCGATGGCGATGAGCGTGCTAAACGAGGAAATTGACAATGCGCTTGAATATTTGTATTCTGGAATGCATTACATAATTTCGCTTCCCACAAATGCGATTAAGGTGCGAATGTTCTGCCTTATTCCGCTTTTCATGGCGATTGAATCTTACGTAAAATGCATTGACAATAAAGACGTATTTGACATGGGAAAGAAAGTGAAAATTAACAGAATGCAAGTGCATGAGATAGTCGCAAAATGCGCGCTATGGGGCGCATCCAATGAAAAATTGGTGGGATGGTTTTTGCAGACAATGCAAAAGGCGGATTCTAATCTTGGGCGCAATGCAAGAGCAAGGGCGCTGATGTTGCAAATGCAGGCGGAAAGAAGATAAAAAAGTTGTCTTATTTTGAGTTGTATTTTCAAAAAAATAAATATTGAAAAAAATTTATTGTAAAAAAAGGATTATTTCATTTTTGGCGTCTCGCTGATAATGTCCACTATTCCCGGATAAACAGTAATTAGGTCCCCTTCAGTTATAATGCCCACAAGTTTTCCTTTTTTGTCAAGCACCGGAAGCCGTTTTATGTTATTTTCGCGCATTGCAAGCGCGGCATCCTGTATAGTCTGCTCGGCACAAATTGCCTTGAGCGGTTTTGACATTATGGATGCAAGCTTTTCCTTTTTTGCATTTTTTTCTTTCAAAACAACTTTGTAGACAATGTCCCGCTCGGTGATTATTCCGACCGCATCCCCTTTTTGTGTTATGATGACAGAGCCGATTTTCTTTTTTGCAAGCAGTTTAGCCGCATCAAATGCAGATTTTGAGGAGTCAAGAACCTCAACACCCCGAGTCATGCAGTCTCCGATTCGCATGTCAAAACTCATAAAATCCCCCCGCAAAGCTAACCTTCCCAAAGCTTTTAACCTCAACCTTTCAAACAGTTTCATGGCGGCATTTGGCTCGTATAAAAAAGGAAGCAGGGCTGAAAACGAGCTCATAAAAAAACTGATTGAAGTCGGTTTTTCCGCAATTCGCGCGGCAGGCTCCGGAGGCGGTGCAAGTCCGTGCCCAGACATTTTGGCATTTAGAAATGTTGACCAATACGGATTTGAGTGCAAGGCTATAGATTCGCCAAATTTGCAATTGAGAAAAGAGCAGGTGAATGAGCTCAAAATCTGGCAGGCAAACACGAATATCACGACTTATATCGCATGGAGAATAAGAGGGGGGGAATGGCTTTTTGTGCGCACGGACTATTTGAAGGAAAACCCGAAATCATTTTCCATCTCATTTGAAAATGCGAAAAAATACAGCCAGAGCCTTGAGAGTATTTTAAAAAAACAGGATGCGCCGCCGCTATAAAAAAAATTCTGCTTAAAAAAATCCGGATAAAAAACAAATAAAAATTAGAAATAAAAAATACAAAAGAAAAAATTGCAAACTAATTTTTTATCTCCAGTACAAAAGCCCGCCCTGCCCTACATCGTTTATGAAAATCGCATATTTTTCATCGCGTGGATATTCGGTTTCCATCTTGTATTCGTTTCCATCAGAGAGCACGGTTATTGAGCCGAGCTTGTCCGTCACATAAACAGACATGTTGCGCAAAAGCAATCTGCGAATCGCAGTTGGCTCGGGATATTTGTTTTCCGGCAAATTGAGCCCCGCGCTGATTACACCGACGTCCGGATTCACTTCATTTAGAAGCTGAAATGATGCGGAATTTCCGGAACCGTGGTGGGATACCTTTAGCACTTTGCAGTTTTGAATTGAAATCGGACCTGAAATTATGCGGCTGTCAACACCGCCAAATACTGTTCCGCCATCAGAGCCGGTTGCACCGGATGCTTCCGAGTTGCTGAAAATAAGCGAGCAAAAATCTGCGTATTTTGCTTTCAGAACGATTGAGTCAAGGTCCGGACTTGTGTTGTTTTCGCCGGGGAACGGATTAAGAACCGTGAGGCTTAGGTTCCCAAGTGTATAATTGTCCCCGTAAAGCACGGTTTTTACAATTGAGTTTTTTGCGAGCGGAAGAATGACTGGCATAAATCCTGCCTTTGGTCTGCCGCCAGATACCCAAACTTCATCCACGGGATATGAGCGCAAGATGTCTGCGGCGCCGTTCACAAAAAGTATATCATCTTCGGAGAGCACGAGCAGGTCTATTTTTTTTACCCCTTTTGATGCAAGAACCGATTTTATTTTTGAGGCATCTGCATCCGGTCCGGTGTCAATTAGAATGTTTTTCCCCTCGGACTGTATAAGGGATGCGTCGCCGTATCCGACATTGATGAATGTGAGCTCAAACGGGACCAATTTAGTTACATTCGGAGCGGCCGGCTCTTCCTGCACCACAACAGGATAAAGTTTTTCTTCTAAAGCCGGAGGAGTATAAGTAGGCTCCGCTTGTGTTTTCCCAGAGCCGAGACACCCGGCAATCAGTAGTGCCGGCAAAATAAGCAATATTGCCATCAAAGGCAAGAGGTTTTTGCATTCCATAAGAAGTGCTCAAAATTGAGGCTTAAAAGCATTTGCCGCCAAGACGCGAAAAAAAAGTGCGACATTTGCACACATGGTTTATCTTAAAATGCGCAATATCGCGCTTTTGAGAATCAGAAAAATGGGATTAAGAGAGGCAAAAACTTGGCGCACCGAAACAAAAATACCGGAGAATAGTTCGCTTAATTTTATCTCAAACGGAATTTCAAGAGAAGGCACAATGTTTGAAATCTCACCGAATTTTCCCGCCATTTGAAAGCCGCGCAAAATGGATATTTCCTCCATTAATGCAAACACTTCAAATGCCTTTAATGCGCGGGCGAAAAGACCAATAGGTAAAATAGCCAGTATTGCCAGCCAGTTTTCTGCTACAAAAAGCGCCTTGTTTTTGGAATGCGAAAAACTGGATACAAGCTCAAGCCCGATTACAAATATTGCGAGAATGTCGGCACCTTGCAGAATCAAAGCATGATTTTCACTTGGACTTGCAAGAATGTTCATATCGGAAAGAATTTCTATTCCTGCTACGCTAAAAAGCAATAAAATTGAGAGGGCAACCGCCCAGCTCCATAAGCGATATTGCGTTTTGCGATATTGGATTATTTGCGCGCATGATTTTGAGTCCATCCAACTTTTCGGCATAGGCACTGCAAGCGGGTCGTCAAACTTTTTTGTGTCTTTTTTTGTTTTTTCTTTGGACGAAATTTGGTTGTGCATTGATTTTGCACTGGGGCGTTTTGCATATTTTGCCCTTGATTTTTTGGAGAATTTCACAATGAGGGTTTTTTTCCCTGCATGAGCTGATGCTTGCTTGCTTTTTGCCCGTTTTCTTTTAGACACAGCAAAAAATGGGAGGGAGAGTTAAAAATAATTACCAATCGGTTTAGGGGTGAATTTTTTGTTTGCAAAAACAAGTTTATCCCGAAACAGAGTGCATAATGATATAAATATTGTAACATAAACAAATGTATCAACAAAGGCTTAGTGGTGTTTATGCAGATACTAAAAAATTTGGTAGTGCAAAAAATACAAACGAAATTTGGAAATAGAGAAGATTTGCTACTTGAAAAAGATAAGAGCCTGAAAAAAGTTGTCAATGAACTGATTGCATTTGATAAAAAAGTAAAAACGCTCAATAAAAAAATAGAGGCACAAAATACAAAAGAGCCAAAACAAAAAATTTTGGCCACGCCTGTATTTAGAAAAATAAACGAGTTTTGTGAAAAATTGGGATTGATAGAGCACCAAGAGTTGGAATCCTCGCAAGAAAAAATATTACATAAAAAAGTGCGCAAACTGCACAAAAAAGCACTCGGATTCAAGATAAGATATGCAGACGGAATTATTACCAACAATAGCGAAAATTGCCATCATGCGCTGGCACACGACACCAAGGCATATTTTGAAAATGCACACATAAGATGGGATAAAATTGGATTGAAGGCGGCTTTGGGGATTGTTTCCATCTGCGCGACATGCGAGTATTTGCTCAAAAAAAACCATATGGGTGCGGCAATTGGAGGAGTAGTGGGTGCGATGATTGGAGGGCTTTCTTATTTGGCCCCGCACATTTGGTTGAACAGACAACAGGACAAAGTTGAGAGTGCGTTGGAGAAAATTGAAGCGATGTGTAAAAAATTCGAAGTAGGAGAATATTATGTATCTCCGACAAAACGGGAAATGAAAGAAATTGTCAAAGAGTATTATGAATCGCATCGAGTGTACAGCATAAACGCTTCAACAGCATCAATAAAATCTAATGCAACAAATATCACACTTGTTAATGAAGGCACAAAGATTTGCGCGTATACTATTGTTCCCGAAGCCTGAATCGGGCGCATTGTAAAAAAATTCTAAGAGTTTGATGTATCTTAGAATATCAGTGCTCCAGGTATTCATCAACACATGGGCAAAAGCCCGTGCTCAGTAAAACTGGAATCATCATCTAAGAAAAGGATGAATTTGAAATCTTATATTACTTTAGAGTGGAGAATTTCAGCCTTTTGTCTCTAATTTTAATCCGAGCAATTCCGCCATGAATTCGCGAATGGGACCGTGCATATGTTTTCCCCGTTTGCTCTCAAACAGCTCTCTGCCTTTTTTTGTAGTGGTATAGATTTTGCGCACGCGCATACCAACGGCCTTTCTTGCGCTTTTTACCAGCCCGGATGTTTCAAGCTTTGATAGCACAAGATAAACGGTGGACATTTTTATGTGCTTGAACGGGGTGTTCGTGCGCACCTCCTCAACAAGAGAATAGCCGTGCGCGGGGCTCTTTGAGAGGCGCCAAATGAAATAAAGACCAAGAAAGGTCACCGGACCAGGAAGATCGTTTTTGCTGCAAACTCTTTGTACATTGGAAATTTTTTTGTTGCTAAACATTATTACCGGTTTAATCTGCGCGGAGAAGTATTATAAAACTATTCCAATAAATAGAATATTACTAAAAATGGAATATGCCTAGAGGAATTGCCATGACGAACGAAGAACTTGACGTTGAATGCGCGGGACTTACAAAGAAATTTGGCAGTTTTACAGCGGTCAACTCACTTGAGCTTAAGATAAAAAAGGGAGAACTCTTCGGTTTTTTGGGTCCAAACGGCGCCGGAAAAACTACTACGATTAAGATGCTCACGACTCTTCTTGCACCAAATGGAGGGAAAGCAAAAATTGCCGGATACGACCTTGTCAGGGACGCGGCAATTGTAAGAAGCAAAATAGGCGTTGTTCCGCAGGAATTTGCACTCTTTGGAGAGCTTACCCCGATGGAGAATCTTTGGTATATCGGAGAACTCTTTGGAATGAACAAATCAGAAATCATAAAAAGAAGCGAAGAACTGCTAAAAACCGTCGGATTGTACGAGAAAAAGGATATTTATTCCGAGGGATTTTCAGGCGGAATGAAACAAAGACTGTCCGTTGCGGCAGGGCTTTTGCACAAGCCGCAAATACTATTTATGGATGAGCCCACAACTGGGCTTGATCCACAAAGCAGAATTGCCTTGCGTGAGCTTACAAAAAGACTAAACGATTCCGGAATGACGATTGTTTACACCACACACGATATGGAAGAAGCGGACAAGCTTTGCCAGCGCATCGCAATTATGGATAAAGGGCATATCATTGCGGAAGGAACGCCGCAGGAGCTAAAGCGCAAACACGGCGGAAATCATAGGATAGAAATTGAAACTGATGAACCTGCACACAAATTGGCTGAAGAGATAAAGGAGTTTCTAAAGATAGATACGATAACTGTGAAAGGAAACAAAATTGAAATAAGCATGAAAAATATGGAAAAGGCGGCACTACTCACACTTTCCAATTATCTTGCAAAAAAGCATGTGAAAGTGAAAGAACTGCGAACGGCCGAACCTTCTCTTGAAGATGTTTTTATCAATCTTACAAAAAAGGACGTGAGGGACTAGGATGGCAGGCACGCACACAAACGGCTCTAGCGAAAAATTGCTTGACGGCAAAAAGGTATCGGCTATTGTAAAAAAGAACTGGATGGTAATGAAAAAGGATAAGGTTCGCCTGTTTTTCCTTTTGTTGTTCCCGCTTGTGATGATACTCATATACGGCTTTACTGCTGGAGAGGTTCCAAAGCATGTGTCTGCGGCGATAGTTGATTATGACAACTCAAATTTTTCGCAGATGGTGCAATCAAACCTGTACACGTCCGAAATATTTTCAATAAAACGGCAGGTATCAAGTCAGGATGAAGGAAAAAGGCTTGTGGAAGAGGGGAAAGTAAAAATATTATTTATCATACCGAAAGGATTTGAAAAGGATATTAAGGATGGAAAAACCGCGTCCATGCTGGTAATTGTGGATGAAGCCGACCCTACAATTGCGCAAATTAACAAGGCATCCACGCGGCTGTTTGTACAAAGCCTCTCGTCCCAACTTTATGCGCAGAGAATGAAAGCGGTGGCTGCCAAAGCGGCAGTGGGAGAGCAGTATGCAAGCATGGCACAAAAAACAATTGAAGTTGCGGCACAGGATAATAATGAGCAAAGAATGAACCTGATTAAAAATGAATATAGAAGCTCAAAACAACTCTCGGCAAAAACTGCAAGCACACTTGGGGACACGATTGAAGGTCTCAAGAATTCGCTCGGTTATTTGATAGACCAGAACGAGATTGCATCTGCATATTCCCCCGGACCGGGCTTTTCAGGCTCGTTGGCGGCGCTTGCATCGGGAGACACGCAACAGGCGACATTATTGCAGATTTCCACCTATGGCGGGTTGCAGGCGGTGAATGCAAAAACTGCGGCAAGCATGGCGAAAGTATATTATGCATCCGAGGCAAATTATGCAACTTCGCTTGCGGAAAAAGAGGCGATTAGCGCATCTTATGAAATGGTAAATTCTGCCAAGCAGCAAATGAATGAAATAAGTTCCATTGCAAAAATAAATGCGGACAATCCGCCGATTGCGCTTACTGAAATTGAGCCTTATGGAAGCGGAAGGCCCGGATTGGACTTTTTGATTCCGAGTATCCTTGCACTTATTATTTTCCAGGGGGCAGTGATGGGGCTTGGGCGCGCAGTTGCCGGGGAAAGAAAAGATGGCTCTATGACAAGAGTGTTTCTCACCCCGACTTCAAATGTTACGATAATTTCCGGAACGCTGCTGTATTACATTTTGCTGGAGACAATTCGCTCAAGCATTATTGTGTTTGTTGCAATACTTCTTTTCGGAGTTACAATAAAGGGAAGCCTTGCCGAGATATTTGTAGTAATTGCGATATATGCGGCAGGAGCAACCGGATTGGGTATGATAATGTCCGTGATTGCAAAATCGCAGGAGCAATATATGTCAATTGCGATGCTTGCGACACTGCCCACGATGTTTTTGTCTGGAGTGTTTTTGCCGATTGAAACAATGCCTCCGGTTTTGCAGGGAATTTCAAATGCGATTCCGGTTACTTACGCATCGGACGCATTGCGAGGAATAATGATTAAGGGATTCTCTATTTGGCAGGTTATGCCAGATATGACGTTTCTGATTGTATTTGCGCTTGCGACATTAGTTGCCAGCGTATTGCTCTTTAAGAGGGAGCTTCTGTAGGTGATATTATGAAAACAAAGGGCTCGATGAAAAAATGCGAAGATGAAATCAAATACACCATTGCGAATAAGACATTCGCGGTGCTCATGATATTTTTGGCACTGACAAGTATTTCGTTTGCCTCGCTGAATCCGAAAATAGAGCTTGAAAAATATACTCTAAGCGAGGTGCCGACAATACCGGGACATGTTGTTAATCTTACATTACAGCTAAGAAGCGTTGAAACCGACAATTGCGCGGAAAGAGTGTCCGTGCAGGTATCAATGTCTTACCCCCTCTCTAATCAGGGACCCGACACACAATATTTGGGAGACCTTTGCGCACAGGACGCAAAAGAGAAGGGGCGTGTTTCATTTTTGATACCGATTGATTCGCTTGCAGAAAGTGGCACTTACCCGATAACGGTTGCCACCACTTATGAAAAACGCTTCTCAAAGTTTAGTGAATCAAATACACTAAATGTTCGCGTTGGAGGAGAGCCGGATATCATTGCAACCGTGGCTTCCTCAAATCCGCAGGATATTTACCCGGGCGACACGGCGACAATTAGCATAAAATTGCATAATTCCGGTAGTAGCAGGGCAGAATCGGTTATTGCAAATTTGCAGGCGCAAAAAGGAATTGAAGTAAAATGGGCGGGCAAAACGCAAACTGTCGGAGCGATAGGCGCGCGCCAAAATGGCAATGCAGAATTTGTTATAGAAGCTGAGAAAGACGCAAAGCCCGGAGATTATACGCTCACGTTGAATTTGCAATATGCAAAAGAGGATAAAAGCAAAATGAGCGAGAGCATAAATCTTGTTTTGCCGCTCAAGCAAAAAGCGGAGTTTAAGGCAAGTGCCAAATCAGACAAGCTTCTTGCGATAGGAGAGGATGAAACGGTGATTATAACACTTGAGAACACGGGCACGAAAGAAGCGAAAAAAGTTAAGGTAAAAATAAAGCCGATATTTCCGTTCAGCACGGATGGCACGGTCAGATATATTGATTCGATAAAACCGGGCGAGAGTGCAGACCTTGAATATTTGATTCATGTGGATAAGGAAGGCACGCCCGGAACGCAACTGTCGAGTCTTTTGATAGATTTTGAAGATTCGCAAGGAAAAACATTTAGCGACACACAGGACTTTTCGCTCACTACACGAACACGACCTATAATTGAAAAAATTATTGATATATGGTATGTGTGGGTGCTTGCAGCGATAATGGTGGTTTTCTTTGCGGGGAAAAAATTGACTGCGAAGAAGAAGGCTTAGTTGCAAATTTTCTTTTTTTATTTTTCTTAATTTTTGGTTGTTTTCTTTTCTTAATTTTTGGTTTGTAATATTTTTAGTTTGTTTTCTTTTCTTAATTTTTGGTTTGTACTATTTTTTCCCTAATTTCTTTTTCAGTTCTGTTTTTTAGCTTTGCAGATGGGAAGGAATAGGGTGTAGATATGAGAAAAATGCAAATTCTGAGTATCGCGCTTGTGGCGCTTTCATTTATCACCGCATTGTATGCTTATTTTTACATGCAGATGCCAGAGAAAATGGCATCTCATTGGAATATTGAAGGGCAGGTTGACGGATATATGGATAAGGGAGTTGCCCTGTTTTTGATGCCCATTATATCACTAGTTATGCTTGGGCTGTTTTACGTTATCCCCATGCTTGACCCATTAAAAAAGAATTATTCCGAGTTTCAAAAGGAATATGACGGAATGGTTGCGATTCTTGTCGGATTTTTGTATTACGTATATCTGCTTACATTAGTTTACTCGGTCGGGTATAAAATTGACATAATGCGCTTTCTTGCCCCCGCATTCGGTGCGCTATTTTATTATATGGGAGTAGTCATTTCAAGAGCAAAACAGAATTGGTTCGTGGGAATAAGGACGCCTTGGACTTTGAGCAGTGAGAATGTTTGGACTAAAACTCATGATATTTGTTCCAAGATGTTCAAGGTGGCGGCAGTTATTGCATTGTTTGGGGCATTTGTTCCGCAGTTATTTATTGCGTCGATTATTCTTTTGGTAATGATTGCAATATTCTCGTTTGTATATTCTTATTTGGAATTTCAAAAAGAGAAAAAGAAGTGAGGCTTTTTATTTTTTATTTTCTTTTTCCGGCAAAAGTTAGTTTTCTTTTTTTGGGGTTTTAGTTTTCTTTTTCCAGGGTTTAGTTTTCTTTTTTTGGGGTTTTAGTTTTCTTTTTCCAGGGTTTAGTTTTCTTTTTTTTGGTTTTTAGTTTTCTTTTTCTTTTTCCAGGGTTTTTCTTTTTCTTTCCGCGAAAGAAAAAGAAAAAGCCTAGTGGGATCGTAGGGATTTGAACCCTAACATGCAGGTTTCTTATTGCCCTTTTGCCTTTCTTTCGTGATGAAAGTCCAGAGTTTCTTTCTTTTGAACCCTGGGGCCTTTTCTTTCTTTATCAAAGAAAGAAAAGGGGCCACCTGGAGCCTGCCGCGCTACCAGCTTACGCCACGACCCCGTGCTTCCACATTATATTATGCAGGCGTTAGCATTGAACACCTGCACGGGGTTGTGGAACGACCCCTTGAATTTATTTAGCGAGAGAGATATTAAAGAAGGTTATGCTGAAGCAAATTGTTTCCACTTTAAATCGGCTCAGAGCAGAGATAAAAACAACCCCGGCGTATTGGATATAGATTCCTATGAGTTTTGGATTTGGAATGCTGTGCTTTGAGAACATTGACCCGAGCATCAAATACTGCCGAAGCAGCGGCATCCCGCACATGGAAATTGACCTTACCCGCGTGCCTTTGCATGAAGTGGAGAGATTGACTCCGCTTTTGGTTTCCTCTGGATTGGGCATCAGCTTCCATCTACCATGGAAAGGGACATTCAATCCGGCTGAATGCAAACAAAAAGACATTGAATACGCTAAGCGGGCGGCGCTAACTCTGATGGCAGTTAATGGTACTCATCTTACCATGCACTTAGGGCATTTCGTGTCGGGAGACAGAGCATCTCACCTGAAAAATGCCGCGTGCTTTGTGCGCTCGGTCCTTGAGCAGAAAGGAGAGTTCGCTCTGGCTATTGAAAACACCAAGCCCAATTCGTCAGTATCAGAGAAAAACAGATTGGGAGGGGAACTTTCTGATTTTGATGTTTTATTTGCCGAAATTTCCGACCCGCGTTTGAGAGTCTGTTTTGACACAGGTCATGCAGCCTTTTCGTGGGACATTTATTCCTCATTCAAACATCTGAGCGACCGCATATGCGCAATGCACATCCACGACAATGACGGGAAGAACGACCACATTGCAATCGGGGCTGGACAAATTAACTGGAAGCGCCTGGTCGGGCAGATGGAAGCTGCAAACATTTGCGGACCGATGATATTCGAGGTGTTTGACAGACCCACACACGAATCAGTCCGACAATTTGAATCATTCATGGGGCACAAAAAATCAATTTAACCCTAGCAACATGGAAAATATTTGCGCCAAAAAAGTGGCGCGTGCAAAAACATTAAAAAAATATTATTTGTCCATTGCGCCCTCAATCTTTTCCTCAAGTATTTTCAAAAAGCCCTGCCAGAGGTCGTGGTGGTTTTGGAAGTTGGAGATGAAGGGATTGAGCATGCAAACGCGCAACACGCGCACTTTTCCCACCCGATCCCATTCCTTTTGGGGTATTCCCATCCGCTTGACAAATTCCCTTGGTGCATCCCCGTAATCTTCCCGCGCAAGTTCGGTGTTTGAAGTTATCCAGTCATTTCTATAAACCGGACCGCTTTGATATGACGCCTCGGTATAGATGCGCGAATTAAAGCGGTTCATTTTCTCAAGGTTCGTATTGCCCTTCTCATTAAATGCCATGCAGATTATGTTAAAGTCGGGAGTCTTGACAAGCGGTTGCACGATAAATTCCCTGCCTTTTACCTTGAGGATTTTGGTTGACTCAAGCGAACGCGTAAACATTTGCGCGGCTTCTATGCTTCTGCCAATTATCTCTCCATAACCAGTTATGTTGAGAGGGATTGTTCGATGACTTGCCCAAACAGCGGCGGCAGTTGCACCGGCTTTAGAACCCTCCATTATATACGAGCCAAGAAGCACCGGCGAATCCTTTCCGGATTCAAATACGTATGCCGCGAAATAGGAAATCAAATCAAGTATGCGCCGGTCCTTGATTGCAATGCCTCCGGCAGCATAAGGTATGTAGCCCATTTTGTGAGGATCAATTGTAATGGAGTCCGCATTTGGAATTGATTTGTATGAGTCGTAAATTTCCTTGTTGGGGTATGTGTGATTTCCAACAAAAACTTTGTCCGTGAACAGGCGCTTTTTCAGCACATCATAATTCATGAAGCGGCTTTTCTCGTCAAGAAAAAGCGCGCGGGAATAGCCGCCGTACGCCGCATCCACATGAAAATAGAAAGAGATTCCTCTCTTTTCATATTGACTGCGCAATTTGGATATTTCCGCGATTTTGTCTATTGCGCCTTCTTCGGTTGTACCTACTACTCCCACCACTGCCATTATGGGAATTTTTTTTGCAATGTGAGAATCAATTTCTTTTTTGAGTGCACCAATGTCCATGCGAAAATGCTCGTCCACCTGCACCTCTATAAAATTCCGATTTCCGATACCGAGAATGTCCGCGGCTTTTACCCACGAGTAATGTTTGGATTGCGGAACGAGCACCACTCCAAGCTTTCCCTCGCCAACTCCGGTGCCTCGCACGGTTTCGTTGCGCACTTTTTCAAAACAGCCGGATTTTTTCACCTTGTCGACAAGGTCAAGCGCCTTTTTCACAGGCATGTTGAGAAGCTGCCAATCACTCATTCCTTTTACCAAAGAGGGTTTGACTTTTTTCACAGCAAGCGGAAATGATTTGAGATTGCGTGCCATCCAAAGCCCTTCGTAATTGGCGATGGTGCCATCGGTGGTGATGTGCCCCCATGAAGTTTTTTGGTCAAAGCCGAGCATGGTGGCAAAATCTTTTCCCACTTCTATCTCCATTGGAGTGGTGGCAGTGGATGCTTCGTACGCCACATTGTTGGGATTGTATAAAAGCGCAGCCATGTATGCAAGATTGGCTACCATTAGCGTATCCGAATTCATGTGCCCAAGATAGCGGGCAGAAAACCATGGCATTGAAGTTTCCTTAAGTTTTGCGGAAAGGTCGGACAGAACCTCGGTTGACTTGTCCAGTGTCTTTTGATAATTCTTGGCGCGCATTTCATCCTTTGACGAGATTTCGCGGTCTTCGGGATGAAAATCCCTGCGCCAGTGCATGTGCTCGTCCATCAGAAAATCCAGCGTGCTTTTGAAATAATCGCGGTTCTCGGATTTGGGACCTAAGAAAAGCGCTTTTACTTCAACATCTTTTGAACGGGCGGATTTCTTTTTTGATTTTTTGTCCATCAAAATCACCTGCGGGTTTTTCTCTTTCCTGCCTTGGAAGCTTTCGTTTTTCTTTTATTCACCGTTTCGGATTTTTGCGCAGGTTTCCACTCGGGTTTTCTAAAGTGGTAAATAAGAAGCGGGACTGCAACCACCGCAAGCGTGCCGATTAACATGAATGCGACATAATCTTTGCTCTCTTTGATTTGACTGGGAGGCATTAGCGCAAGTATGAATAAACCCGCCATTGCAAGAATGCCGAATCCTGCTACCAGCCACATGCCCGCCTTGCCGCCGGGAATTGAAAACGACCGCGGCACGTCGGGATGAGAGTAGCGAAGTTTGATTGCGGATGCGTACATAAGAAAATACATTACGATATAGACCGCGGTGGTGAGTGCAAACAGCATCCAAAACGAGCTATTCACTCCTCCGGGCAAAAGTACATAGACTGCACCCCAGAAAGTTATCATGAGTGCCTGAAAGATAAGCATGTTCACGGGTATTCCGTTCTCGTTTTTCTTTTGCAAAATCGGCGGCAACATTCCGTCGCGTGCGGTTGCAAAGAGCCCGCGCACTGGTCCGAGTATCCATGTGGAAACCTGACCCGCCGCGCCAATCACGATGAGGAATGCAAAAACTTTTACAAGCCATGATACCCCGAAGCTTTGGAAAATTACCTGAAATGTTTGCATTATTCCGGCAAGCAGATTGAGACTGCCGATAGGCACGAGCATTGCAACTACGAGTGCACCTATTACTCCGACAAGTGTGGTCACGATGCCCACGGTGAGAATGCCTAAGGGGTAATTTTTCTGCACGTCTTTTATTTCGTTTGCATGTGTCGCGGTCATTTCAATGCCGATGAACACGAACACGAATGTCACCAATAGCACCAGATTGGAAAGCGATGAGAGATTGGGCATTAAGTCCGCCATGGTTGGCTGGAGTGTGAGCTGAACCGGATTTCCCATCGCGATGTAAAGCAACCCGCCCAGTATGAGCACGGCCGCGGGAATGAAAGTTCCGATTACCACCGAGATTGAACTTATTTTGGAATATGTTTTCATTCCCTTGAAATTTAGTATTGTAAAGCCCCACCAAATAAGGACGATTATCAAAAATTCAAAGAGCTTGTTTTCCGCGAGTGCAGGGTTGAAAAGATATGCAAGTGTCGCGGCGATAAATGTGAGAACGCTGATGAAGCCGATTGTCATCTGAAACCATTGCAACCAGATGGCAGTAAAACCCCATTTTTGTCCGAATGCGGTTTTCACCCAAGCATAAATACCGCCCTCTTCGGGCCAGCCGGTTGCAAGCTCGGCTGAAACGAGGGATGCGGGTATCAAGTATATTATTACCGCGATGAGGCAGAATGCTATTGACTCCCAGCCCACCACTCCTTGAGTAGGAAATGTTCTGATACTCATCAATGCCGCAAATGTCAGCAAGACAAATGCCAGCAAACTCAACTTGAATGTGCCATTGGATGCCATTAGTATCCCCCTCTTACCCGTCTGTTTTCGATTACAATCAATAGTTTAATAAATGATTAACCGGACGCAACGGCGCCGGAGTTTTTCGCTCGCAGAGGTATTTCTTTTATTACCAATAGAAGAAAAACGCAGATTACAGATAGTGCAAGTGAAATTGTGAATGCTGTTTGAAGTCCGCTTAAGTATGCCGCTTTGTCGGCCGCAGTTGTTATCACGCTAACCTGGCTCACGAAATTTATTACTGCCCCAAAAATTATCACGCCCAGCACAGAGCCGAGATTTCTAAAGAATGTAACGCCGGATGTTGCAACCCCGATTTTGCAACTGGCAAATGCATTTTGTACTATCAGAGTGTAAAGATATGTTTGGGGACCAAGACCGATGCCAAGCACGGTGAGCGCGATTAGTACGGTAGAATATGACGAGCCCTGTTGCAGACCTGCAAGCAACCATAGTCCGATGCAGACAATAATGGTTGCGATTATTCCGACCAGTTTGTATTTGCCGGTTCTGGAGGTTATTTGCCCAACCGCAACCATGGAGAGCACTGATGAAAGAAGCAGTGGAGTGAGCGCCTTGCCGGCGTCCATCGGCCCGCCGCCCATTATTGTTTCAACATATTGGGGCACGAACGAGATTGCACCAAAAAGAGCGGCGTTGAGTATGAATGAGCAAATTATCGCGATGATAAATATTGAATTTGCAAAAAGATACGGAGGTAATATGGGTTGGGCGGCAATGTGCTCCTGACGCACAAATAATATCAGTGCGAGAATTATGATTGCGATTTCTACTGCCAACATTGATGTGAGCAGCCACAATTGAGTTTGGGCATATGACATGAACGTGATTATGAATATCATGAACAATATGCAACCTGCAAAATCCACGTTGGCTTTTTTGTGAAGAGTTTGAGCATAATTTGCCTTGTGCATCAGCCATATTGCGAGAAATCCGATTGGCACATTTACGTAAAAAACCCATCTCCAGCCCAAGTCCTGTGTTATGAATGCACCGAGCATCGGTCCAAAAATTGAACCAAGACCGTATATTGCGGCGATGAGACTTATCCATTTGCCGCGCTCGCGGGGAGAAAATATGTCTCCCATCATTGCCATTGAGAGCACCATTAACATTCCGGCGCCCGCACCTTGCATGGCGCGAAAGGCAATTAGCATTTGCATATCCTGCGAAAAACCGCACAGGAAAGAGCCGATTGTGAAAAGCGCAATTCCGATAATGTAGAGTTTTTTCCTCCCGTAAATATCCCCGAGACTGCCGCTGATTGTCACGGTTATCAATGCAGCAGTCATGTATGCGGCAAAAACAAGGCTCATGCTTCCAAGCCCGCCCAAGTCCAAAATAATTGTGGGCATTGCGGTTGCCACAACGGTCTGGTCAAGGGAAGCTATCAAAACCGTGAGCATTATTACAAATAGTATATTCCACCTGTTTACACCCAGCCCGAACAGTCCGCCCGCCATGCATTTGTCTTGATGAGTAAATTTAAGAATGCCGCTTAGTGTTTGAATCGTTCCAAAAAAATGAAGAGGCGGCGGCTTGGAAATGGTGAGGACAAACCGTATTGCCTTGGTCGCAATTTTTTAAATTCAAATTTATTTGAGCAGCAAAAATACTCCGAACGAGAGGAAGATTACACCTACGATGTAATTGCCGTATTTCTTCAGCCAGACTGCGACGGGTGTTAACACTCTTTGCGAAGCCGCAGGCGCGAATACATAAATCATACAGGGAAGCAAAATAGGCAAAAGGAGAAAGAAATCGCAGAGTGCGAGCAGTTCGATTTTTTGCAATGTTGTGATGCCGGAGTTGAATATTTCTCTTATTGCGGTGATGTTTAGAATTGCCGCATCAAAATTTGTGAGACTGCCAATCAGACCGATGGCAAACCATTTGATTAGGCTTTTGCGTTTATTCTTACCCTGCAAATTTGACTGGCCTGAGGGTTTCTCAAGAATTATTTTCACGCCGATTGCCAAAAATAATATGCCAAGCGCCAAATCAAAAATAGATGGCGAGAACCCCATGCTTTTTGCAACCACATCATCTTCGGTTGCAAATGTGATGCCGATGCCGGCTAAAATGAGGGCGGCAACTGCACATCCGAGAAAAAATGCCCCAAGCGTTCCAAAACTTTTTTTTGACAGGAGCGCGAGAGTGACTGCAATTATTACCGGCGATGCCGCCGAAGCAATTGCCAATGGAATAATTTTCAGGAGCAACTCGGACATGAACAAACAAACCCTTTCTTATGATGAATCTCCTCTCCAATATCCGGGCGAGAACGGATATGTGCCATCTCTGAATGCCACGAGATATACAGAACCGTCTTTCGCATCGTATCGGTCAAAATAAAACGAGCCATCGTTGATTATGAGATGCTTGTGCGCGGCGTTCCATGAATCAAGCGAGGCAACACGGGATGAAAGCTCGGCTTGTGTCAGATAGGTTTTCCCGCCTGCACTCACCATTGGCAAAACTTGCGCAAACTTCAAATTGTGAGCGGCGGCAAGCACATCTTGCACATGACTGCCGTTTACAAGACTCAGACTGGTGATATTGCGATCCGACTCCCCGTATTGGTATTTGAATTCATTTTTGCCAAAGACAACCGAATCCATTGCCGCATATTCTTCAAGAGGTGCGGCACGCTGGAACATCTTGGCAAACTGCAAGAGAGATTCGTCATCCACATTCCAGTCGCTAAGATAAACTTCCAGAGATTCGCCATTTATTTTCATACCCACTATTGAATCAAGTGAGTCTTTCCAGCGGGTGGATGAAATCTCTCTCTTTTTTGCATCATAGGTTCTGTCCCATGTACTTGCACTAAAATAGAGAACATCGGCCCAAGTTATGTTTTGCCCATGGTGCCATTTTGTTCCGACATAATTTGACAAATCATAAGTCACTTTGGTCTTTGCAAGCTTTCCGCCGCCGATTGAATCCCAGCTCTTGCTTGAGTAATTCCAGACAAATGCGTCGGAAGGGACAGAAATGTTTGAAACCGGACTTCCGACAATTGTAAAGCCCCACCTGAACGGCTCAATCTTAAGTGTATTTGTGTTTGTGCGAATGACCGGATCGTAAATTGAATTTACCACGTTCATCATGAAAATGTTGTTGATTACCACCGGGTTCCAGGGATCGCCTTCAAAATAGAACTCGGGCACTCCGATTGCAAGCGTTTTGTTCTTTGAAGTGTATGCCTCACGGATGTTGGAGTATGTGCCGATGCCGATGAATTTGTCCTGTGCAAGAGAGTAAACGTTGCTGCTTGCCGCGTATGTGCTGTCCGGAGCGGCGAGCCAGATACCTGTGGAATCATTTAGGTAAGCACTTGCAAGCTCGCGGTCAAGAAGTTCCCACTCTGCTTCGTTTTTGCAATTTTTCATTTTTTCACGTATTGAACTGATGGCGGTGTTGTTGTATACCCACCAGCCTTCTTCGCCTTCATCCATTTCCGGAATGCTTGTTGCATCAAGCCCGGGAACATCGTAGTATATCCATCCAGTCGGAGCAAGATGCCACTCAAGCTTTGCGGGATCGGTTGAATACGGCGGGAACGTGGAGGATACGTTGAAAACTATGATTGAGAGATTCGTTTCAAAGCCCGCCGTTTCAAGCGACGTGGCAATGATATTCATCATTGATTTGTATGCACTATAATTTGTGGAGAACAGCTGAAGTGTTATCGGCTTTTTATTATAGGTCCAAATTCCGGATTCTTTTGTTGCGCCCGCCTCGGTCATGCCCTCGGTTATGAGAGAGTTTGCTTTTGACAAGTTTGATTGTATATTGTAGCTCTCACTGACGTTACGAATTATCTCGTATGAGGGGTGACCGGACCATGGGTTGGTTGAGGTGGGTACTGCAAGCCCGCCGAATACTTCATCTACAACTGCATCGCGGTCTATGAGATATTGCAACCCGAGACGAACCTTCTGAATTGAGAATGGATTTAATTCGCCGCTCTTTGCAGGGGCGGGATTGACATAAAATCCGTAGATGCTTGAACTTGCAGAATAAAGAGATACTCTTGAATCGTTTTGAAGCGAAAGAACATCGGATGTAGGTAGTGAATCCAGATAATAGTCAATTTTAGAAGATAATATTGCAGAGGTTGCATTTTCGTTATCCATTATTTTGAAAACGACTGCGTCGGATGCAGGTCCTTTTTTACTGCCGACTAATTGGGTGCAATTTTCTTCCCAAACTCGGATGCATTTTTGTTTTTGTTCGCACCAGCTGTATCCGGCAGAACCAATACATCCGTGTTCATCTTTGTCATTGCCAACTAAAGG